>NZ_RAWB01000184.1 GCF_003612055.1 Corallococcus llansteffanensis
GGCGGGGAGGCTGCCACGGTGGAGGAGCCCTCATACGGGGTGATCCAGCAGGCGTGTCCCGCCGGGGTGGCGTCGCGGTTGAAGGTTGTCACGCCCCCAGGCTCCGACCCGCGGAGTCGGGTGCTGGGGTTCACCGACGTCCAGGGGACGCTCTACTTCGTCACCGACCCGCTCGACGGCACCACGACCCTGTGGAAGAGCGACGGCACGGACGCGGGCACTGTCCAGGTGAGGGCGTTCCCTGCGGCCGCCGTCGGGTTCCCGCGCCTGACGGACCTGGTCGCGGTGGGCAACAGGCTCTTCTTCCAGCTCTATGATCCGGCCACCGGAACGGAGCTCTGGGTCAGCGACGGGACGACCAGCGGCACCCGGCTCGTCCGGGACATCACGCCTGGGGCCTCCAGCTCCTCGCTGCGCAACCTGACCGAGGTCAACGGCCGGCTGGTCTTCTTCCGCCAGGTGCCGGCGACGCCGACGGAGGCCTCGCGGGTGGAGTTGTGGCGCTCGGACGGGACGACCACGGGCACCCTGCGGGTGAGGAACTTCGGAGAGAACCCCGGGCTTGGCTTCGATACGTTGAAGGTCGGCAACGCGCTGCTCTTCTTCTTCTCCCAGCCCACGGGCACCACGCTGTGGCGCACCGATGGCACGCTGGCCGGCACCACCTCCGTCGAACGGCTGGACGCGGACTCCGTCCCCATCACGCAGGTGGGCCGCGCGGGAGACCTGGGCCTGTTCATCTTGCAAGACGGTCCGAACCACGAGGTGTGGAGGACGACTGGCACGGCCGCGGGGACCGTCCGGCTGGACGCGTTCGGCAAGCCCGTCAGGCTGCTCGGGTCGGTGGGTTCCTCCGTCTACCTGTCGTCCGCGGACCTGACCACGAGGCGGCTGCGCATCGATCGGCTGGCGTTGAGCGGCGGTGGCAAGGCCCTGGTCACGACCCTGCCCAATCCCTACGCGAGCAACGACTTCGCCATCCCCTACGTGCAGAACACAGCCATCTCCGGAAGCCAGATCTACTTCTCCGTGGCCATCAGCAGCCCCGGCCCCTCGCCCCTGGACGTGACGTTGTGGGTGACCAACGGGACGGCGGCGGGGACGCGCGACCTCTTCCGTCAGCTCAGCCGGAGCGACGAGTACATCTCCCCCGTCTTCGCCACGGGCGCGGGCGTGGTCCTCTTCAGCGGATCGCCCGAAGGTGGGTTCACCGAGCCCTGGTTCACCCGGGGCACCGTGGCGACAACGGGCCAGCTGGCGGACATCCGGCCAGGGCCCGGTGGCTCCTCGCCGGATGGGTTCACCCGCGTGGGCAGCCGCGTCTACTTCGCCGCCACCGATGACACGAACCTGGCCCAGGTGTGGTCCTCGCCGGTCAGCTTCATCTGCCCTCCGGGGTTGACCGAAACAACGCGGTAGCAACACCCAACGCACGGTGGGCCGGAAGAAAGTGGCCGCCGTGCGCGGGGTGCAATCCCATGACATGCGCGTCCGCTGGGAGCGTCAGCGCGCGTGCCAGTCCTGGCACGTTCTGGCGTGAGGGCCGCCACGGTCCGGCTCCCGCGGTCGTGCAAGCTCCGGAGGTGACAGGGTTTTCACCTTCGCGAAGGTCCTGGCCCCGGGGTTGCTCAAGGGCCTCGCGTCGTGTCGGAACGAACCGGCGCGCGTGACCCCGAGTGCCATTGCATGCATCGAGCATCCCATTGGAAGCAGTCCCTGCGTTCCCTGCTCCTCGTTCCCCTCGTGGCGGGACTCGTCCCGGGCTGTGACGCTGGCGAAGCGCCCCCCGAGCCGGCCGCGCCGCCTTCCCCGACGCGGACCCGGGCCGTCGCGCTCGACACCGCGCCGACCCCAAAGCAGATCATCCTGGAGCCCGAGGCGGACACGTATGTCTGGTCGTCCCAGTCGGGGACGAACTACGGCACGTCGACGAGCCTGACCGTGGACCGGAGCTACGGCGAGATCTACCTGCGCTTCAACCTCAGCGGCATCCCGGCGGGGGCCCACATCGCCTCGGTCATGCTCCAGGCCCTGGCCTACGACGGCTATGCCAACGGCGGCGACGGCAGCGTCTACGCACACCTGGTGCCGGACGACACCTGGAGCGAGACGGGCATGACCTGGGCCAACCGGCCTGCGGTGGCCGGCGGCGACCTGGGCTCCTGGTGGCTGTGGTACGGCACCGCCAGACCCGCGCCCCTGCAGGTCGGCCTCAACTTCGACCCGAAGCTGACAGCGCCGGTGCAACAGGCCCTGGACTCGGATCAGCGCATCTCCTTGCGGCTGAAGTCCCCGGGCTACAAGACGGTGTACCGCTCGCGCGAGCACACCGTCGCCAGCGAGCGGCCCCAGCTCATCGTCAACTACTTCGAGCCCGATGATCCGCAGGTGACGTCGGACCTCCAGGTGGTGGCCCTCTACCCGATGGCGGACGCGCAGGTCCTGGCGGCCAGCCCCAACACCAACTCCGGCACGGCCATGGGCCTGACTGTCGACCGGACCGCGGCGGAGACCTTTCTGCGCTTCGGCCTGGGCAGCGTCCCGTCCAACGCGCAGGTGGTCGCCGTCTCGCTGGTGGCCACGTCGTATGACGGCTCCGCCTACGACGGGGCGGACGGCAACGTCTACACGCGGCTGGTCTCCGACGATACCTGGAGCGAGACCGGCATCATCTGGAACAACCGGCCCTCCGCCTCCAGTGAGGACTTCGGCTCCTGGCTGTTGTGGAACCGCAATGGCCAGTACACGACCCAGGCGGGCGTCAACTCGAGCCCGAAGCTGGTGGCGCCCGTGCAGGAGGCACTGGGCTCGGACGGGAGGATCTCCTTCCGGCTGGACTCTCCCGGGTACCGGACGCTGTATCACTCGCGTGAGTACACCAACACGGAGGTCCGCTGGCCGCAGCTGCTCGTCTCGTACTTCGTGCCGCCCCCGTGCCCCGTGTCCAACGCCTCCACGCCCACGCAGGTGGTCCTGGAGGCCGAGGCGGACACGTATGTCTCGGCGCGCCAGCCCCAGTCGAACCTGGGCACGTCCGACCTGGTCCTCAGCCCGGACGAAGAGGCGTACCTGCGCTTCGACCTCAGCGGCATCCCGGCGGGGGCCCGCGTCGCCTCGGTCATGCTGAAGGCCCTGGCCTACGACGGCTACGCCAACGGCGGCGACGGCAGCGTCTACGCGCACCTGGTGCCGGACGACAGCTGGAGCGAGCTGGGCATGACGTGGGCCAACCGGCCCGCGGTGAGCGGGGACGCGCTGGGCTCCTGGTGGCTCTGGTACAACAACGTCGACACGCTTCAGGTCGGCCTCAACTTCGACCCGAAGCTGAAGGCGCCGGTGCAGCAGGCCCTGGACTCGGATCAGCGCATCTCCTTGCGGCTGAGGTCCCCGGGCTACAAGACGGTGTACCGCTCGCGCGAGTACGCCATCGCCAGCGAGCGGCCCCAGCTCATCGTCAACTACTTCGAGCCCACGGATCCGTGGGTGACGTCGGAGCTTCAGGCGGTGGCCCTCTCCCCGGTGGCGGATGCGCAGGTCCAGAAGAGCAATCCCAACGCGAACGCTGGCTCGTCCATGAACCTGACCGTCGACCGGGCGGACGCGGAGACCTTCCTGCGCTTCAACCTCGGCGCCATTCCCGCCACCGCGCGGGTGGCCTCGGTCGTCCTGGTGACCACGTCCCCTGGCAGCGAGAACTCCGAGGGTGTGGACGGCAACGTCTACACGCGGCTGGTCTCCGACGACGCCTGGAGCGAGACCGGCATCACCTGGAACAACCGGCCCTCCAGCTCCAGCTGTGAGCTGGGCTCCTGGCAGTTCCCGACCCGCGCCGTGCCGTACACGACCCAGGCGGGCATCAACGCGAGCCCGAAGCTGGTGGCGCCCGTGCAGCAGGCGCTGTACTCGGACGGGATGATCTCCTTGCGGCTCGACTCCGCAGGGTCCCGCTCGCTGTACCACTCGCGCGAGTACAACAACACCGACGTCCGCTGGCCGCGGTTGCTCGTCTATTACACGGTGCCCACCTCGACGCCTTGAGGTGTGGCCGGCCGGTGCGTCCCGTTCCGAGGTCGGAGGGGCGCACCGGCTGGCCGCCGCTTCGCCCTGGAGAAGCGGACCGGGCGTTGGGGTACCGTGCGCTCCGGTCCCCATGCGCCTCTTCCTTTCGTGGCTCCTCCTCACGCTGGCGCTGCTGACGGCCACGGGCTGTCCGCTCGACATCCAGGTCCGGGAGGAGGCTGACGGGGGTTGCTCCGGGAGCGAGTGCACGCGGTCCTGCGCCAGCGACCGCGACTGCCCGGACGGACAGCGTTGCCATGAACTGTATGAACAGTGCGAGCCCGGGCCCCGACTCACCGAGTCCTGCTCGGACTCCGTCTCCTGTCCCACGTTCGCGCGCTGCCTTGGCGGGCGCTGCTCCCAGGGCTGCGCCCGGGGCTGTCCCGCCAGCTACCAGTGCGCTCCGGACGGGCCGTGCGTCGAGTCCTGTGACGGCCTGCCCCCGCCCGCGACCCTGGGCAACTACTGCGCGTCCTCCCTGGAGTGTGGCCGGTGCGGTTTCTGCGTGGACCTGGGAGGTGGGAAACAGTGCCACCAACCCTGTCGGTCGGATGCCGAATGTCCGGGAGGCGCTTCGGGCGCGTGCGCGGTCATCGCCGGAGGCTCGCTGCGCGCGTGCCGGCTTCCTTGAGGCCTAGTAGCCGACGTAGCCGCTGCCGCCGTTGAGCCCCTTGATGCCCGGCGTGTTGGACACCGAGCCGTAGCGGTCCACCGCGTAGCGCACGGCCGCGACGATGTTGTCCACCGGGTTGCGGATGTTGTCGTGGCCCGGGAGCTTGAACGCATCGAACGTGGGCTGGATGGTCTGCATCAGACCGATGGAGGGGTGACCGTCCTTGGCGTTCTGGTCCGTGAGGTTGATGGCGGTGGGGTTGCCGCTCGACTCGTGCTCGACAATCTTCGCGATGTCCTGGGCGTTCATCTTGTCGGCCGGGATGCCCGCGGCGGCGAGCAGCTTCTGGGCCTGCTTGATCCAGTCACCCACCTGGCCCTGCGGAACCTCACCCGCGGAGCCGGCCGCCTCGGTGGAGCCGGCCGCTTCGGTGGAGCCGGCCGTCTCGGTGGAGCCGGCCTCGTACGAGTCACCCGCGCTGGAAGCACCGTCCGCGCCGGACACGCCCGACGAGGCCTCGGCTCCGTCCTCGCCGCCCAGGGAGGGAGCTTCACCGAGCCCGTTGGTCTGGAGCATCTGGGCGAGCTGCTCCAGATCCTTCATCACCTCGCTGAGGCCCTCCATGAACTGCTTGAACTGCGCACCCTGCTGGGGGCCCGCGCTGAAGCCATCCTGCTGGAGCTGGGACGCCAGGTTCGAACCGGACTTCTGGCCGACGCACCCCTGCGAGCGGGGGCCGGAGATGCCTTCAGGTCGGGTCGCCACCTCCTGAGAGGGGACGCGGAAGGCAGCGGAGCGGTTGGACACGGGCGAGAGGGCCATGGGATTTCCTCGGGGGAGTGAAGGGTGCTGAATGACGAATACCTACAGCACGTGACATGCCAACCCTTCGGGCGGCGCCCTCTGGAACCCAAGTGCTGGATATCCTTGAGGTGAACCCCCGCCAGGCCTTGAAGCGCGAGGCGCGGCGGGGCTCACCGGGCCCGCGTCCCTGGTGACTGGAGTCATCCCACCCTGACAGCAGTCACCACCCGCGACGCGCTCAGCGCCCCGTCACGAAGCGCGGCTGGAGGCGCCAAGCTGCCCGCGCGCCGAGTCGATGGTCTCGAGCAACGCGATGCTGCGCTCGAGCGGATGCATCGGCGACTCCGTGAGTCCCTCGGCGATGTGCCGTGCGACCGCGGCGGCCTGGTACGCGAGGCCCTCACTGCCGTGGATCCCGGACGGGTCGGTCCAACGCAGCCGCTGGTCCGACCCCGCAGCCTTCAACGTGAAGCCGCCGGGGGTGAAGAAGCGCGAGTCGAGCTGGAGGCGCGCGTGCGTGCCCGCGATGACGGCCTCCTGGGGCGTCTCGGCGAAGAGGGTGGTGTGCAGCAGCGCCTGGGCACCCGTGGCGTAGGAGAGGATGAGCGCCGCCTGTCCGTCCACGCCTGTCGGGGCGAGGGAACCCGTGGCGTGCACATGCGCGGGCGGGCCGAACACGAAGTGCGCGAGCCAGATGGGATAGATGCCGATGTCGAGCAGCGCGCCGCCGCCGAGCGCGGGGTTGAAGATGCGGCCTTCGGGGTTGAAGTCGAAGCGGCCCCCGAAGTCCGCCGTGACGAGCCGGATGTCTCCGAGCACGCCTTCACGCAGCAGCCGTTCGATGAGCACGGTCTGCGGGAGGAAGCGCGACCACAGGGCTTCCATGGCGAAGACGCCCGCGGCGCGAGCAGCCCTGGCGATGTCCCGGGCCTCGCCAGCGTCGAGCGCGAGAGGCTTCTCCACGAGGACGTGCTTGCCGGCGGCGATGGCGAGCAGGGCCTGGCGCTTGTGCTCGCTGTGGGGAGACGCCACGTAGACGATGTCGACCTGGGGATCGGCGACGAGCTGCTCGTAGGACTCGTGGACGCGTGCGATGCCGTAGGTCGCGGCGAAGCGCTGGGCGCGCTCGGGAGCACGAGAGGCGACCGCGTGGACGCGCTGGTCGGTGTGCTGATGCAGGGCCCAGACGAAGCCGCCCGCGATCCGTCCGGGAGCGAGCACGCCCCAGCGCAGCACCGGACCTCCGCGCAGGGGAATGGCTTCGGCAGGGGGGAGGGTGGTCGGGAAGTGGCTCACGGACCCGAATCTATCCGCGCACCGCCTCCCGGGCCCCGTCGCTCAGCTGCCCTTGGGCATGTTCAAGGCCATCGCCACCAGCGAGAGGGTCAGGTCCTCGGGGTGGTAGGGCTTGAACGGGTTCAGCGTCGTCCCGGTCGAATCGAGGTGATCCAGCCCGTGCAGGGTCACGGACTTGGAGCCGGGGATGAACGCGTCCTGCGGGAGCACCAGGCCGTCCGACTTCACGCCGTAGCGCTGCTGCATGTACTCCTCGGCGACGAACAGCGGCGAGGTGGGGTTGGAGGTGGTGGAGGCCATGCACACGGCGGGGATGCCCGCGGGCATCGGGTGCTCGGCCAGGAACTTCTTGCGCGAGTCGTACGTCAGGTCCTCACCGGCCTGGATGCTGCCGCCAATGGCCTCGATGGCGCCGCCCACCCCGTAGCGCACCAGCGGGTTGTCCAGCAGGTCCTGCGCCATGGGCGAGCCGCCGTACGGCGACTGGATCGTGACCAGGGCGCGCACGTGGTCCTTGAGCTCCGGGTACAGCGCCAGGGCCGCCGCGGAGTCCAGGCCGCCCTTGCTGTGGCCGATGAGCACCACCTGCTTGCCGTTCTTGGAGGCCTCGAGCACCGCCTGACGGACGATGGCCGCGTTGTGCTCCACGCCCATGTCCGTGTCCACGGGCACCCGGCCCACCTGCAGCCCCTGGGCCTCGAGCGCGTCCAGGTTCTTGTCGAAGTACAGCTGCTTGGGCGCCGCTTCCGACAGCAGCCCGCCCACGGCCAGGAACACGCAGTCCTTGGCCTCGGGAGGAAGCACGTTCTGTCCCGTGCGCACGGCCTGGTTGAGCTTCTGGAACTCCGCCGTGGAGTCCTTGGCCGGCGGATACGCCTTCTGGATCCAGCCGATCTTGTCCGCCTCGCCCTTGCCAGGCCAGGGGATGGGCAGGCGCAGGCTGTTGACCTGCGAGGGCGCATTGCCCCGCTGAGCACCACCCGCCGGAAGGGCCGCGGTGAAGCTGTCGCGCGCCGCCACGGCGTTGTAGCCCTGCGCGGTCTTGGACCGGGTGGAGGCTTCCGGAGCGACCCGCGTCTGGAGGGGCGACGTGAGGCTGGAAGGACGCGTGACCTGGACCATGAAGGGACCTCGGGAGGGGGAAGCCGAGTAGAGCAGCGGGGGAGGCTTGCCTACATTGTCGGGGGATGGAGTTATTTGTTGCGTGCCCCGTTCCAAGGGCGTGAGAAGCCGAGAACCCCGGGCGCATGCCGCAGCGCGGCGGGCGCTCACGGGCCTCGCATCGGGTGGCTCCGGCGCTGCCCTCCGCTTGGGAGAAGTGTGGTACGACTGGAACTTTCATGGAAAATGGAGGCTCGCTGTGACGTTGGTTCGAGTGTGTCTGGCTTCGCTGCTGCTCTTGGTGGTCGCCTGCGGTGATTCGGATCCAGAGGTGACTCCTGATGCCGGCCAGGCCCTGCCGGATTCAGGTGTCGAGGTGCCGGATTCAGGTACCGGGACGCCGGACGCAGGTACCGGGACACCGGACGCAGGCACCGAGACGCCGGACGCAGGCCATGAGCCGCCCGACGCAGGTACCGAGCCGCCGGACGCAGGTGTCGAGCCGCCGGATGCAGGCACCGGGACACCGGACGCAGGCACTGAGACGCCGGACGCAGGCACCGGGACACCGGACGCAGGCGAGCCTCCCACGGGGAACGTCATCGACAACTGGGGCTTCGAAGAATGGCCCGGTGCCCTTCCGGCGAAGTGGTACGGCAGCACGTCGAACATCTCGACCGGCGGGGTGGGGCGGGAGACGACGAATGCCTTCGAAGGCGCGAACGCGGCCCGGCTGACCAATCCTTCGACCACGCACCAGCGCTTCAGCACCCTGGCGAAGTCAATGCGCGCGGGCCGCTACTCCTGCACCTACCAGGCGCGGGGCACCGGTGACGTGCGAAACGCCTTCTTCGACGACGACTACTCCTCCTACTCGGCCTACACCTCGGTCGACAGCAAGGAGTGGAAGAAGCTGGCGTACAACTTCAACCTCGCCGCCGACGTCTTCGACACCTTCGAGCTCATCTTCAGCGTCCGAAACACCAGCGGCGAGCATCTGCTCATCGACGATGTGCGCTGCGTGCGGGCCGACGAGCCGTGTGATGCGATCAGCTGCGAGGCCTGGGAGCGCTGCGTGAACGCCACCGCGACCTGCGAGCCGCTCTCCGGTCGCTGCCAGGACGCCACGGATTGCAGCGAGTGGCAGTCCTGTGATGCCACCCATACCTGTGTGGTCGCCGCGGATCGCTGCACCCGTCACGCGGATTGCGCGGGGACCCCGGAGACGCCGGTCTGCAATTACACCACGCATCTCTGCGTCGCGGGCGACCCCTGCGCTGGTGTCACCTGCAGCAACCCGGCGACGACCTGCAACCCCACGACTGGCGTGTGCGAGCTGGCCGAAGGCGCCTGCTTCACCACCTACGACTGTCGCGGTGCGCTGCCTGCCTGCGACCCGGCGACCCGGCGCTGCGTCTCCGCCGCTCACCCCTCGAACATCATTCGCAATGGTGGGTTTGAAACCTGGAACACCTATTCCATCCCCTACTACGGGAACCATTACATTCCGGACTACTGGTACGGCATCGACAACGGCGTCTCCGACCCGGGCACCGAGATCAAGCCCACGCGCCTCGTGCCCTACACGACCGCGGTGCACGGCGGCTCGAGGGCGCTGCAGTTCGTGGTCCCGATCCAGGTGGCCGAGCGCTTCTCCCTCGAGAAGTTCAACGTCCCGAGCGGAAACTACTCCTGCTCGTATCGCGTGCGAGGTCACGGCAGCATTCGCCATCGCACCTATTCGAGTGGCGGCTGGAGCGCGCAGACCGACTTCGTCGCCGTCGACAGCGACGCGTGGCAGCCGGTGTTCTTCCGCTTCACCGGCAACGTGCGCGACTGGCGCCTGCTCCTCTATCCGAGCCGCAGCGTGGCCGACCGCGACCACCTCCAGGTCGACGACGTCGTCTGCACGAAGGACTGATCGGCCGCCTGACCACCGCCGCGGACCTTGAAAGAGCGGGCCGCTTCCCGGAAGGGAAGCGGCCCGTTTTTCATTCACCGGCCGAGGATGAGGATGGCCATCCCTGCGATGAGCACGAGGATCATGAGCGTCTTCTGCCAGAGGTTCGCCTCGCGGAAGAGGAGGGCGGACAGGAGGAAGGCGACGATGAGGCTCGTGCGGCGCAGGACGGACAGCAGGGACACCATCGCCTGGGGGTCCATCAGGGCGTGGAAGTAGATGAGCTCCGCCAGCACCCAGGAGACACCCACCAGGGGCACGGCCCAGCTCCAGGTGAGGCCCGATCCCAGGCCGCCCCTGCGCAGCATGTACGGCACGAAGACGAGGGCGGACAGGGCGCACCGCTGGAAGGCGGAGTGCGCCTGGATCTCCAGCACCGGGAGCTGGAGCTGGACGACCAGGTACTTGTCATAGACGGTCGTCACCGCGGACAGCACCGTGGCCGACAGCATGAGGAGCACCGCGGTGTTGCGGAAGACGACGATGCCTTCCTTCCTGCCGACGACGGAGAGCACGTAGTAGGACAGGACGGTGATCATCAGGCCGAGGAACTGCATCGGCGTCAGCAGCTCCCGGAACATCACGAACCCGCCCGCGAGCGTCCACAGAGGGCCCGACGCCCGCACGGCGCCGGCGATGGAGATGGGCAGCTCCCGCACCGCGTAGTAGGCGAGGATCCACGAGGCCGTCATCGCGACGCCCTTGGGCAGCAGGAGCGCGTGCTCGCGGAAGGACAGCCCGAACGGGTCGATGTGGATGGGCAGCGCCCCGCTGAACAGGGTGGGAACCCAGACCAGCGCCCCGAAGAGCGAGGACCACATGACGACGGGGATGACCGCGTTGCCCGTCATCGCCTTCTTCGTCCAGACATCGTAGAGGCCGAGCATCACCCCGGCGCCAAGGCCATAGGCAATCCACATCTTCAGCCTCCCCGGGAGCGGAAGGCCGCGAGCGTCTGGCGCAGGTGGTCCACGGACTTCGTGCCCGTCAGCACGTAGCCCGAAAAGGATTGGCCCAGGACGTGGTCGAGCGACTCCCGAAGGGCGACCTCGCGCGCCCTTTGCGTGTCATGGAGCAACTGCCCCATGGCGAAGGGCCGGTTGATCAGGATCTGGAGACCATGCCGCGCTGCCAGCGCGAAGACGGGCTCCAGCGTCCGGTGGAGCGTGTTGTAGGGGAACTGCAGGTAGGAATAGAGGCCCACCGCGCAGGCCGCCTCCGCCGCCGCCACGTCGCTGATGCTCGCGCCCAGGCGGGTGATGCCCAGCGAACGGGCGTATTCGAGCGCGCGGACCACGTCGGGTGCGCCCACGGTGGCCGCGGTGGCCTTGTGCACCTGCAAGAGGTCGATCCGCCCGAGCCAGCGGAGGCTCTGGTCCAGGCTGCGGCGGAGCGCGTCGTACGAATGGTCGGTGAAGGAGGAGCCGGCCTCCGCATCCCAGTGCTCACCGAACTTGGTGGCGACGAAGAGCCCCTCGCGCCGGAAGCCCAGCGTCGCGAGGAAGGCTCCGAACCTCTCCTCACTGGTGCCATAGGCGGGAGCCGTGTCGAAGCAGCGGACTCCTGCCTCGACGGCGAACTCGAGCAGGCGCCGCGCGTCCGCCTCCGGAGGTGGAGGCTCCGAGCGGTAGCCCCAGGTGCGGCCAATGGACAGCAGGCCGAGCCCGAGTCCGACAGGTACGTCACCCGGGGCGCTCATGGTGCCGCCTTCGGGTGGAAGAACGACTGGGGCTTCGCGTCTTCCAGGCGGAAGGTGCCGCTGCCCATGATGACCTGGCCCACGCCGAGCACGAGCCGGCGGGCCGTGCCGGAGCCCTTGAGGACGGCGGCGCGCCGGTCCGGGTCCGGGTCGCTGAACGCGGCGCCCCCGGCCAGGCTGCACCCGTCCACGGTGATGGCCCCCAGCACCTGGGTCCCCGACCCAAGCTCCGTCTGGCCAAAGACAGACGCACCTCCGAGATAGCGCCCTCCATCGCCGATGACGATGCGCGCGCCGGGGCTGTTCGCCTTCGCGGTGAAGCCGCCCTCGCCGAACTGGTTGCCGTTTCCGATGAGGAGGGGGCCGGTCTCCGCCGCCAGCAGGGTGCCGGTGTGAAAGACATTGCGGTCCCCCATCCGCAGCTCCGCCGTCTGCGCGCAGGTGACGTTGACGCAGGGATGAAAGACATTGCCCTGGCCGATGCGGGCGTGGCGGGAGATGAGCACGGAGAACGGATCGAAGATGACGTTGCCGTGGCTTGCGAGCGCGAGGACTTCTTCGAGGGTCAGCAGGCCCGCCGCGAGACGGGGAGCATCGAGGGCGGAGATCAGGTCAGGCCGCATGGGAGGGCTCGCGACGGTGAAGGGTGAGGTTGGCGTGCAGGACGTCACAGGGGCGCTTCGCGATGAGGCCGTCCTCCAGGCGCTCGTAGAGCCGCGCCGTCAGGACGTCCGTCAGGAAGGGCGTCTCGGTCATCTTTCCCGGCAGGATGCAGATGTGCCCGGGGACGGGCTCGTGGATGGCGATGTTGAGCGAGCGCGCGGCGCCCGCGTCGGGCGAGAAGTCCACCTTCGTGCACGCGACGTCGGTGAAGGTCGCCCCGCGCTTCCAGCCGGGCACCAGCCGCTCCAGCGCGCGGTGGAGGTTCCCCGCCTTGTCCTCGATGACGTTGTAGTCAGGCTCGGGGCAGAGGAGCGCGTCCTCGTTCATGCCGACGATGCTGTACCCGCCGTGGTGCATCATCGCCGCCTCGTGCGCGTCCACGTAGAACAGCCCGTGGGGGCCCAGGCGGGGCACGACGACCAGGTGGCTCTTCCAGTAGCGGATGGGCAGCTCCAGCTGGAAGAAGTCGCGGAAGAGGTCCCTGGCGCCGAAGCCGGCGGAGTAGACGAACAGTCCGGCCTCGACGTGGAGCTTCTCGCCGCCGGCGGTGACGACGCTGGCCTCCAGGCCGTTGATGCGCTCCAGGCGGGCGCCGGTGAGGACCTCGGTGCCGCCCTGCTGCGCGGAGGTGTAGAGCTTCCGGTACAGCATCCGGGTGTTGAGGCTGACGTCCGCGACCTCGAAGATGGCGGCGGCGCGGGAGAGGTCGGCGGCCGGGAAGCTCGCGGCGGCGGCGGCCCGCGTCCTGGGCCGGTACCAGACGCCCGCCTCGTCCCACCGGGACATGAGCTCCTGCACCCGGTCCGCGTCGCGGACCAGGACCAGCGGGGTGCGGTCCGCGTCCTCGACCGCCTCCGGAGCGAAGGCGCGGATCTGCTCGTGCCCGTAGATGCAGCGCCGCGCCACCTGGACCGCGTTCTCCCGGTCACGGATGGAGCCGGCATGGTAGCTGCCCCGGTGCAGCCAGCCCTCGTTGCGCGTCGAGGGACCGCTGGCCAGCGTCGGCTGCTTCTCCAGCAGCAACAGCCGCAGCCCGAGCCGGGACAGCTTGTGGCTCACCATCAGCCCTGTGATTCCTCCCCCCACCAACACCACGTCGTAGCGGCGGACGTCTCGCTTCACTGCACGCCTCCTTGTCTTTGCATGACAAATCCAACCCTTGTTGAATTTGTTGCTTTCCCGTGACTTTCAGGAAAAGCAAGTTGTGCAAAGATGGCCGGTTTTGGCCGTGCGGCGGAAGGATGCGAGGCATCTGCCTGCCTCCGGGCAGTTGCAACTCCATGGCGGGGGTGAAGGCGAGAAGCGGGAGGCGACGTGCTGGCTTGGGGCGCCGCGCGGCCGTCACTCGGGCGCACGCCTCCGTGGCGCGGTCCGAGGAGGCCTGCTTCAGGTGACGTGAGGCGGTGGGGCCGTGGCCCGCGAGGCGCGGCTACAGCGCGTTGAAGCTGCGCAGCCCTCGAAGAGGCTGTCGCCCGGGTCCAGGGTCAGAGCCCCTTCTTCTCCCGCAACGCCCGCTCCACTTCGGGAAGGAAGGGGCTGCCGCCGCGCTGCGCATGCGCCAGTGCCTTGGCGTGGTCGAGCACGCCCCGCTTGAGCACCTCGGGCACGAAGGTCTGTTCGTGCCGCTCGATGTCGTTGGTGTCGAGGTCTGGCTTGAACTCCTGCCAGCCCCGGCCCCCGACAATGAGGGTGCGGAAGGCCTCGGGGACGGAACGCGGACCGCCCGCGTTGGCCCAGATGGGAGTGTGCGAGTCCAGCAGCACCGCTCGCGCCGTCAGCGTTCCACCGACTCCCAGCATCGCTCCGTCCGTCCCCCAGGTGCCGACGATGACTCCGGACGCGGTGAGGTCGCGGTCCACCGCCACGCGCGCGCTCGTCGCGTACTCGAGGTTCCGGGCGCGGAGGTGGCCCGTCACGAGGAGGGTGCTGGTGGCGTAGTCCCCCGTCGTGAGGATGACGTCCCCCGTCGTCACGAGGTCGCCGTCAACGATGAGCGCCCACGGGCCCTCTCCGGTCTCCACGTCCTCGGAGATGTGGAGGTCGCCCTCGATGAGGCGCGGGCGCACCTCCGTGTCGACGAGGGTCCGGTTCTCGAGGAACCAGGCCCACAGGTCATGGCCGCGATAGCGCTCCGCGAGCTCCTCGAAGGACACCTCGCGGCCCTGCTCGTCCAGTCTCATCCTTCACCCGGTCGCAGGACTACGCGTGAGCCACGCTCAGGCGCGGAGGAACCTCGCCGCGCAGCTCCGCGACCTCGGCGCGCAGCAGCCAGTCCGACGGGAAGTCGCTGGATGCGCGGGCGATCTGCTCCAGCCGCTCGGGCGCGAGCTGTCCCGACTCGCGGATGCGGCGCACCTCCGTGTAGAGCTCGGCCAGGGACGGGTGCAGGGCCTGCGCCTTGCGCTCGCGGGCCTGCGCCTCGCCGTCGCCCACGGTGAAGGCATCCAGCTCCCCGAACCACCGGTCCCACGCGGCCGGATCCGCCGGCCCGCCCGCCACGGACGGCAGCCGCTCCGTCAGGTACAGGCGCGCCATCGACGGCAACGCCAGCGCGCGCCCCGCGAGCGTTCCGCTCAGGGCAATCACCTCGCCGCCGCCCACCGCGAAGCCCTCCAGCACCAGCCCGCTGTCCAGCGCGAGCCGGAAGCTCCCGCGCTCCGGCAGGGTGCCCTCGCCAAAGGCCACCAGGGCCGCGCCGCTGAACGGCTTGTCCTCGGAGTGGCCATTGCGCGACGTGAGGATGGGGCCCTCCAGCCGCGCCAGGGAGGTGGACAGGCCCGGAGCCACGTCCTTCACCGCCGGCAGCAGCTTCACCACCTTGCCCGTCACCTCGCGACCGTCCGCGAGCACCAGGTGGTTGACGGTGCGCGCGCGCAGGGCCTCGTTGAGGCCCAGGTCCCCGCCGCGCTTCCACGAGAGCGTGGCCTCGAACTCGGCCAGCACCTCGAACAGGTGCTCGAAGTCACGCGCCACGAACAGCTGCGGCTGCATGCGGGTGATGTCGTAGTCCGTGTCCGCGCACGCGACGCCCAGGGGCAGCTTCTTCACCTGGGACGTCAGGCAGTGCTTCGCCTCGCCGATGCTGGACAGCAGGCCCGCGCCGTAGATGCGCGGCCGCTCCAGGTCGCCAATGAGCCCGTACTCCGCGGTCCACCAGTACAGGCGGCTCGCGCGGGTGCTCTCGCTGATGTAGCGGTGGCTGGCGTTGGCGGCCTCCAGGCGGGCCTGGGCGTGGGCGATCTCCTCATCGCTCGCCGTCGGGTCCTCCTTCACCACGGACAGGTTGCGGATGGCCTCGAAGACGGCCTGGTCCTCCACGCTGGCGATGGCCTTGAACCCCACCCTCCCCACGGCCTTGAGGTACTCCGCGTAGCGGCGGTTCGCGATGATGGGCGCGTGGCCCGCGCTCTCGTGGACGATGTCCGGCGCGGGCGTGTACTGGATGTGCTCGTGCGTGCGGATGTCCGCCGCGATGGCCAGCACGCCCAGGGCCTGCAGCTCCGTGAACACGGCCGGCGGGATGAAGCCGCGCACCGCCACGCAGGACCAGCCCAGCTTCGACAACTTCTCGTTCATCTCATCCAGGCTGGGGATGGCCTCCGCGCCAATACCGGTGGCCTCCAGGCCCTCCAGGTAGACGGGGTGCGCCTTGTCGCCCAGGTGCCCGCGCAGCTGCCCCAGGATGTGCCGCCACACCGCCTGGTCGCGGGGCGTATAGGCCGCGTAGTCCTGGGCCACGACGTAACGACGCAGGTGGGCGGGCAGGCGGGCAATCGTCCGTTCCGTGGGGGTCATCGCAGGAGCTCCTTCAAGAGAAACAGGACACCTGGAAGATACCCATGTCAGCGACGGACGGAAATCCGGCATAAATCGACGTCTTCGTCGGATTATCGCCGTTTCCGGAGGCGACGTCGCAGGCCCTCCAGCACGGTGTGGGCGCCGGGGCTGAGGCCGCCGGAGGGCCACAGGGCGACGACCTCCACGACCTGGGGCTCCTGTTCGCGCAGGGGCCAGACGTGGACGTCCGCGGGGAAGGGCTGGGT
>NZ_RAWB01000185.1 GCF_003612055.1 Corallococcus llansteffanensis
CTGGTATAACCCGCTCCGGCGCCACTCCGCGCTCGACTACGAGTCACCCGCTGGTTACGAGAAGAAGCACCGCGCTGCCGCTTGAGGGCGAAAGCGCGGAACGCTCTGCGGAATCGGGGCAACTTCAGACAAGGGCTTGAGCAGCCTGGCTCAAGCCTCGACCCCGGCAGTAATTGCAACAGCGCACTGCGCAGTGGCGAGCCGACGTGTCCGCCGAGCCCGCGCCGACAGCAGGCGCACCGGCCGCTCCGCGAACGTGCGGCGAGAGCATTCCGGGTTTCGACAGCAGAAGCGCCGCACGCGGAGCTCCGGTTGGACGGCACGCCCAGCGGAGGGCAGGTCTGTCGGGCGTCGGACGTAGCTGCCATGCACCGAGGTACTGGGCGTCTGGCAGGAGGGACATCGTGCTCCCGTACCTTCCAGGCGCACCGCGAGGGCAATATCCGCCGAGCTACCGTGGGTCACCCGGTCCACCCGACAGCCAGGAAGGGAGTACAGCACTTCCATTCCCAGGGTGTATTCGCCCAGCTGGCAGCCTGCCGCGTCTGCCTACTCCCCCGAGGGGGACCACACGCAGTGCGGGAGAGCCGGCGCTCTCACGTTCGACTTCGACGTGTACACCTGCGTGAGGTGTGGAGGCAGGCTTGAAGGTATTGGCGTACGTGAAGGGCGTACCCAGGGGGGGCGGGCGATCCTGGAGCACCTGGGCTCTCGCCCAGGGAATGTGCGAGGTGGGCCCCGGCACGAGGGCCCACCAATCCGCTGGATTCTAAGGTTCAAGACAGCCAAGAGGTCCAGGCCCTGCCACGCACCAGAGGGGAGCGCGGCCTGAGCAGGCGTGTACCCAAAGGGGCTCAAGCGGCCTGCCCGCTTCGGGCGTCAGCCGCTACATCTTCAGCCAGCGCTGCGCCAGGCCGAAGTTGCTGCCCCAGATCTGCACGTTGGCACCGGCCTCCGGGTTCGCGTTGGGGACGTCGAGGCACCGGCTGGCGGCGACAACGTTGCTGTGAATCGTGCCAATCTCGGGGAAGTACTGCCAGCGCTGCGCGAAGCTGCAGTTGCAGGAATAGAGCTGCACCTTGGTGCTCTCGGCGGTCCCTCCATTCTGAACGTCCAGGCAGAAGGCCGGGTTGACGCCGCTGCGCACCTCGCGCGTGGACGCGAAGTACCACTGCTGCCCGACCTCATCGTTGCAATCGAAGGTGTTGACGTTCGCGCCATTGCTCGCGTTGTCGTTCCACACGTCCAGGCAGCGGTTCCAGTTCACGGAGCTGCGCAGCCGGACGAAGCGCTGCAACTTCTGCGCGTCGTTGTCGTTACAGGTCCAGATCTTCATCCGGGCCCCGCTGGCGGTGCTGCCGTTGTGCAGGTCCAGGCGGTGGGTCGTGGCGAGCTGGGTGCGCAGTTCCTCCCGGCCCGGGGGCATCACCCACTGCTGCCGGCTGCTGCCGTCACACGGGGCGATGTGCACGGAGGCGCCCGTGATGGGCTCGGCGGTGTTCACGCTCAGGCAGTAGTTCGAGTCCAGCCCGTTGCGCACCTCTCCACCCGGCATCAGGTACCAGACCTGCGCCGCCGACGCGTTGCACGCGTAGCTCCACACGGGGGTGCCGTTGGCCGCCACGCCGTTCTGCACGTCCAGACAGCGGGTGCCCGCCGCCGCAGGGCGCAGACGGACGCGCTCGACGTACATCGCGTTGACGTCGGCGATGTCGGAGGCGGCCAGGGCGTTCCGCTGGGTGCTGCACGGCCTCCGGTTGAAAGTCAGAGGCAGGTGGTGGCGCCATGAAAGTGCAGAATGTCTCTGCATGAGGAATTGCCGCGCGGGGCAGGGGGCCTGCGACTCCGAGGTAGCATCGCGCCCATGCACTCCCATCCCATCGCGGGCGTCGTCTGGTACGCCATCGGGCGCTTCTACGAAGCGCTCAATGGCACGGTTCAGGACGTGGGCTACTTCGCGTACCTGGGGGGCCTGGAGGGGCCGCTCTTCAACGGCCCGCCGGGCGAGGCCCACGCCTTCTTCACCTTCCGCGCGGAGCCCTTCACGCCCCAGTACCTGAGCAATGGCGACCTCACGGTGTCCTTGGATCCCGTGGGCCGTTTCACCCTGTACTTCAACCCGGAGCCCTGCGGAGACTTCTCCGCGCCGGAGAGTTTTTCGCGGGGCCAGCCCATCGCGACACTCCAGCGCCTCTCCACGGTGGTCGGGACCGCGGTGGGGCCGCTCTCGAGCAACCTCTTCTCCGCGGTGCTGCGGTCCAGCGAGGACTTCACCTTCCGGGGGAGGACGTGGAACCTGGAGCGCTTCCTGCCCCGAGGCATCACCCAGCTGGGAACCGGCAGCACCGCCGCGTTGCAGCCGCCGCCCGCAGGCTACCGGAGCGTCACGGCCTTCGTCGGCTCGGCGATGGCGCTGGGAGGAGGTAATATTAGATTTGACTAATATGAGCGCCGGCTGTAGTGACTTCGTGAACGCAGGAGGTCCACACATGCTTCACAAGCTCATTGGCGCCGAGTTCCGCGCATGCGTCGAGCGCGAGCACGAAGGCAAGCCGGCCCACGTGGTCGTCGCCCACCGGGTCTATTCCACCGACATCGAGGACCTGTGGGACGCGATCACCAACGCCGAGCGCATCCCACGCTGGTTCATGCCCATCGAGGGGCAGTTGCAGCGGGGCGGCCGCTATCAGCTCAAGGGAAACGCGGGAGGGACCATCACGCGCTGCGACCGGCCCACGGCGTTTGATCTCACCTGGGAGATGAACGGCGGCATGAGCTGGGTGACCGTCCGCATGGCGCCGGAAGGGAAGGGCACGCGGCTGACGCTCGAGCACATCGTGCACTCCGCGGACGTCGAACAGTTCTGGAGCCAGTTCGGCCCGGGTGCCACGGGCGTGGGCTGGGACCTGAGCTTCCTGGGGCTGGGCCAATACCTCGAGACTGGCAAGGACGTGGCCGCGGAAGCCGCTGCCTCCTGGAGCGCTTCCGACGAGGCGAAAGCCTTCATGCGTGCGAGCGCCCAGTCCTGGGCCGACGCCCACGTGGCGGCCGGAGAGGTCCCGGACGTGGCCCGAGGGATGGCCGAGCGCACGGCCGCGTTCTATACAGGAGGCTGATGCACGCCTTCGACGTCCTTGGCGATCCGGTACGCCGCCGCATCCTGGAGCTGCTGGCGGAAGGCGAGCACGCCTCGGGCGAGGTCGTGGCCGTGGTGCAGCGCGAGTTCGGCATCACGCAGTCCGCCGTCTCGCAGCACCTGAAGGTCCTCCGGGACAACGGCTTCGCGACGGTGCGGGTGGATGGCGCCCGGCGGCTCTACGCAGTGGACGCCGCGCCCCTGGCGGAGGTGGACGCCTGGCTGGGCCGCTTCCGCGCGTTCTGGACACCGAAGCTGGACGCCCTGGCCACGGAAGTCGCGCGGGGGAAGAAGAAGCGGGGCGAGTAGGGAGCAAGCAACAGCGTCGGACGGCACGGCGGCAGGGCCTGCGCGGCGGGCAGGTCGGGGCCGTGTCGTTCATCCAGTTCTTCGGCTCGGCATCGCAGGTCCCGCCGCACTTCCACTCACGGGTGCCGGACGGCGTCTTCGTGCCGCGGGGGGACGGCGTGCGCTTCGAGCCAGTGCCCCCGCCCACGCAAGCAGAGGTGGAGTGGCTGCTGAGGGGGGTGCGCTACCGCGTGCTACGGCTGCTGGAGAAAAGAGGGGCCCTGCCACGCACCAGAGGGGAGCGCGGCCTGGGGAGGCGTGTACCCCAAAGGGGCTCAAGCGGCCTGTCCACCGGACGAGAGCATCCCCCGGGCGGCCTGGGGTCACAACCCATTGCTTGAAGGAGGCAGGCGGGCCGCGTCCAGATCCACGGGCAGGAAATGAGGGTTGAACCCTCCCTGCGTGCACCCGGGGACTGGCATGAGCGTGTCCCCGCGCACGTCACACCCGGGAAGGGCGGTGAGGTGCTTGTACCAGCTCTTGACGTAGTGCTCTTCGACCTTCGCCAGCTCGACCAGCAGGTGGAAGCCGCCGCGTGTCTTGAGCACCGTGAGGCAGTCGAGGTTGATTCTTCCCCGCGCCTGGGCGAGCACCTCGTCTGGCTCCACGTGGTCGAAGTCGAGATCCAGATAGACCTTTCGTGAACAGGCCTTCTGGATCTCGGACAACGTGACCTGGTGTGGATTGTAGCCCTTGTACGGCTCGGTGATGAGCTTCGCCAACTCGATGAGCGTGTTCTTCGCCGCTCGCTCGAAGCTCCGCGGGTTCGGGTTGATGTACAGCGCGAGCGCTTCCTGGGGGACGGGGTTTCCACGGTCCTTGTAGGCCCCTACCGCGCACTCGGTCTGGCGAATCTTGTCGACGAGCTGAGCCTTCGTCGAGGTGAAACGCCTGAGCTGTCCCTTGTCGCTCGAGAGCTTTTGCCCCTCGGCGGCGTACTTGTTCCGAGCGAACAGGCAGACGTAGTAGGTCTCGTCGATCTGCAGCTCGGGAAGCCATTCGATGAATCGTCGAAGGCGCTCTTCATCCAGGATGACGACGTAGTTCTGGGGCGGAAGGGACACGGGCGCGACTCCATGGCGGAGACATCTTCTCCGCCTGCGAGCATCCTATCCGCTGCCCTCAGAATGGGTTTGGAGCAATGACGGTGCCCTGGATGGGGAGCAGGTGCCTGCCTCGAGTTGAATGCGGTCAAGGCCCGAATGAATTGCGCTCGTGGGTCCCCTCTGGGAAGTTCCCGGGCCCTCTCGGAGCATGAACATGAAATGTCCCACTTTCGCAGCCGTGGTCGCCATCTGGGGTGCACTCGTTCTGGGCAGCCTCGCGCACGCGTCCGAGCAAGGCACGGCGACCCCTGCCAATGGGTTCGTCGGTTGCCGGGACGCGAAGGAGGATCCCGCTCTCGCCGGTTCCCTCTGCGCCCGCTTCAGCGCGCCGCTGGACTACGCGGACCCGGGCCGTGAGCGGATCGAGCTTTTCGTCCGCAAGTTCCCGGCTCCGGGGCGGTCGGCCGGGCAGGTCTGGCTCGTGGCGGGTGGGCCCGGCGAGTCAGGGGCTTCGTTCTACCCCCTGCTGAAGACCCTGCGGGCCTCCTTCCCGGGATATGACCTGCTGGTCCCCGATCATCGCGGGACGGGTTTCTCGAGCCGGCTCTGCCAGAAGGAGGAGGCCGCCGACAGTGAGGGGGGCGCCGAGCTCGAAGGCGCCGAGTGGGCGACCTGCTTCGAGGCGCTGGAGTCCGATTCCAAGCGCACTCGCGCCTTCACCATCACCCACTCCGCCCACGATTTGAGCGCGCTGATGGAGCGCTACTCCGCCGGCCGGAAGACGTGGCTCTATGGGGTCTCCTACGGCACGCAGCTGGTGTTGCGCATGATGACGGTCGCCCCGCCGAAGCGCCTCGATGGCATCGTGCTCGATTCCCTCGTTCCTCCGGAAACGACCGAGCAATGGGACCTCAGTCATCGCTCGGCCGTCGTCGACGAGGTGGGCCGCGCGGTGCTCGCGCGTTGCGACGCGGACCCGGGCTGCCGTGCGCGTCTCGGGGACTCGGCGGTCGCCGCCATGCAGGGGCTCGTCGACGATGCCAAGGTGTCCGCTGCCGTCCCCGGGGGGCGTCCGAAGCTCTTCTTTGGCGCACTGCTGGACAGCCCGAAGCTGCGGGCGCGGATTCCCCTCGTCCTCTCGGGCCTCAAAGGCGGAGACCTCAAGCCGTTGCAGCAGGTCGAGCATGAGCTGGAGGCGCTGGGCGCCCCGTTCGGCCGTTTCCCGCAGTCCTCGGTCTCCATCCCGCTCGTCGCCGTGATCAGCGCCTCCGAGAACAACGCCCGGCCAGGCCTCACCCAGGCCGAGGTGGAGGCCGAAGCCGCGCGGTTCCTGTTCGTCAGCAGCCTGCCGGGTCAGCTCGTCGGCCGAACGTCACTGGCCTATCCGCGCGACGAGTGGTTCGGCAGGTCTCCCGCCGCGCTTCCGCCGGTGCTGGTGCTCCAGGGCGACATGGACCCCAAGACGCCCCTTGCTGGCGCCCAGGCCCATGTCCGCCTCCTGCCCGAAGCCGCTGGCGTCAACCTGTTCACCGTCAAGGGTGGGCCGCACTTCCTGCTCTTCACGGCGCCAGATTGCTTCAAGGCCGCGGTGAGCACCTTCGTCCAGAAGCGGCGTGCTCCTCGTGCGGCTTGTTCGATTTGACCCCCGGGCTTCAGGCCACGGTGGGCGAGTACCTGGAATTCCTCGCGCGCCTTCCCCGAGTACCGCGCCGACTGCGGCTACGAGGTGAAGGCGCTGCTGGCGCGCAACCCGACCCGCCTCCCGCCGGCACAGCGCCGGCAAAAGGCGGTCGCGGCACGGACGTCAGTCGTTGACCCAGCAGAACCACTTGTTGAAGGGAACATCCTGGCAGTAGCACTCCCCCTGAGCGCCATTGGCCCACTGACAGCCTGTCGACATGTCATAGACACAGTTGCGGGTCTGGAGCGTCTCACAGCTGTCGATAAGCGCCGCGGAGTCCTGACCGAGCGACTCTCCGCTCTCGGCACCCTCCGTCACTTCCGTGCCACCACAGCCCATTCCGAAGACAGAGACGACAGCGGCCATTGCGAGCCCACGAAGAAACATGATGACACTCCCTTTCGCTGATGAATTGCTGATGCAGCAGCATCGAAGCTGGCGACACGCCGCCTCTCACAAGGCATTCCCGGCCAGAGGCAGTTGCCGCAGGAACTTCAGTTGCTCAAGCAGACCCACTTGTTGGCGGGGATCTCCTGGCAGAAGCACTCGCCAAAGGTGCCATTGGCCCACTGGCAGCCCGTCTCCGCCCCCGGAGTACAGCGGCGGGTCTGGAGCGTCTCACAGCTGCTGATGAGCTCGGCGGAACCCTGACCGGGCTGCACACCGCTCTCGGCACCGTCCGTCACTTCAGCGCCACCACAGCCCATCCCGAAGACAGAGACGACGGCGAACATCGCGAGCCCACGAAGAATCATGTGACACTCCTTTTGGCTGGTGAGGTGCTGATGCAACAGCGTACGAGAATGTTGGTCAAGGTTTACCTGAAACCCGCGATGTCACTGAAAAGCTCCGCACGGAGCGGTCTCAGCATTTGAGATTGTTGAACGGCTCCGGGCCCTTCTTGTCTCCGCCCGAGCTCGCTCCGCGTATCGTAGGACGCTGCTTCGCACGCAGGCTCAGCAGAACGCCCGCAAGCAGCACCGCGCCCACCGCTGCGATGACCGGGACGCACAGCTGCACCACCGCCGCGGGGGGGGCCAGAGCACGGTGCCCCTGGGCTGGACCGTCACGAACGCGGGTGCGGGCTCCGCGCTGCCGGGCTGGTATGAGCATGTCTAGACGACGACCGCGCGCCTGCCGGACGTTCCCGCGGGCACCTACTACCTGCTTCTCCCAAGCCCCATGCCTTGCTGGAATCCCCTCACCGGGCGCCCGCTCCGTTTCTCAGCAGCAGCGCGGCACGTTGGATGGCG
Source organism: Corallococcus llansteffanensis (assembly GCF_003612055.1). GTDB lineage: Bacteria > Myxococcota > Myxococcia > Myxococcales > Myxococcaceae > Corallococcus > Corallococcus llansteffanensis. Next base: position 7,465 of record NZ_RAWB01000185.1, read on the forward strand.
GCCCGGATGCGGACATAGGTGCCGCAACGGCAGACGTTGTCGCTCATCGCGGCGTCGATGTCCGCGTCGGACGGGTGGGGGTTCTTTCGCAGCAGCACGACCGCGGCCATGATCTGCCCGGGTTGGCAGAAGCCGCACTGGGCCACGTCCTCGGCGATCCACGCCTCTTGCACGGGATGCAGCCCTTCGCCTCCCAGCCCCTCGATGGTCAGCACCTCCCGGCCCGCGACGCCGCCCACGGGCTGGAGGCAGGGGCGGAAGGCCTCGCCGTCCAGGTGGCTGGTGCATGCGCCGCAGACGCCCACCCCGCAGCCGTACTTGGGGCCCGTGACGCCCAGCACGTCGCGGAGCACCCACAGCAGGGGCAGGTCCTCGGGCGCTTCCACCGTGACCGTCTGGCCATTGAGGATGAACTGATGGGCCGGCATGGTCAGACTCCCCCTTCGAGGATGGGAAAGCGCGTGGGCATGGTTCCGCTCGCCCGTGCGATGGCATTGGCCAGGGCCGCCGCGGCGCTGGGATAGCCAAGCTCTCCCACGCCGCCCACGCGGTCATCCGACCGGACCAGGTGCACTTGAATCTCCGGCGGGACGTGCTTCATCCGCAGCCAGCGGTAGTCCGCGAAGCTGCCCTCGCGCACCGCCCCCGCGTCGATGTGGAGGCCCGCGCTCAGGGTGGTGGACATCGCGTCCACCGCGGCGCCCTGGAGCTGCGCCTCGATGCCCTTCGGGTTGATGGGCAGACCGACATCCGCGGCGATGACGACACGCAGCACCCGTGGCGCTTCCGCGGTGCAGTCCACCTCCACGAGGTGCGCGATGGCGCTGTCCCACTCCTCCAGGACGGCGACCCCCTGGGCCACCCCGGGCGGAAGGGACCGGCCCCAGCGTCCCTCGGACACCACCTTGTCCAGGACCGCCCGGAGCCGGCTGGAGGTGAGCCGCGAGCGCCTCAACGCGACCGGATCCACCTGGAGCTCGCGCGCCAGTTGGTCGACGAAGATTTCGTTGGCCACCGCCACCTGGCTGGTGAACACCGAGCGGAAGGACGCGGTGGGGATGGGAATCGGGACCTCGGTCAGCTGCTGGGTCACGAAGCCGAACCGGTAGGGGACATGTTGGGTCAGCGTGAAGAACACCGCGCTGGTGACCTCGGGCAGGACCTCGCCGACCATCGCGGTGACGACATCTCCGAAGCCGTGGGGAAACTCCACGGTGGGAATGGCGGCGCGGTGATTCCAACCGAGGATGCTCCCACCCAGCCCCAGGTGGGCGAGGATCCGGTGGTGGCTGGCGGGCCGGTAGTGCCCGTGGCGCATGTCGTCGTTGCGGCTCCACATCAACTTCACCGGCCGGCCGACAGCCCGTGACACGAGCGCGGCCTCCACCGCGGCTTCGGGGAAGAACCGGCGACCAAACCCACCGCCGGCCCGGACCGTGTGCACCGTGACCTGCTGCGGGGTGAGCTCCCAGCCGAGCGCCCGGGCGACCTCGCGCTGCGCGTACTTCGGATCCTGCGCCCCCGACCAGACCTCCGCGTGCGAACCCTGCACGCGGGCCACGCAGCTCTGCGTCTCCATGGGCGCGTGCGCGAGGTAGGGGAAGTCGAAGCGTCCTTCCACCGTCCGGGTGGTCAGCAGCGGGGGCAGGGGCCTGGGCCCGATGGCCGACAGCAACCGGGCGTGGATGTCGGAGTCGGACAGCGTGCTGGCCGGTCCCGGCGCCCAGGAGATCCGCAGGGCGTCACGCGCCGCGAAGGCCTGCCCGAAGGTCTCCGCGACCACCGCCACACCCGACGGGATGGGCACCACGCCCACCACGCCCGGCATCGCCCGGGCCGTGGCGGCGTCGAGGGATTGGACGCTGCCACGCAGCGTGGGGGGACGCGCCACCACCGCTGGCATCGCCCCGGGAACGTCGAGGTCCAGGGCGTAGCGCGCCTTGCCGGTGACGATGTCCCGTGCGTCGATGCGGCCCGTGGGCTGACCGACGACGGTGTACCGGCTGGGAGGCTTTGGCAGTGGGAGGACTTCGGGCAGCAGCACGCGCGCGGCCTCCTCCGCCAGCTCGCCATAGCCGGCCCGGCGGCCGTCGGGCGCGTGCACCTCGCCGTTCGCGGTGGTGAGGGTAAGGGCCAGCACCTTCCAGCGGTGCGCGGCGGCGGTGATCAGCCGAGCCCGGGCGTCGGCCGCAGCGGCGCGAAGCGGACCCGAAAGGTAGCGCATCGTTGTCGACAAGCCGGTGAGCTGGATGAGCCAGCGGGGATCCGCGTCGGCGCTGCGAACGTCCACCGAGCCGAGCGGCAGGTCGAGCTCCTCCGCGACGAGCATGGCCACGGCCGTGGTGATGCCCTGGCCCATCTCGGTGCGGGGCAGGGTGGTGACGACACGCCCATCGCTCTGGAGGGCGAGGAGCAGGCTGAGCGGTGTCGCCGCCTCCGTCACGGGCGCTTCCGCCGCCGCGGCCGGAGGGAGGTCCAGCCCCAACCGGGCCGCGATCATCAACGTGGGGGAAGCGACGACCCACGTCAGGAACCGACGGCGGTCCATCACCCCTGGAGCGGCCGTGTCCGATTTGTGCGTATCCGCCATGGGGACAGCATCGCATACGTCCCCGGCACGCTGGACACGGTCTGGCCCGTTGTGTTCCGTGGGTCGACAGGACCTGCGTCCGAGCGGAGACCGCCGCACCGGCGCCGGTGCGCGTGTGCCTGTTCAGAAGGTGTAGCGCGCCTGGAGCCGGAGCTGACGGGGCGGCTGATGCCCGAGCGGGACGTCAAAGGCATCCATCCGGGTGGCCGCCTGGACGTTGAAGAGATTGAAGACGTCCAGGCTGAAGCTCACCGCCCTAGAATCCGAAGAGACCCTTGACGCCCTTCTTGATGTCGTTGCCGACGTCCTTGGCACCTTCGGCGATCTTGTTGCCGACGTCCTTGGCACCGTCAGCGACCTTGTTCGTGACGTCCTTGGCGCCGTCGGCGACCTTGTTGCCGACGTCCTTGACGGCTTCGGAGGCCTTGCCGCCGGTGAAGTTGTCGACGGTGTTCTTCAGCTTGTTGAAGTCGATGGTGTAGGAGGTGCCGACGCCGACGCCAACGCCCAGCGCCGCCTTGGCCTTGCCGCCGATGGTGAGCTTGCCGTCCTCCAGGGCCACCTTGGCGTCCACCGCGGCGCCCACGCCAGCGATGGCGCTGCCCGTCACGGAGCCGCCCACGGGGCCGAACTCACCGCGAGCGGTGGCGCTCGCCTCGGCGCCCACGAGCGCGCCCGCGCCCGCCTCGAGGCCGATGTCGCCATTCTTGAGGTTCACGTCGGCCTTGGCCTTGGCGTCCGCGTTGGCGCCGACGAGCACCTCGGAGTGCACGCCGCCGTAGACCTTGCCGTCGACCTTGTCCAGGCCCTTGACGTCCTTGAGGTCCTTGCCGAAGCCGGCGTCGCCGCGGAGGCTGACGAGGTTGGCCTCGGCGCCAGCGCGGGCGCCAATCTCATACGGGAGGACGCGGTAGGAGGCATCGCCCTGGACTTCGGCGGCGCTGGCTTCGAACTGGGCGCCGGTGCCGTCCTTGCTGAAGCCGGTGCCCGTCTTGAACTCGGCGGCGTCCTTCTGCCAGGAGACGTACTTGCTGCTCTCGTTGCCAGCGACCTGGCCGGGGCCGGTGTTGCCCTGCGTCACCTGACGGCCGTCCTTCCGCGCGGCGCTGCTGTCGGCCTTATCGCCCTTGCGCGGGTCCAGGAAGATGTCCTGGCCCCACTGCCGGCTGAACTTCGTGTCCGGCTGGTTCTTGTCGATGAAGCCGCTCTTGGCCTTGCTGGCGTCCGGGGTCGCGGCGGGAGCGGTGGGCGCGGAGGAAGGCGAGGTGCGGGGGCTGTTGGAGATACGCATGGGCGGCCTCGGGAGACTGCGGGATGAGGCTTCTCCAAAGCACGGCGTGTGCCAGGGCCTGGAGGGGGTGCCCCGGGAGCCGTTTCCCCTCTGAAACGCTGTTTCCAGCGGGTGCTCCGCTCCCCTCGTTCCTGGTGAGACGGGCCATCAGGGGTGGTGATTCGGGTCACCACCACGCCGGCCCTGGTACGGCAGTAGAGGGGCCAAGGCCCTATACTACCGGCCGTCTAATTCGTAGCGCATCATGTCGGCTCGCCTCCTCAGGGAGGACTGCAAACGGCGCAAGTCAGTCCATCGGATAAAGCCTAGGCGCTCCGTCCCATTCCCTTCCTGACAGATTGAGCGTAATGCCGTAGCAGGCGGGTTTGGTCGCCCCTGTCTTCCCGCCGCACGACCCATCGGCCCGGTAGAGCGCCGCCTCTACCTCTTTCGTGCCGGTCCGCCTCACCCGCGACGCGCTTCCCGGTTGAACCCCGTCTATCGCACATCAGAACGGAGACCGCTTCATGCACAAAGCATCGACACGTCTGCTCATGTCGCTCGCCCTGGCACTGCTCGTAAGCTGCTCTGCGGCATTCTCCGATGGCGACGTGGACTCGTCCGCAGCGGAGAAGACGGTGCCCCAGGCGCTCGCTTCGCCTAGGACGACCCCGCTTCACTCCGAGCGCGCAGGTATCGGACTTCAACGCTATACACCCACCCTCCCTGCATTGACCGGGCTGGCGCCGCTGGACATCCGCCGCTCACTGGTGGTGACCGAACAGGCCATTCTCAGCAACTTCACCCTGAAAGAGGTGCTGGATCAGCTCATCGTACAGAGCGGGGTCCCGGGCCTTACCAGTCTGCAACTCTTCCGACAGCTCTGGGACACCCAGAATCCGAAGCCTGGGCTGGGATTGGGCGGGCATTGCAACGATCAGGTGGACGGCAGCAGCCTTCCCGTCTTCAACGGCTACCCCTATCAGTGCCGCCCGGCGGAAGGATCTCAGGCACAGGCGGACCCGTTCACGGACCCGAACTCCGGCAATGCCTACAAGGCGGTGGGCCTTTTCAATCGCTTCGACCTGGCCCCGGTGAATGGGGCCGAGTGTGGAGAGTACCGCATCGTCTTCGCGAAGCGGTCGGGCGAAACCAACGGCGGGAACCGCAGTTTCATCATCTTCGAAGCGGCGCTGCCCAATCCCAACCCAGGCATAGGGCTGGAGGGATGTCTGTCGGTGGCGAAGTTCTGGCAGGGGTTGTCGAGCAACAACGATCTGACCTCACGGGCCGCCGCGCTCAAGAAGTTCTACTTCCAGGGGCTGCCCGGCTTCCAGCCTGTTGTGCACCTCAATAACTATGGCGCGGATGCCTCCCGAGGCACGGGGCAGATTCGTACCAACATGTTCATGCAGTCCAACTGGCTGCTGCGTGAGTTCAAGCTACAGAAGACCTGCGGCACTTCAACCTGCAGCGCCCTCAAGGCCATCGTCGTCACGGACAAAGTGAACCCGTTCGGTGGCCTGTTCAATCCAAGCTCCGGGCACCCGTTGGCGTCGGACTTCCGCGCCTTCATCCCAAGCCAGGTGGCGATGCTGGCCACCCCTGACATCAATCTCTTCAACTACGAGGTGCCAGACCGCTTCAATAGCGGTCAGAGCGACGCGCAGGGGTCGGAGAACAACTACACCCTCCAGTTTGGAACAGGCGGCACGCTCAAGTCGGCCATCCAGGGTGAACTCTCACGCATTGGGAGTCCGCTGACGCCGGACCACATCATCCAGCGCGCTAGGGCGCTGTCCTGCGCGGGCTGTCACCAGCTCAGCAACGGGATGAATGTGGGCACCCCGCAGGCGTGGCCCAGTTCGCTGAGTTTCACGCACACCAGCGAGTTCACGGAGAATGGTCCAGAGGGACTCCGCTTCAGGATCTCCCCTGCCTTGTTGAACGTCTTTCTGCCGCACCGCAAGGGCGTGCTCGAGGATTTCCTGAACCGCCCGCGTCCCTGCCGCGAAGGTTGTATCGCGGCAGGGGCAGTACACTCCCTGGCATTGCGCCCGGATGGCACGGTCTGGGCAACAGGGAGTAACGCCTACGGCCAGTTGGGCAATGGCTCGACAACCAGCAGTTCGTCGCCGATCCAGGTGACGGGACTGAATGGAGTCGTGGCCGTAGCAGCAGGAGGCTACCATTCGCTGGCGCTGCGCTCCGACGGCACCGTGTGGGCCTGGGGTGCAAACGATTCAGGTCAGTTGGGAGATGGCACGACAACCCGCCGCGCCCTCCCCGTACAAGTCCCCGGATTGGGAGGGATCGTGGCCGTGGTGGCCGCAGGTTCATACTATGCTTCGGTAGATCACCACTCGCTGGCGTTGCGCTCCGACGGCACCGTGTGGGCCTGGGGCTCCAACGCCACGGGGCAACTGGGGGATGGCACGACGACCCGCCGCACCCTCCCCGTGCAAGTACAAGGGTTGAGTGAAGTCGTAGCCCTGGCTGCGAGCTACAAGCACACCTTGGCGGTCAAGTCGAACGGGACCCTCTGGGCTTGGGGGTCCAACGTCAATTACCAGCTAGGGGATGGCACATCGACCAATCGGTTGACACCGATTCCGGTCCCAGGGGTGAGTGGCATCGTGGCCGTCGCGACGGGCAACACCCACTCGCTGGCGCTGCGTTCCGACGGTACGGTGTGGAACTGGGGCTGGCTCTTCAGCGTCCAGAAGGTAGAGCTCAGTTCTTACGCGAGCATCCAACCCACGCCAGTGCCGGTCCCAGGCCTGACCGGGGTCGTTTCCCTGGCGGCTGGCACTGGGCATTCATTGGCATTGCGCTCCGACGGAACCCTGTGGACTTGGGGCTCCAATTCCCACGGCCAATTGGGAACTGGAAACAGGCATGGCCTTGCCAATCCAACAAAAATTTCTGGACCGAGTGGGCTCGTGGCGGTGACCGCGGGCGACTTTCACTCGCTGGCGGTGCGCTATGACGGCACGCTCTGGGCCTGGGGCTCCAACGTCAACGGCCAGCGCGGAGATGGAAACACGAACAGCCAGACGTCGCCAGTGCAACTGCCCGGATTGAATGCGCTCGTGGCTGCATCTACAGGCGCATACCATGCACTTGTGCAGAACGCGGACGGCACCTTATCGGCCTGGGGTGACAACACCTACGGCCAGTTGGGGACTGGGACGACGAGCAGCTGCTCCACGCCGGTCCAGGTACCGGGGGTGACCAGTGTGGGTTCCGTGGCAGCGGGCGGGTACCACTCGTTGGCGTTGCTCTACGACGGAACCGTGCGGGCCTGGGGCAACAACTATCACGGCCAGTTGGGCAATGGCACGATGAACGACAGTGCCGTGCCAGTTCAGGTGTCAGGACTCAATGGTGTCGTGGCCGTGGCCGCGGGCAATGAACACTCGCTGGCGGTGCGCTATGACGGCACCGTGTGGACCTGGGGCAGAAATTATGACGGTCAGTTGGGACAAGGAACAACGACCAGCAGTACCGCGCCGGTGCAGGTGCCGGGGCTCAGCGGAATTGTCGCTGTCGCAGCAGGGGAGCGCTACTCACTCGCACTGCACTACGATGGCACTCTTTGGGCCTGGGGCGGAAATGCCCAGGGCCAGTTGGGAGATGGCTCGACGACCCAGCGCACCCTTCCCGTGCAGCTCATGGGGCTGAGCGACATCGTGGCCGTGGACGCAGGCATGTCCCACACCCTGGCGGTGCGCTCCGATGGAACCCTGTGGGCATGGGGCCTCAATCGTGTCGGAGAGCTGGGAATTGGGACCACGGGCATCCGTACCGCGCCGGTGCAGGTGACGGGGCTGAGTGGAGTCGTCTCCGTGTCTGCAGGCACTGAACTCTCGCTGGCGGTGCGCTACGACGGCACCTTGTGGGCATGGGGCAATAACGCCGACGGCGCGTTGGGCAATGGCACCCTCTTCAACAGCTTCGTGCCCATGCAGGTTTCCGTGCTGAGCGGAGTCCAGAGCGTGTCCGCAGGGACTTCCTCTCGCGCGGGGCATTCCTTCGCGCTGGCGGTGCACTCCGATGGAACTGCGTCGGCGTGGGGAGCCAACTCCGACGGCCAGCTCGGCAATGGAGGGCCCACCACGTATGCAACTACTCCCGTTCGCTCCTTGCTGTACTGAGCACCAGGACTCATGAGCGTGTAGCAACCCGGTCTCACGGAGGCGCATGGAGCGCTTCCGTGGGGCCGTTCGTCGACATTGGGAAGACTCGGGTGCTGTCCAGTCCCAGTTCAACTCGCCCTGGCCGACAGGAGCGCTCTACCGCGCGCTGCGCCGTGGCAAGCCGATGCATACACCGGGCACGAGGAGCGAGAAGCTGAGGCAGGTGCTCTGCAAAGGTGCGACAAGCGCACGCCGAATATCGACAGCGGCGGCGACGCACGTGGAGATGAAGCTGAACGGAGCGCCCGGCGGAGGGCAAATCGGCCGGGCGCTGGACGTAGATGCTGTGCAGCGTGTCGCTGGGCGTCCTATAGGAGTGACATCGCGCGCCTCTGCCCTCTGGGCGTACCACGACGGCAGCTTCCGCTGAACTCCTACGTGTCACGCGCTCTACCCGACCAGCCGGGAGTCGAGGACAACTCTCTCATTCCGAGTAGTACCCGCTGCAACAGCCTCCTGCCGGCACCGCCTGCCTCCTCGCTCGCGAGTCACATAAAGCGCTGGAGAGCCACCGAACCGGAGCAGGCCCACCTCGACGCAGGACGCGAAAGCGTGGGTGGCGCGTTTCGTCGCCTAATACCACTTGGTCACTTTCAGAATGCGTGAGGGTGGGCGGACTGTTCCCTGAGCATGACGCCAAGACAGCTGAATCGGTTGGAGGGAGAGCTGGAGAGCTTCCTCACATCGATGTTCGCGGGCATGGG
>NZ_RAWB01000186.1 GCF_003612055.1 Corallococcus llansteffanensis
TATAAGAGACAGCTCACACACCGCGCCATCCTTGCGGCCCTCGCCCCTACGCTCATGTGTGGCACGGCATGCGTGGGCAGCACTGCCTCGGGAATGTCCCTGGATGGGGGAGCGACCGCGAGTCCGGCGGCCCCCGCGACTCCGCCCGCCTCGGCGCTGGCGCCCAGACCTCGCGTGAGGTTTGCCCCAGAAGACGAAGCCCCCATCGACTTCGAGAAGTTGAATCGGCTCGACACCGATGGCGATGGAATCATCGACGGCGATGACAACTGCCCCTCCGACCCCAACAGCAACCAGGCGGATGCGGATGGCGACGGCTTCGGCGACGTCTGCGAGCCCAGCCCACTGCCCGTGGATACGGCCACGACCCTGAGCCTCAATCCCTTACCTGCCAGGGTTGGCCAACCGCTCACCCTCACGATGACCGTCCGCAACACGGGCTCCCAGGTGGCCCTGTCCGTCGGGGCGTCGATTCCGCTTCCCGAGCAATTGGACTTCGTCTCGCTCGTCAGCAGCCAGGGCTCCTGCACGCATGACCGGTGGAGCAGCGTCCTCTGCAAGCTTGGCGATCTCCCCACGGGACGGGCCCTCACGGTCACCCTCCAATGCACTCCAAGCAAGACAGGAAGTCTGACCGTCAAGGCCTTCGCCCTGACCGAGGCCCTCGACCACGACGCCAACAGCGGCAATGACATGCCTTCCCTCTCATTGACCGTCTTGCCCTGACTCCGCCGACAGCAGATGCGGGGAGGCAATACTCTCTTCCGCACAGGACATACGGCACCATCCAACCAGACGCCACAATTCCGCACTCACCAAAGACCACCCCAGTTCAGTAAAGAATTGCAGTTCATTCCCCGCCCTGGTACCTACGCGGCGTTGCCACGTCAGCCAGCTCTCCTTTCACTGGCACAGGGCAACCACAGACCAGCTTGCATTTCTTTGCGTGGCCGGACGTCAAGGGGGAAATCTTCCAACATGAGTGTGTCTTCTCGCATCGCCGGGTTTTCCGGCGCCTTCAGTCGAGGTCTGTCCGCGGTTCCGTCCCACTGGAGTCTGCCACTGGTGGGTTCCCTGCTGTTGGCCGCCGCATGCGGCCCGGCAGAAGCGCCTCCCCGGTCACCTGCGCAAGCGCCCCACCCGAATGAGCCCAGGGCCGCACGTGCCACGCTCATCGTCCCTCCCGCCGTGGGCGTGAAGTACTACGGGAAGCAGTATGAAATCGAGGTGCTGGCGGCGACCGGCGAGAACAGCATCACCGAGCTGAAATCCGGTCCCTCCATCAATGACAATGGGCGGGTGGGATTCACCGCGGCGATCTCCAGTGGGCAAGCGATCTTCTACTCAGACGGTTCGCCAGATGCCCCCGTGGTCAGCCTGACGCCGGTCGCGCCCGTCAATGTCACCCCGAGCTGGGTGACCTCCAGCCGCACCTTCTTCGATCACGTCCAACTGTCCAACGATGGGTGGATCTTCGCGCAGGACCGCCTGTCGAGCGGCGCCTACATCCAGCGCCGCTGGGACACGGCGAATCCCAACACGAACGTCGTCCTGGCCCGGAGTGGCGAATCTGGCAGCAACTTCAACTCGCTCATCAGCCGCTCCAGCATGAACAACAACCTGGAGAGCGTCTTCGTCGCCCTCTCCAACAACAGCTCCACGAACGTCCTGGGCACGGGCGTCTCCCCCACCTACACCCAGACCACGACCCCCACCGCGGCACGGCCGATGATCTCCGATGATGGCATCATCGTGAGCCGTGAGGGCAGCGCGGCCCAGGCCACGATCCGCCTGCGGAACACGAGCCTGGCCACCGTGACGGATGTGGCCACGACGCTCTTCTTCTCCCAGGTCGGGGAGTATCCGGGAATCAGCGACGACGGGGCGATTGTCGTCTTCCAGGGCGTCCTGAACAGCGCTGGGGCAGCCGCCCTGGAAACGAACTCAGGCGCTGGCATCTTCGCCGCCATCCGGGACCCCAATGGCATCTATCGGTTGACCCGGGTCAGCGGAACACCCGAAGAGCTGGGGTTCAATCCAACCGGGGGGACCCCGGACCCCGTCGCCTTCAGCGCCTATGGCACCGGGCGCATCGCTGTCGTACACAACACCGTGGATGACCTTGGCATCAGCAACGACAGCTTCGTCGTCCTGTTCCCCGCGACACCAGACAAGGCCAGTTTCTTTGGCGAATTCACCACCCAGGCGGGTCTGTGGACCGTTCGCGTGGATCTCCGGGGGCAGGATTCGAACAACAAGTTCCTGACGCACCTCACGCGTCCGGTGCCCGTCGTGCAGGTGGGCGACACCCTGGGTGACCGGTCCGTGACGGCCTTCGAGCATTGGGACGCGATTGCGCTCGCGAAGCAGGCCGGCGTGACGTCCCAACCCGAAGCCTGGGGCGATCACCGCCTGGCCTTCAAGGTCACCACCGCGAGCGGGGCCCTCCTCCTGCGCTCCACCCGGGTCGACAGCGATCACGACGGGTTGATGGACCACTGGGAGAGACAGGGCATCGACTTCAACCAGGATGGTCAAATCGACCTTGACCTCGCGGCGCTCGGCGCCAGCGCCAAGTTCAAGGACATCTTCGTTGAAGCGGACTACATGAAGAAGACCTTCCCGACCGTGTCCTACCGGCCTGACACGGTGGGCCTGCTGGACGTCGCCAAGGTCTTCGCCAGGAAAAGCATCTACCTGCACACCCTGGTGGACGACAGCGACTCCATCAGCCATTCCAGCAGCATTTCGTTCGGGCGGACGTTGCTCAATGGGATCCCCCTTCCCGGCCCGTATTTCGAAGACCTGAAGTTTGGTTCCACCCCCGCGCTCTGTGGTCAAGGGCACTTCGGCACCGTGCAGGACCGGGCAAGTCCGAACTGCGCCAACATCCTGGGGGCTCGGCATCTGGCCTTCCGCTACTTCATCTTCGGAGAGGCTTTCAACGACGCTTCCCGGTCGACAGGGATCGCCAAATACAGGGGAAACGACGGCTTCGTCGCGACCCACGACCGTCCTTCGCTGAAGACCTACACGGGTGATCCGGCGGTCTCCTGCTACGGCAACGAGTCACGGGTGCTCTGCGGCATCCGCGAGGTCGAGAAGGGGACCTATCTGCACGAGCTGGGACATACGCTGGGACTGCTCCACGGAGGCGATGACGAGCAGAACTGCAAGCCCAACTACCTGAGCGTCATGTCCTACAGCCTCCAGTTCCGTTATGGCTGGGGTGACAAGACGCGCCCCCTGGGCTTCTCGCAAGTGGCCCTGCCTGATCCCTCGGGGCCCGCCCATTACCTCAACGAGGGCGCCCTGAGTGAAGCCGCCGGCATCGGATATACAGGGGCTCCCCGAAAGGTGGTGTTCGGCACCTCCATGGGAGACGTCAGGGTGGCGGACGCGACAGGCCCCATCGACTGGAACGGCGGTGGAGCGACCCCGGGCACCTACGAACAGAACATCAACTACATCAGCAGGCTCGAGGAATCGTGCCCGGCGAAAGCTCCGACCGCGAGCTCCGAGACCACGTTCCTCCTGGGCTTCGACGACTGGGAGTTGATGCGGTTCGAGTTCGAGACCACCCGCCCGGTCAAGACCAATGGCGGAACGCTTTTCAGTCCGGAAGGTGAGACCCCCATCGATTTCGAAGCACTCAACCTGCTCGATACGGATGGGGATGGAATCATCGACGGCAATGACAACTGCCCCACCGACCCCAACAGCGGCCAGGCGGATGCGGATGGCGACGGCTTCGGCGATGCCTGCGAGTTCGTCGCGCTCCCCTACGACACCGAGACGACGCTTGCGGCTTCGCCTTCACCCGCAGTTGTCGGCCAGCCGCTGAGCTTCACGGTGACCGTTCACAACGTCGGGTCGGCCCTGGTGCAGGGGATCATCGCCACCACCCGGCTGCCGGGCTCCATGACGTTCACCTCGCTCACCAGCTCCCAGGGTTCGTGCACCCGCAGCAGCCTCGGCGCCATCGAGTGCAAGCTGGGTGACCTGGGCACGAGCGCTTCCGCCACGGTCACGGTCACTGGGACGCCGACCGCGGCAGGCGATCTGAAACTCGAGGCCTTCGCGTTGGCAGGTGGGCTGGACCACGACGCGAACAGCAGCAACGACAACGCCACCCAGACCGTCACGGTCACGGCGCTGCCGTAACACCCTGCGCGGCGGCGGAGCGGCCTCCGGGAATCTCCTGCCGGACGCTGTTCCGTCGCCGCGGTGTCAACAGGCTCGGGCCGCGTGGTCGCGGGTCGACTTCACCTCGGTCACCCGGCACACCGTGGCTGGCAATGCGCAACCCCAGGAGGACCTTGTGAACTGTTGACATGCCCTGTCCAAAAACCGATAGTCCGCCAATCACAGTGGCTCAATCGCTATCGGAAAACATGCATCATGGCGGAACTCTCATTCCTGGTCGTGGATGACTACGCTCCCGATGCGGACGAGATGCGCCGTCAGGCCTTGAGTGCTCGCTATGGCGACGTGAACTCGACCGGGAACTACTCCGCCTACCGTGCCACGCAGGACGACTTCGACCGCATCTCCCGGTACCTTGGGGTGCCCCTCGTGCCCGCGGACCCCGCGGGCACGGGGCGTTTCAACTTCCGGACCGGGACGGCCCCCCTGGCATTCGACATCCACGTCGACCATTGCGATTGGGGGGGCATCCTCTATCTGAATCCCCCGGAGCAGTGCGAGGGCGGCACCTGCTTCTGGCGGCACAACGAAACGGGGCTGGAGCGGTGGCCCGGGCGGGAGGAAGTACCCGATATCTATTCATTGCTGGAAGGCAAGACGGTCTGGGAGTATTTCGTGGGGCAGGAGGGAAAGCACCGCGAGCGCTGGACCCAGGCATTCTTCCTCCCGATGAAGTACAACCGTCTGGTGCTGTTCCGGGGAAGCTTCTTCCATTCCCAATCTCATGCGTTCGGGGATCACGTGGAGAACGCGCGCCTGACCCAGCTCTTCTTCTTCAATGAGGCACGGCAGCGGACATGAGGGTCGTGCGCATCGCCGTTCACCGGGGCGTCTCCTTCACGTCGGGGACGGACCTCGCGCATGCCTGGCTGGAAGGGACTCCGGGTGAGCTGGAAGGCGTCATCGCGCGCTGGGCCCACCTCATCGAGTCGCACGGGCTGGGTGAGCCCTTGCGTATCGGTTCGTCGACGGGGGGGCTCATCCATGTCCGCGCGAGCGTCTTCCCGCTCCTGTCACCGGAGGTGCTGGCCCGCGTGCTCGCCCCCCCGGACCCTGACGGGGAGGGGCGGCTGCGACGCACGCTGATGCGCCTGGACCACGACAGCTACGCCTACCGGGTGGGGTGCGGCCTGTATCGCCGCCTCGCGGACCATCGGGGGTGGATCACCCAGCCGGTGGCGCTGGGCCGCTTCCAGTCCCTCTATCTGGGCATCGGGCGGCATTGCCAGCTCGTCACCATGAACCAGGACCAGGGGGTTTCGGGCATCCTGACCCTGGCGGGAACGAACAAGGCCTTTGGCCGGGACCTGCTCACGAGCGTGGGAATCCCCGTCGCGCCCGGCCGTCTGGTGCGTGGCCGGGAGGAGCTGCTGGAGGGTGCGGAGGCGCTGGGCTACCCCGTGGCCTTGAAGGACGTCCATGGCGGCAGCTCCGAGTCCGTTGTCCTGGGATTGCGCAACCCCGCCGACCTGGGGGCCGCCGCGGCGCGGTACTTCGGCGAGGGATTCCTCCTGGTCGAGCGGATGCTGGAAGGGGTGGAGCTCCGGCTCCATTTCATCGAGGCCGAACTCTTCCGCGTGTTCCGCTGCAGGCCCCGCTTCATCACGGGGGATGGCGTCAGCACGGTGGAAGGGCTGCTCGAACGGGAGCACCCCGAGCTGTACCGGCGCTTGCGCCGTGCCGAGGGTGCGCAGCACCGGCTGGTGCAACAGCTCTGGGGGCACGGCATCCGGACGGTGGAGGACCTCGCGAGATGGGTCCCCGCCACGGGCAGCCTGCTGCGCGTCTCCACGGCCACGAACGAGGAGATGGAGTCGGTCCCCCTGGAGGCCGTGCACACCGAGGACCGGGGCGCGCTGGAGCGGTTGCTGGCGCGGTTCGGTGGCGCGAGCGCGGGCGTCGACCTCATCCTTCGCGAGGAGGGAGCGCCCCTGCGCGAAGGAGGAGCGGTCCTGGAGATCAACGCGCCCTGCGGAACGGGCTATCTCCGGGGTGATCAGCCCGCGGCGGCGGACCGGGAGCTGGTGGGCTTCGCGCAGAAGGGCCCGGACTTCATCCCAAGCGGGGGACGGGTTCCCGTCTGGCTCGCGTTGGCCTCCGAGGACGGCATCGGGGCCGGTGCGTCGCGCTCCCTCGAGGACGCGTTCTTCCAGCGCTGGCCGGAGGGCCAGGTGGGCGTGCTGTCCCCAGGGGGGTGGCTGCCCATCCTGACGGACCCGCGCGCCGAGGCCTTCCTGATCTGGATCACGGAAGACGGGGTGCATGAGCACGGGATGCCGGGACATCTCCAGCCGTCGCTGTACTTCTCGGGGGACGAGCGGGACTTCCGCCTCCGGTATCCCCTGGCCAGTGCCACGGCCGCCCATGCCGGGGGGCGGCTGCAACCCCTTGCGTCGCTGACCTGAGGTCTGGCGAGGAGCGTAGCGTATGGAGTTCTTCGAGAAGCTGGGGCAGCGGATTGAAGCGGCGTGGGCCGCCACCGGCCATGACGAGCAGGCGCTCCCCGCCATCGCGGAGCGGGCGCTGCGAGAGGCGGAGTGCCACCGGCATGTCGACAGCGACCAGGTGGCGCGCTGGCTGATGACCGCGGAGCGGATCCCCGGACAGGGCAACGTCAACAATGGGTTCGGGGAGCCCGCCCTGTTCGCCTTCAACAACGGGCGGCTCATCATCCAGCTCCTGCACTGGGTCGTGGGGACGACCTCGCTGCACGAGCATGGCTTCTTCGGGGCCTTCAGCGTCCTTGAAGGCTCCAGCGTCCATTCCCGCTACCAGTTCACTGCGTCCCATTCCCACAGCGAGCACTTCCTCATTGGCGAGCTGGCGCTCCAGCAGTTCGAGTTGCTGCGCCAGGGGGACGTCCGGCCCATCACGGGCCGGCGGTTGATCCACTCGCTGTTCCACCTCGACTGCCCGTCGATCTCCGTCGTGGTGCGAACCGTCAAGCACGGCTCCGAGGGGCCGCAGCTCAACTACCTGAAGCCGTCGATCGGCCTCTATCCGGACCTGAATGATCCGCTGATGGCCCGGCGGCTCCAGTACCTGAAGCTGCTGGCGAGGACCCGGCCGGCGGAGTACCAGCGCTGGGTCCTGCACCTGCTGGAGCGGGTGGACCTGCTCTCCACGTTCCTCCTCCTCCAGCAGCTCGCGGAGGAGCTTCCCGCGAGAGCTTTCTGGGAGGCAGCGCTCGCGGAAGCCCGACGGCGGCATGGCGCGGTGACCGCCACCTTCCAGACGGTGTTCGAGATGCAGCGGCGCGAGCGGGCCATCGTGGGGCTGCGGGACGCCGTCACGGATGCGGACCATCGCTTCTTCCTCGCATTGCTCCTCGTGCTGCCGACCCGGCGCGCCATCCTGGAGGTGATTGGCCAGAGGTTCCCCGACGAGGAGCCCCGCCAGAAGGCCGCGGCCTGGATCGCCGACCTGGGCGAGAGCCTGGTGATGGGGGTTGAGTTCGACGAACTCAACCGGGAGCTGCTCCGGCTGCTGGTGTTGGGGCTCGACGATGACGCGGTGCTGGGGGCGCTGCGCGAGTCGTTCGCCTGGGAGGACGAGGGCGACCGGCGCGAGGAGCTGCTGTCGCACGTAGGCCGCCTGAGGAGCCATCCCATCGTGGCGCCCCTCCTCCAGGCGGAGGGACGCACTTCCTCCCAGGAGACGTGAACCATGGAACTCGTCCTGAACCCGACGCTGCGGCTCACCCCGGTCGATGAGCAGGGGCCCGCCTATGCAATCTCCGCGGCTGTCCGGGGGCGGGGGCTGCAGGGAGGCGTCATCTCGAGGGCGCAACACCCGGCGCTGTTCGACGTGTTGGAGCAGCTGCTGGGCCGTGCCGGGGGCCAGGGCTCGCACGTCGCCGTCTCCGACGCGCAGGAGCGGGCCTTGCGCCGGCTGGGCATCTTCATCCCTCCCTCGCAGGTGCCCCGACCGGTGAGGTTCCTGCACCGGCCCGTGCGCGGCGCCACCCGCCCGTCCCGCCGAAGCGCCGCTGCCGCCACGCTGCGGGTGAACCCGGCGGCCCGGCTTGAGGAGACGGCTCCTGGCGCCGGGCAGGACCCGGAGCTGGCGGAGCGGCTGTCGTCTCCGTACGTCCTGGCCTGGGTGCCGGAGCCAAGGACGCAGGCCCTGGTGCCGGTGCACCTGGAGCCGCGGCAGGCGGAACTTCTCGGACAGCTCTCGCAAGGGCGCCAGGCCCCGCCGGGTCGCCGCCCGTCCATGCTGGTGTCGGCGCTCGAAGGGGCGGGGCTCCTGCTGCCCCCGACCGAGGCGCGACAGGTCTCCGCGGGCCCGACCGCGCAGGAGCGTCAGTCGTTCCGGCGAAGCGGATACGCCGTGCTCGACGCCTTCTTCTCCCGCCCCTTCTGCCTCTCGCTGTCCGCGTACTTCCAGGCACTGCGCACCCAGGGCTTCCTGCTGGCAGGCGATGTCCAGGTGCCCCTGCGCAACGTCCTCTCCAACGAGGCGGTGTCGGTGTTCCTGCACCGGCAGCTCTCACCGTTCGTGTCCGCGCTGGTCGGCCGCCAGGTGAAGCCCTCCTATTGCTACGTCGCGGAGTACATGCCGGGCGCGGTGCTGCGCCGGCACGTGGACCGGCCGCAGTGCGAGTTCACCATCTCGCTCCTGGTGGACTTCCGGCCGCGCCCGGCGGGGAAATCCTCCTGGCCGCTCTGGCTCTCTCCCACGGGGAAGGATCGCCTCGGGGTGCGGCTCGGGATCGGGGATGCTGTTCTCTACAAGGGGCGGGAGATCGCGCACTGGCGCAACGCCCTGGCTCCCGACAAGCGGTCCATCTCCCTCTTCTTCCACTTCGTTTCCGAGTCGTTCGAGGGGGCCCTGACATGAACGGACCCGGCAGGAGGCTGGCGATCCTCGCGCTGCTGTTCGCCGCCTGTGCGACCCGCCCCGCCCTGCGTGAAGCCGAGGCGCTCCGGCCGTCCCCGGCCGAGCAGGAGCTCCGCTCGCGCGTGTACCTGGCGAAGGGGGACGCCGCCATCGAGTCCCGGCAGTGGGGACTGGCCGCGGGCTACTTCGCCGTGGCGCGCGCGTCGCAGGACTCCGCCGTGGCGCGCTGGGGGCAAGGCTGGGCGACGGACCGGGCCTCCCGCCAGCTCTGGACGAAGAAGTTCGAGGGCTCCGTGCTCGCGGTGGCCTTCTCGCCAGACGGGAAGCTCCTGGCCTCCGCGGGCTTCGACTCCGTCGTCCGCATCTGGAATGTGGGCAGCGGCGAGCGGGTGGCGGAGCTCAAGGAGCATCCGGCGGAGGTGCACGCCATCGCGTTCTCCCCGGACGGGGCGCTGCTGGCCTCCGCCGGCCGGCCGGGAGAGATCCGCGTCTGGGATGTGCGTCAGGGCCGGCGGGTGGCCGTGTTCCAGGGCCACACGGACGTCGTGCGGGGCCTGGCTTTCTCTCCCAGTGGGAAGCAGCTCGCCTCGGGCGGCGTGGACAACACCGTGCGCGTCTGGGACGTGGAGTCCGGCACGGAGCGGCTGCGCTTCGAACACGACGCGTATGTGATCGCCGTGGCCTTCTCGGCGGATGGCCGGTGGCTGTTGTCGACGAGCATGGACAAGACCGCCCGCGTCTGGGACCTGGAGGCCCGCAGGGAACTCCACCGCCTCACCGGGCATGAGGAGAAGGTGGAGTCGACCGCCTTCTCCTCGGATGGAAACCTCGCGATGACGGCGGCCGCGGACCATTCCATCCGCTTCTGGAATCCCCGGTCCGGGCAGCTCGTCGACGTCTTGAAGATTCCAGCGGACATCTCGGCCACGTCCATCGATCCCCGATTCCGGCTCGTGGCCCAGGCGGGTTGGGACGGGCGCGTGCAGCTCTTCGATGCACGCAGCGGCGAACTCCTGGAGCGCCTGGATGCCCACCATGCCTTCGTGATGTGCATCGCCCTGTCGCCGGATGGGCGCACCTTCGCGTCCGGGGGGATGGATGGGGCCCTGCATGTCTGGGCCCGGCCCTCCGCGCCCGCCGAGGTGCTGCTGCGAGGTCACGAATCCTGGGTGGAGACGCTGGCCTTCTCCCAGGAGCAGGAACTCGTCACGGGGGCGGAGGACGGCATGCGCCGCTGGCGCCTGGGGGACGCAAGTGCCCCCGCGGCCCGGACGGAGAGCACGGAGGCGGTCGTCTCGCTCGCGGCCAGCCCCGACCGGCGGCTCATCGCGGCAGGCACGTTGAAAGGGAAGGTGCGTCTGCTCGAAGCCACCACGGGCCGACAGCTGCGCGAGCTGTCCGACGTGAAGGGCTCGGTGCGCGGGCTTGTCTTCAGCCCGGACGGGAAGGTCCTGGCCGCGGGTGGCGACCGTGACGTCTACCTGTGGTCGATGCCGGACGGCCTGCTGCTCGGGCAGCTGGCGGGGCACACGGGGAAGATCTGGGCCCTGGCCATCAACGCGAAGGGGACCCGGCTGGCCTCCGGAGGCTCGGACAAGGTCGTGCGGCTCTGGGACCTGGGGCGGCGCCAGCCCCTGCGCCAGCTGGACGTCGGCGACCGCGTCCGGGCGTTGGCCTTCACGCCCGGCGACAACCATCTGGTGACGGCGGGCATGAACCAGCCCATCCGACTCTGGAATGCCGAGGACGGTCACCTGCTGAGGAGCATGGACGAGGGCTCCGTGGGCGTGCTGTCGCTGGGCGTGTCGCCCGATGGCGGGTTCCTGGCCTCGGGGGGGATGGACATGCTGGTGAAGGTCTGGAGCCTGCCTGGCGGGGACCTGATCGGGCGGGTCCGGGGCCAGCAGGGTTTCCTTTCGGCGGTGGCCTTCTCGCCCGACATGTCCGTCCTGGCTTCGGCGGCGTCCGACCGGACCATCCGTCTTCTCCATTTCGACAGCCTGGTGCACCCGCCGCCCGCGGGTGGGCATCTGGAGGAGACCCTGCGCGCCTATGGACTCGTCTGGGACGAGGCGCGGCTCGTCGTCCAGAACCGCTGAGGCCGGCGCTCAGGAGGAAGACCGGGGGATGCGCTGCCGTGCCAGCGCGGACGCGTAGTGCCGGGTCAGGACGTCGTAGAGGAGGGCTTCCCGCGGCTTCACCTCTCGCGTGAGCAGCCGGTTCACCTGCATGTGCACGCAGCTTCCCGCGAGTCCCTGGAGGCTCCAGCCCGCTGGGAGGGGGCTCCGCCGCGCCGACTCGACGTGGGGACGGAGGCTCCGGGTGCGTGCGTCCAGGTGTCCGACGAGGGCCTGCTCGAACCGCGCGCCGGCGTCGCCGGACTCGAGCACTTGCGCCAGCATGGGCCGGAGCTGCCGGTAGCGAAGGGCGAACAGCTCCAGGCCCTGCCCACCGCGCGGATGGGACAGCGTCTCGTCTCGCAGGTTCCGGACGCAGGCCCAACGCTCCTCCAGGGTGAAGCCCAGCGCGCCGAGGAGTTCGTGCGTCGAGCGCAGCGCGACCCACCACCGGGGGGAACCCTCGCCGCTGTCGTCGCTCAGTGCGCACGCGTCCAGCGCGAACTCGCTGTCCAGATGGAAGAGCCTCTCCGCCCAGGCCATCCCCTCCCGCCCGCCGTAGCGCTCCAGCTCCTGCTCGTACGTGTCGTGCTGGAGCTTCCAGAGCTGGCCGGCCTCCGTGAGCCTCCTGGACTCCTCTTCGATGCGTGGAAGCAGCTCCTCGCGGATCCGCGACGGGGGCCCGAGGATGCGGACGCGCAGGTGCCACGCGGGGTCCTGATAGCGGATGAAGAACCATTGGTGGATGGCGCCCGTGGACTGGCCTTGCCGGAGAAGGGGGGCCAGGCGGTCCAGGATGCGGTCGAGCAGGAGCGGCGCGGCGTAGAACTTGAGGTAGCGCCAGTCCGAGCCTGGAAGATGGATCCCGGAGCCGACACGGGAGGCAGCCGGTCCCACGCCGCGCACCGGCGTGGGAGGCGCGTCGGTCCCCGTCGTGAACGACACGAAGAGCTCGTGATGGAAGACGTGCCCCGAGGCATCGCGGACCGCGAGCGTCCGCGGCTCCGGGAACACCTCGGTGAGGTGGGTGGTGGGCGCGCGCTCGATGGCCTGGCGCAGGATGTCGGCGCAGAGGGGATTGTCCAGATCCACGAGGAGGGGGGCATCCCCTTCTTCCAGGTAGACAAAGCGCGGCAGCCGCAGCTGCTGGCGCAGCCCGTCGAGTCCCTCCGGGCCGCCCAGGTCCCCCCGCCACACCGTCCAGCGCGCGACGCAGAGGACCAGCCGCCCCCAGACGATCCGTGGAACAAAGCGGGCGCGACCCGCCCTCCCCAGGCTGAAGGCCAGGGCGGGGGTCGTGTCCTGGTGCTCCAGGGTGGCGAGGAACTGGTACACGGGCTGGTTCGGCCCGAAGTAGTCGTGGACGTTGGAGAGCCTGGGATGGATCTCCCGGTCCAGGCGCTCGGAGCGCAGGTGGATGCGCGCTCCCACCACGGACAGGCGGAGGTCCGACACCGGGAGCTGGTGCTCGGGAGGGACGCCGGGCTGGCCCAGGAAGACGATCTCCCGTTCGTGCAGGGCCACCCTCGCGACGAGGTCGCCCACCGCGCCTTCCGGCAGGTGGACGAGTTCCGCATGGAGCGGGCCGGCGGACTCCTGCTCCAGGCGCGACAGCCTGCCGACCAGCTCCTCCCGTACCTGGGGAAAGACCCGGGCGGCCCGGGACAGGAGGCGCGCACCCGCGCTGACATGATCGAGGCGGACCTGGAAGTGCCCCGCCTCCAGCTCCGCCTCGGAACGCGCCGCGACCGCGGCGACGACCGTCATCAGGGAGGGCAGCGGAGGGGGCGTCAAGGCGGGGATCGCCAGGACGTCCTCATCCGTGAGGGTGATTTCGGTGAGGTTGCGATGCAGGGCGTCGGTGACCTTCCCGAGCCAGTGCTCCTCCTGCGCCCGGGTCACCCGGAGCCAGTCCGCCGTCGCTCCATCCGCGTGGACCCCCGCGAAGTCCTCCGGTCCCAGCGTCGGGTCGAACGCGACGCCAAACTCGGGATCCAGGGCTTCGAGCAGGGGCACCTCGCGGGTGCCGAAGCGCTGGACGAACGCGTTGCGGAACTGGCGGAGTGCCGCGGGGAGGGGAAAAGCCCCGATGCGGTGGGTGAGCGCAATGGCCTTCGCCAGCTCCTCCAGCACCGGGGGGCCCAGGTGCATCCGCCGGGAGGGCTTCACGAGGTCGACCTGGACGAGCCGGCGACCTTCCAGGGGAACGCCGAACGGCTCCAGGAGGCGGTGCAGTCCAGCGAGGCCATCGCTGTCACGAGGCGCTCCCTCGCGGTCGAGCTCCGCGAGTGCCTCCCGGACCGCTCCGAGCTGCTGGGCGAGCGGCGCCCCCGCCTGTGTTCCGGCCACCGCCGCTTCCAGGTGTTCGAGCCCGTTCAGGGCCGTCAGCGGCGGCGCGAGCGTGGGCAGGAGGACCTCCAGCTCCAGGAGCTGCCGGACGAAGTCCAGGGCCTCCGCCGGGTCCACGCCTTCCTGTGAGAGCACCGCCGCCAGCTCCCGCGGGGTCGCGCCTTCCCGGGCGCGCAGCAGGACGCGCTGGAGGTGCTCGTCGTCCTCGAGGGCCACCCATTCATACCGCCTCGCGCGCTTGCTCGACGTCCTCGCGTACCGGACATGGCCGGCGGTCGTGTGAAGGCTGGTGTTGGGAGCGAGGCGTCGCTCCGCGTCGGGTCCGGACGCCCCGTGGAGCACCGCCGCGAGCTGGTGGAGATACTCGTAGCTCAGCCGGCTCTGTCGCCGGTAGGCCGCCGGGGCCTCGAGTTCGAGGCGGGTGTCGCCGCCCAGCGTGCCCAGGGAATAGCCCCCCATCAGGCCCAGGGGCGTGGGCTTCCCGGCCATTCGCGACAGGTACTTCACCAGCGCGCGCTCGACCTTCAGCCCATGACCGCTGTCGGGTGCCTCGCGCCATACGGCGATGTCCCCGCTGAGGGCGGGGGAGGCCAGCCGCAGGGCCTGCTCGATCAACGGGTCGCGCAGCAGCGCATCGAGTCGTGCACGGCTCGCGGCGCGCGAGGCCCCGGCCGCCCCGGCGGCGGTGTCGCCCCAGGCCGCGAACACGTCGAACCCCAGGAGCGGAGTTCGCACGATGACGTGGTGCAGGGGGAGCAACGGGCGCGCGAGCGCCAGCGCGCGGGGAAGGCTCTTCGGTGAACGCATCGCGCCGGGGTGTCCTTTCAGGGCCGTGTCACCGGGGGCTCCGGTGGGGAATGGGCAACCTGTCTACCTTGTCGCGTCAGCGGTTGTGTTGTACTTCAGCGACCGTGGCGGCAAGGCCCCAGCGCCCCGCCCCAGAAGCCAGACACAGGACCGTCCCCCAGGGGTTCCGCGATGCGCGTATTTCAGGAGTTGGGTGAGCGAATCCAGCGGGAATGGCACGCGCAGCACTACAACGAAAAATGCTTCTCGGGCATCGTCGAGCAGGCCTTGCGGCAGTCGGATGACTGGGTGCGCCAGTTCAGCGTGGAAGAGTATGTCACCTGGTTGCAGACGGTCGAGCGTCTTCCCCCCCAGGGCGATTTCAAGGTGGGGCTTGGCCATACGCCGCTCATTGTCTTCGAGTCCGGGCGCTTCTTCCTGGGGCTCTACTTCTGGCACGAGCTCGTGACGAACATCAACTCGGCGAGCGCCTATGACGTGTACGGGGTGTTGCAAGGGACCCTGCTGGAGGCGCGCTATGCGTTCGAGCCGTCCCCGGTCCACTTCAACACCCATCTCCAGTGGGGCACCCTCAGCCTCACGGATGTCCGGCATCTTCCCGCCGGCGCGGTGGCCGCCACGGACCTCCACGCCATCCATTCGATGTACTCGCTGGAGGGGTTGACGGTGGCGCTCGTCGCGTCGACGAATGCGTTCATGCGGTTGCGTCCCGTGTACGCGTACCGCCTGCCCGGGGTGGCCGCGGATGCGTTCCGGGATCCGCTGGCCGCGCGGCGGCTCCAGACCCTGGCGGTCCTGGCGGAGACAGACACGGCGCAGCACCTGCGTTTGACCCTGACGCTCGTGCGCACGGCCGACCTGGACACCGTCTACCGGGTGCTGGAGCACCTGGCCAGGCCAGGGCGAAGGTTCGCCGCGCTCGCGACCCAGGCCGCCGAACTGGCCCGGGAGCGTTTCGGCGAAGTCATCCCCGCCTTCATGCAATCGTTCGAGTCCCATGCGAGGGAGCAGTGGGTGCTCGACGAGCGCCGGTCCACGACAGACCCCGCGGCGAAACTCCTGTGGACACTGGTCCATGTCCGGCCCGGCCGGGAGCGCGTATTGAAGACGGTCGCCGCGCACTTTCCGGACAGGTCGCCCCAGGAGGTGATCGCTGGGTGGTTGGATGGCTTCTCCTCTCATCCCAGGGACGAGCTGCGTCTAGACGAGGTGAGTGTGTTCCTGCTCAAACGCCTGTTCGAGGGAAGGGCTCCTGAAGAGGCGGTGCGGCTGCTGGCCCAGGTGTATGGGGGGCAGGAATTGGAGGAGGCGGTGCCCCGGGTGCTGGAGCAATGCCTGTCCCTGCGAAAGCACGGGGTGTTCTCGGGGCTCCTGTAGACCGCGCGCATGAAACGGCGCGCGGAACCCGGGTATGGCGCCCCGCGCGCCCAACTCCATCAGGCTCCGAGAGTCTAGCCCGGGCAACCCATGGCGCCGGTCCCACCGACCTCCTTGGAGGTCTCGGGCGGCTCGAGGATGACCGCGTTCCCCCGCGCCCCCATCACCCGCGCCAGTTCTTCTTCGGTCAGGAGCGGGCGCAGCTTCGGCAGGGGCTTCTTGGCCTTGGTGTTCTCGGACATGGTGTTCTCCTGGGAGCGGTGGTTGCCATTCTTACGCCCCCTCTGTGATGGCTTCGCAACCAATGACAAGGTGCAGGGCGGATTGTCATCTGTCAATGATGGAATGAAAGTGAAGGCAGACGGTTGCGTGGCGAAAATATCCCTGTGGATGTGAGGCACGGATGACCCGCAACTCGCGTGCTTGTAAAGCTTTCCTGGCCAGGAGACCTGGGATAGATGGGGTGGACTTCTTTCCTTCCTGGAGGCTGGGGCAGCGAGATGCGGGGGGCAACAGGCATGCGGT
>NZ_RAWB01000187.1 GCF_003612055.1 Corallococcus llansteffanensis
ATCATCCCCTCCAGTGCCTCGTTCATGACGTCCGAGGGTGCCCCCTCTTCCTTGAGCGTGGTCAGCGCCTTGATCACGTCCTTGAGATGCCCCTGTTTGATGATCGTGGTGACCGAGGCCACGTCGATGTCGTCGTACCAGAGGCCCAGGGTCTTGAGCTCTTCGAGGGCGTTGGTCACCAGCGCATTCTTCTCGAGCTGGGCTTCCCGCTGCGCTTGCTCCCGCATCTCCCGCTGGATGCGTGCCGCCTCCAGGGCCTTGCGCTTCAGCTCCTCGGTGACGGGCTGGAGCTTGTCCACATAGGACGTGGGCAACGTGGTCGTCTTGCACCGCAGCCCTCCCCCCTGGCGGTACATGAAGTCGTTCACGTCGAAGCGATGGGGGCGCGCTCCTCCGCCGAGCGACACATGACTGCCAATGGGCACGACCTCGATGCCTGCTTCCCCGAGCTGCTCCTGGAAGAGCTCATAGGCCAGCTCGATGAGCTGATGCTCCTGGTCCACGTTGTGGAGGACCATGACCTTGTTGGGGAACAAGGCCAGGCCGTTCAGGAAGTTGAAGTACAGCCGTGAGTCGGGGACGTTCTGGTCAAGGTGCCCGTTCGCCACCTTGAGCGGGAAGCTCCCCGCGACGTCGATGACCTCGAACCCGTGCTTCACGAGGATCTCCTTCGCCCTCGCCGTCACCGGACCGTAGGCCGTCTGGAGCGCCGAGATGGCGTCGAGCAGCCGGGTCTTCTCCGCGGAGGCCTTCAGGTAGAGCGACTGGACCAGCTCCAGCTGCTTCTGGAAGCTGTGCAGCGCGATCCTCCCGTGCCCCACGTAGAGCATCTGGACGTCGATGTGGTAGGCCCACTGCGGCACGAAGAGGACGCGCTTCTTCTGCGTGGTCGCGCTCCACTCCTGCTCGGCGGTGGTGCGGTCCAGCAGGATCTTCCGGATCCGCTCCTTGGCGTTCTTCCACAAGAGGTACTGCTCGGGGTCGTAGCCCGCCTTCGCCGCGCGCTGGGCCAGGGCCGCCTTTCCATACTGGGCCTGGGTGATGTCCAGCTTGGAGCCGAAGGCTTCCAGGTGCCAGGTGGAGTACAAGCCCAGCTCTCCGACGATGAACTTGAGCTGGTTGTCCTTGCTCCGGGCCGCGATGACGTTGCCTCCCGCCACCGGGATGTCATGCGTCCCGAAGCCGAGCTCCTCCTCCAGGACGAGCTTCCTCACGTCCGGCGCGCACCGGATCCCGTTGAACATCACGTCCGGGACCAGCGCCGGGGACTGGGACTTCGCGTTGGCCTTGAGCACCCGCTTTCCCCCCATGCCAGGCGAGTCGGCTTCGTGGAAGAGCGAGGGCCCATGCAGCGTTCGCAGCACGGGGTCCCGGTTCCAACCCAGTGACTCGAAGGAGAACTCGCACACGGTGAAGTCATGCTTGGAAGCGAGCCGCTTCATCCAGGGCAGGAAGTCACACCCGGACGCCATGACCATCGCGGTGTGCTTCGGGTAGACCATGTCCTCGATGTGCCAGTCCTGGAGCGCCCAGAGCGCCTTGAGGGGCTTCCCCTCGGGACCGGGAACGATGCAGGGGAAGCTCAGGGTCTTCGCCGTTCCGTCCCATTCCCCGGGCCTCCGCCCGGTGTCGGTGAGGGGCCGGGGGCGAGGGGCGAACCCCTTCGGCGGTGGCTTGTGCGCGTCGCAGTAACCCCACCTCAGGCCCGGGAAGATGGCGGACGTCACGATCAGGGTCGCGTCATTGAGGCACTTGCTGCATTTCATCGTGGGCCGGCTTCCGGGGAGGATGGGAGGTCAGCAGACCTGTGGCCCTCCCCGGGGTCAAGCCAGCGCGAGGTCCTCGGTCCCCAGGGTGCGCGTCCGCCGGTTCGCGCCTTGCCCTCAGCGGCCCTCGTCGCCGAACACCGGGCGGAGCCGACCGCTGTTGATGGCCATGGACAGGCCGCTCTCCAGGGCGTCCCGCTGCTCCCGTGTGCCCGCGCGCATCGCCTGGTGGAACCGTCGCTGGTCCTCTTCCAACCAGCGGCCCCGGGAGATGGCCTCGTCCAGCACCTGCCGTGCCTGACGCGAGGACGCTTCCTGTTCGGGGGTGATGGCGGGCCGCGCTTCGGGCGGCGCCTCCACCGCTTCGGGGGCCGCTGCTGCCGGAGGCTCCCGGAGCGCGAGCGCGGTGAGCTGTTCGCGGATGAGCCGCAATTCCTCGCGCGAGTCCTGCGTCGGCATCACGACGGGCGCGGAGCCGGGATGCGACTGGACGAGCGAGCGCAGGTGGCCGAGCTGCGCGTCCAGCTTCTCGTCCAGCAGGCGCTCCATGCGGGACTCCAGGGTGGCGTGCGTCAGGGCCACACCCCCGGCGACGCCGAGCGCGATGCCCAGGCCCTGCGACAGCAGGGTGCGAAGGAAGGTCGTCATCGGATCACCGGGGGCGGGAGTGGCGCAGGGGACTACGGGTCCTTCGGGGCCAGGTGCGAGCCCTTGAGCACGTCGAAGGACTGGCAGATGCCGGACGCGTCCCAGGAGAAGGAGACGTAGGACTCGTCACCGGCGGCCTGCAGGCTGCGGATGAGCACCGGCGAGGACGAGTTGCAGGTCACGGTCACGCCCGCGAGGTTCGTGGCGAAGCAGCGCATCGTCTCCGCCCCGGTGGCGTCGGCATCGGAGCGACAGTAGATACGCTGCACGGCGTCCGCGGTGTTGCGCGTGGAGCCCATCGAGCCCTCCGCATAGCGGCTCGTCGTGTTGATGATCAGGTTGAACGTCGTCTTCGACCCTGCGTACACGACCGGGGCGGCGAGCAGGACCAGGGCCACGGACATCCCAAAGGACTTCGTGAAACGCTTCATGTTGGGAACTCCCTTTTTGAATTGCTGAAGGGGTTACGTCCGCCGCCGCGGTTATTCCCGGGGCCCTTGCGCGCCTGTCATGATCGTCCGGAGACACCCCCCTCACCGCGACGGAGCGACCGCATGGGCAGCTACGAGGACTTCTACCGGCGCTCCCTCGACCAGCCGGAGGCGTTCTGGGCGGAGCAGGCCCGCCTCATCGACTGGGAGCGCCCGTTCGACCAGGTGCTGGAGGCCTCCCGGCCGCCCTTCGCGCGCTGGTTCGTCGGGGGGCGCACCAACCTGTGCCACAACGCGGTGGACCGGCACCTGGCCACCCGCGCCCACCAGCCCGCGCTCGTCTTCGAGTCCTCCGAAACGGACGAGCGGCGCCTGTACACCTACGCGCAGCTCCACGCGGAGGTGAACCGGGTGGCGGCCATGCTGCGCGCGCTCGGCGTGGGGCGCGGTGACCGCGTCATCGTCTACATGCCCATGGTGCCGGAGGCCGTCTTCACGCTGCTGGCCTGCACGCGGCTGGGGGCCATCCACTCCGTGGTGTTCGGCGGCTTCGCGGCGCACAGCCTCGCCGTGCGCATCGACGATGCGCGGCCCGCGCTGCTGGTGACGGCGGACGCGGGGATGCGCGCCGGCAGGGTCGTGCCCTACAAGCCGCTGGTGGACGAGGCGCTGACGCTCGCCCGGCATCCGCCTGCCCATGTCCTGGTGTTCGACCGGGGGCTCGTCTCCGGCAGCCCGTTCACGCCGGGGCGCGACGTGGACTACGCCACGCTCGGCCGTGAGCACGAGGGCGCCCAGGTGCCGGTGACGTGGCTGGAGTCCTCCGAGCCGAGCTACATCCTCTACACGTCCGGCACCACCGGGCGCCCCAAGGGCGTGCAGCGCGACACGGGCGGCTACGCGGTGGCGCTGGCGGCGTCCATGCGCCACATCTATACGGGCCAGCCCGGCGAGGCGATGTTCACCGCGAGCGACATCGGCTGGGTGGTGGGCCATTCGTACATCGTCTATGGCCCGCTCCTGAATGGCATGACGACGGTGCTCTATGAGGGCCTGCCCATCCGGCCGGACGCGGGCGTCTGGTGGCGGCTGGTGGAGCAGCACCGGGTGGCGGTGATGTTCACGTCGCCCACCGCCATCCGCGTCCTCAAGAAGCAGGACGCGGCGTTCCTCGAGCGGCATGACACCTCCCACCTGCGCTACCTGTTCCTCGCGGGCGAGCCGCTGGACGCGCCCACGCATGCGTGGATTTCAGACGCGCTGCCCTCCACGCAGGTGCTGGACAACTACTGGCAGACGGAGACGGGCTGGCCCATCCTCGGGCCCTGTCCCGGGGTGCAGGCGCGTCCGCGCAAGCTGGGCTCTCCCGGCACGGCGATGTATGGCTACCGCGTGAAGCTGCTGGACGGCCTCAGCGGCGCGGAGGTGACGGCGCCGAACCAGAAGGGCGTGCTTGTGATTGAGCCGCCGCTGCCGCCGGGCTGTCTGTCCACGGTGTGGGGCGACGACGCGCGCTTCGTCTCCACCTACTTCACCAGCTTCGAGCAGCCCGTCTACAACACGTTCGACTGGGCCACGCGCGACGAGGACGGCGACTACTTCATCCTCGGCCGCACCGACGACGTCATCAACGTGGCCGGCCACCGGCTGGGCACTCGCGAAATCGAAGAGGCCATCAGCGGCCACCCTGGCGTCGCGGAGGTGGCGGTGGTGGGCGTGAAGGACGAGCTCAAGGGCCAGGTGGTGATGGCCTTCGTCGTGCCGAAGGACCCGACGCGCCTCCAGCGTGAAGAGGACCGCGCCGTGCTGGAGCGCGAGGTGATGGACACCGTGGGCCGGACGCTGGGCGCGGTGGCGCGCCCGGCCCGGGTGCTGCTGGTGGCCCAGCTGCCCAAGACGCGCTCCGGCAAGCTGCTCCGCCGCGGCATCCAGGCCGTGGCCGAGGGCCGCGAGACAGGCGACCTCACCACCATCGAGGACCCCAGCGCCCTCGAAGCCATCCAGGCCGCCCTCAAGGCGCGCGGGCCCGGGGCGTAGGGGCGGGACCTCGTTCCAGCGCTGAGCCGCCCGCCTTCAGCCGCGGCGCTTCGCCTCGCGCTTCGCGCCGGGCGCGGTGGGCTCCTTCGGCAGGTGCCGCAAACCCATCCACCCGAGCGCCGCGACATGCCGGGCCACGTTCTCCGTGGAGAACGCGCGCCCCTCCGCCGCCCACCAGTGGCCCACCTGGGTCACCATGCCGACGAGCGCGTTGGCGTAGATGGGCGCGACCTTGGAGGAGAAGCCCGCGCGCTCGAACTCGCTGCGGAACACCTCGCCCACCCGGTGCGCCAGGTCGTCGATGACGCGCGTCAGCCCGCGCCGCGCCACCGCCGTGGGCGAGTCGCGCGTCAGCACCGCGAAGCCCTCCGGCACCTCCTTCACGTAGTCCAGGAACGCCAGCACCGCCCCCTCGAAGCGCTCCCGGGGCGAGCCCTGGGCGATGCGCAGGGACACGCGCGCCACCAGGTCCTCCATCTCCCGGTCCACGATGGCCGCGTACAGCCCCTCCTTCGCGCCGAAGTGCTCGTACACGATGGGCTTGGACACGCCCGCCTGCTGGGCGACCTCTTCAATCGAAGTGGCCTCGTAGCCCTTCGAGGCGAAGACGGCTCGCCCGACCTCCATCAACTGGACCCGGCGCTCGGCGCCCGTCAGCCGCTGCTTCTTCTTCAAGTTGACCTCGAACCTACCCATCGGTAACTTACTGTAAGGAAACCTACCATGTCGTAGGCAAGGCGAGGAGCCGCACCCATCATGAAATGCTTCGTCTTTCCATGTGTCGCACCCCTCGGGGTGCCTTGATGACCGCGGCGGCCCTGGTGGTGGAGAAGCCCAGGCTCCGAGGCGTGCTGCACCAGTGGGCGGCGGCGTTCTCGGTGGGGGCGGGGGTGGTGCTGGTGGCGCTGGCGCCCACGCAGCGCACCGCGGTGGCGACGGCGCTGTATGCGCTGAGCCTGGTGGGGCTGTTCACCATCAGCGCGACCTACCACCGGGTGAACTGGTCCCCCCGAGGCCGCGCGTGGATGCGGCGGGCGGACCATGCGGCCATCTTCCTGCTCATCGCGGGCACGTACACGCCCGTCGCGATGCTGGGGCTGCCCGAGGAGCTGGGCAACCGGCTGATGCTCTACATCTACACGGGGGCCTTCATCGGCATCCTGCAGTCGCTGTTCTGGGTGGGTGCGCCGAAGTTCATCACGGCGGCGCTGGCGGTCGCGGTGGGGTGGATCATGATGCCGTACTTCGGCGACGTCTTCCGTTCGCTGGGCGGCAACGGCGTCCTGCTCATCATCGCCGGTGGCATCGCGTACACGGTGGGCGCGCTGGCGTATGCCTTCAAGCGTCCCAACCCAGTGCCCGGCGTCTTCGGCTACCACGAGGTCTTCCACGCGCTCACCATCGTGGGCGCGGGATTCCACTTCGTGCTGGTGCTCCAGATGGTGCGCGCGGCGAGGTAGGCCGCGCGGCAGGGCCCCGTCACCGGCCCGCGACGGCGAGCGCGGGCTTGCGGGACTTCTGGCCCAGATAGCCCTCGCCCCAGTGCTTCAGGGCGAGGATGACCTCGCGCAGCGTCTGGCCCTGCGCGGTCAGGCTGTACTCCACGCGCGGCGGCACCTCCGCGTACACGCGCCGGTGCACGAGCCCGCTCGCCTCCAGCTCGCGCAGCTGCTGCGTCATCATCCGCTGCGTCACGTCCGGCAGGTGCTTGCGCAGCTCCCCGAAGCGCAGCGTTCCCTCTTCGAGCAGGTGGAAGAGGATGAGCCCCTTCCACTTGCCGCCAATCAGGTCGAGCGTCGCCGCCACCGGACATGCCGGGGAGCACTCGTAGGACTTGTGCCGGGCCATCAGTACCCTTTTGGTGCCTGGGGGTGAAAATTGTGCGTACTTGTCCGCATCCGCCTGGGGATGGATGTTGCCTGCAAGGAGCCTCCCATGCGAGCCGTTGCCCTTCACAAGTACCTCCCCATCCAGCACCCCGAAGCCCTCCTCGACGTGGAGCTGCCCGCACCCACCCCCGGACCCGGGGATCTGCTGGTGCGCGTGCGGGCCGTGTCCGTCAACCCCGTGGACGTGAAGATCCGCGCCCCCAAGGACAAGGTGGAGGCCTCGCCCCGTGTGCTCGGCTGGGACGCCGCCGGCGTCGTGGAGGCCGTGGGCGCCGACGTGCGCCGCTTCCGCCCCGGTGACGAGGTGTATTACGCGGGCTCCATCGCGAAGCCGGGCACCAACTCCGAGCTGCACGTCGTCGACGCGCGCATCGTCGGCCGCAAGCCGTCCAGCCTGTCGTTCGCGCAGGCCGCGGCCCTGCCCCTCACCGCCATCACCGCGTGGGAGCTGCTGTTCGACCAGCTGGACGTGTCCCGGGTGAGGGGCGGCCAGCGCGACGCGGTGCTCGTCGTGGGCGGCGCGGGCGGCGTCGGCTCCATCGCCATCCAGCTCGCGCGCGCGCTCACCGACCTCACCGTCATCGCCACCGCGTCGCGGCCGGAGTCGCAGGACTGGTGCAAGGCGCAGGGTGCCCACCACGTGGTGGACCACCGCCAGCCCCTGGCCGCGCAGGTGCTCGCGCTGGTGCCCGGCGGTGCCCGCTACGTCCTCAGCCTCACCGCGACGGACCAGCACTTCGCGCAGCTGGTGGAGCTGATGAAGCCCTTCGGACGCCTGGGCCTCATCGACGAGCCCACGCCGCCCTTCGACGTGTCGTCCATGAAGCGCAAGAGCCTGTCGCTCCACTGGGAGCTGATGTTCACGCGCGCGCTCTTCGACGCGGAGCCGCTGTCGCAGCAGCGCCTGCTCGACACCGTGGCGGACCTGGTGGACGCCGGCACGCTCAAGACGACGATGACCCAGGACTTCGGCCCCATCACCGCCGCCAACCTGCGGCGCGCGCACGAGGCCGTGGAGACCGGCCGCACGGTGGGGAAGATCGTCCTCAACGGCTTTCCCTGAGGCTTCGTTTGACCGGGCAGCCAGCCCTGCGAGCCCCACGCCCGCACGGCCGGTCGCCCCGTGACGCACCGGTGCACATCTTCGCCGGGGGCTGACCGCCCCTGGCGAGGTGGGGACCATGAAGAAGACGGTGGCGGACCAGCTGGCGGAGGTCCTGGCGCTCGCCGGGGTGAAGCGCATCTACGGGGTGGTGGGGGACAGCCTGAACGCCCTCACCGAGGCGCTGCGCAAGCGCGGCGACATCGAATGGGTGGCCATGCGCAGCGAGGAGGCAGCGGCCTTCGCGGCGGGCGCCGAGGCGCACCTGACCGGCCAGCTCACCGTGTGCGCGGGAAGCTGCGGTCCCGGCAACGTCCACCTCATCAACGGCCTGTATGACTGTCACCGCAGCCGGGTGCCGGTGCTGGCCCTCGCGGCGCAGATTCCGTCGTCGGAGCTGGGCACCGGCTACTTCCAGGAGACGCACCCGGAGCTGCTCTTCCGCGAGTGCAGCCACTACTGCGAGCTCATCTCCGGACCCAACCAGTTGCAGCGCTCGACGGAGATCGCCATCCGCAACGCGGTGGGCAAGCGGGGCGTGTCCGTGCTGGTGCTCCCCGGCGACATCGCGCTCCAGAAGGCGGAGGACGCGCGCCCGTCCACCCCGGAGTCGCTGTCGCCGTCGCCGTCCGTGGTGACGCCCTCCGCCGGGCAGGTGGAGCAGCTGGCCGCGATGCTCAACAGCGGGGCGCGCGTGACGATGCTGTGCGGCGCGGGCTGCGAGGGCGCGGGCGCGCAGGTGGTGGCGCTGGCGCGCAAGCTCCAGGCGCCCGTGGTCTCCGCGCTTCGGGGCAAGGAGCACGTGGAGAAGGACAACCCCCACTTCGTGGGGCTCACGGGTCTCATCGGCTACGCGTCCGGGTACTGGGCGATGATCGACTGCGACGTGCTGCTGATGCTGGGCACGGACTTCCCCTACCGGCAGTTCTATCCGGACACCGCGGACACCCATGTCGTCCAGGTGGACCTGCGCGCGGAGAACATCGGCAAGCGCACGCGGGTGGACCTGGGCGTGGTGGGCAGTGTGAGCGCGACGCTGGAGGCGCTGCTGCCGCGCATCGAGCAGAAAGGCGACACGAAGCACCTGGAGCGCGCTCTCTCGCACTACCGCAAGACGCGGGACGAGCTGGATGACCTGGGGCGGGGCACCGTGGGCAGGAAACCCATCCACCCGCCGCAGGTGGCCCGCGCGTTCGACCTCCAGGCGTCCGACAGCGCCATCTTCACCTGCGACGTGGGGCTGCCCACGGTGTGGGCCGCGCGCTACGCGACTATGAAGGGACAGCGGCGGCTGGTGGGGTCGTTCAACCACGGCTCCATGGCGAGCGCGATGGCGCAGGCCATTGGCGCGCAGAAGGCGTTCCCGGACCGGCAGGTCATCGCGTTCGCGGGGGACGGCGGCTTCACGATGCTGATGGGTGACGTCCTCAGCCTCGTGCAGCACCAGCTCCCCATCAAGATCGTGGTGTTCAACAACAGCTCCCTGGGCTTCGTCGCGATGGAGCAGCAGGTGGGCGGCATGCTCAGTGTGGGCACGTCGATGCACCCCACGAACTTCGCCGCGCTGGCGGAGGCCGTGGGCATCAAGGGCCTGCGCGTGGAGGACCCGGGACAGGTGGACGAGGCGGTGCAGCAGGCGCTCGCGACGCCAGGGCCCGTGCTGGTGGATGCCGTCGTCAGCAAGGCGGAGCTGGTGATGCCACCGAAGATCACCGCCGCCATGGCCGCGGGCTTCACCCTGTTCGGCGTGAAGGCGCTGCTCAGCGGCCGGACCAACGAGGTGCTGGAGCTGGCGCGCACCAACCTCTGGCGCTGAAGCAGGGCAGGGGGCCGTGCGCTGCCTCCGCCCTCCCGCCAGGCCATCCCAACTCAATCCATTCCGGGGG
The DNA here is from genome assembly GCF_003612055.1 of Corallococcus llansteffanensis. GTDB lineage: Bacteria > Myxococcota > Myxococcia > Myxococcales > Myxococcaceae > Corallococcus > Corallococcus llansteffanensis. Next base: position 9,760 of record NZ_RAWB01000187.1, read on the forward strand.
TAGCGGCCCCAGAGTGTGCCGCGCCTGCGGAGGTGGCGCAGTCCGCGGCGCTGAAGCCAGAGTCGCGCTGCTCCCCGGTCAGCCTGGGGGCAGGGCCTTTGGTGCTGGGGTGCGCTCCGCTCGGTCCTGGCACTGCCACGCGCTTTCCCGTCCCCCCGTCGCCGGTCGACACGGTCTCGGGCGGAGCGTCCCGGCGACGAAGCGGATGAACCTGTCCGACTGTCGGACAGGTTGGGGACCCGCGCGCCCGGCAGGCCGCCCCCCACCGCTTCACCGGGGAACGGGCTGGGGCCGTCCGGCGACAGCCTCCCGCGTGGCACGCAGCGGTGGAAGCTCGACCGAAGGGGCTCCTTGGGCTGGGACGCGCCAGGCGCGGCGCGAGAAGGGGCCTGCGGTGTCCCGTGCCGGAGCCTCCCCCTGAACGGAATGACTTCGACTGGCTTAGACTCGCCGTCCTCTTGAGCCTCGTGGACGACACTCCCGCCAGTGCGTGGCGGACCTGGGCGCGGCGGTTCGCCGTGTGGTCCGTGCCCGCGCTCTTCTCCGCGCTGGAGACGTACTCATTCAGCCGGAGCCTGCCGCAGGCGCCCGCGCTGTGGCGCGTGTGTGCCGCCCAGATGCCGGCCTGGTACGTGTGGCTGCCCCTCACGCCGGTGCTCGCGCGGCTCGCGGTGCGTCACCGGCTGAGCCCCCTGCGTGCGCGCGCCGTGCTCACGCACCTGGGGGCGTGCCTGGGAGTGGGGACCCTCTTCGCCGCCGTCTACACGGTGACGACCGCCCTGTTCATGCCCGCCTCGGGGATGACGTCCGGGCCCTTCGTCACGCGCCTGCTGCGCTTCTGGCTGGGGTGGCTGCCCATGATGGGTATGGCGTACGCGGCGGTGTTCGCGATGGCGTCCGCCACCCACGCGTCGCGCCGGCAGCGGGAGGTCGAGCGTCAGGCAGCGGCGCTCGCGGTGCAGCTCGCCGAGTCGCGGCTGCAGGCGCTCCAGTCCCAGCTCCACCCGCACTTCCTCTTCAACACGCTCAACGCCATCGTCGTGCTGGTGCGCGAGAAGGAGACGGATGCGGCGGCGCGCATGCTGGTGCTGCTGAGCGACATCCTCCGCCAACTGCTCCACCATGGGGCCACGCAGGAGGTGCCCCTGCGCGACGAGGTGGCCCTGCTGTCGCGCTACCTCGAGATCCAGCAGCTCCGCTTCGAGGACCGGCTGCGCGTGGAGTGGGACGTGGACGCGGATGTGCTGGACGCGTCCGTGCCCCACCTCGTGCTCCAGCCGCTCGTGGAGAACGCCATCCGCCACGGGGTGGGAGCGCGCTCGGCCCCCGGGGTGCTGTGCATCCGCGCGCGGCGCCACGGCGACGCGCTGGAGTTGCGGGTGCTCGACAACGGCGTTGGGCTGCCGCCGGGCTTCGACCTGGAGCGCGGGCAGGGGATTGGTTTGTCGAACACGCGCGCGCGACTGTCGCAGCTCTACGGCGACGCGGGGCACCTGCGCGTCGCCAGCGCGGATGGCACGGGCACCGAGGCCACCGTCCTCCTGCCGTGGCACTCCGGGCCCCGTCCCGTGGGAGCCGTGCATGGCTGAGCTGCGCTTGCCGCTGTGGCACTCCGCGCCCCGTCCCGAGGGAGCCGTGCATGGCTGAGCTGCGCTTGCCGCTGTGGCACTCCGCGCCCCATCCCGAGGGAGCCGTGCATGACTGAGCTGCGCATGCTGCCGTGGCACTCCGGGCCCCGTCCCGAGGGAGCCGTGCATGGCTGAGCTGCGTTTGCCGCCGTGGCACTCCGGGCCTCGTCCCGAGAGAGCCGTGCATGGTTGAGCTGCGCGTGCTGCTGGTGGACGACGAGCCGCTGGCCCGCCGAGGGCTGAGGCAGGCGCTGGCGCGTCACCCGGACGCCACGGTGTGCGGCGAGTGCCGCGACGGCCGTGAGGCGGTGACGGCCATCCGCGAGCAGCGCCCGCACCTGGTGCTGCTCGACGTGCAGATGCCGGAGCTGGACGGCTTCGGCGTGCTGCGCGAAGTGGGCGCGGAGCGGATGCCCGCGGTCATCTTCATCACCGCGTTCGACGCGTTCGCCGTGCGCGCCTTCGACGTACATGCGGTGGACTACCTGGTGAAGCCCTTCGACGACGGGCGCTTCGACGAAGCGCTGTCCCGGGCCCGCCAGCGATTGCGCGCGGGCGAGGCCGCGGAGCTGGGCCGGCGGCTGGCGGACCTGCTGTCGGAAGCGCCCCCGAAGCCCACGGGGCCCCAGGCTCCAACCCCAGCCCCCGCTGCCTTCAAGGACCGGCTGCTGGTGAGCGTGGGCACGCGCGCGGTCCTGGTGCCGGTCGCGGACATCGAGTGGATCGAAGCGGATGACTACTGCGTCACGCTACACGTGGACGGCAAGGCCCACGTGCTGCGGGAGACGCTGGCGGCGCTGGAGGCGCGGTTGGATCCGGAGCGCTTCGTGCGCATCCACCGCTCCGCCATCGTCAACGTGGCGTGCATCCGAGAGGTACACCGCCCTTCGCCCACCGAGCAGGTCGTGGTGCTGGGCTCCGGGCAGCGGCTGCGCGTGAGCCGTTCACGCCGCGAGCACCTGGAGCGGCGGCTGGGCCGGGCCCGGTAGCCTTCAGCGCGCGACTGGGGCGCGGGCGCGGTCCACGGCGGTGGTGAGCGCGCCAAACTCCGTGGGCTTCAGGCCCATGCCGAACACGCGCGTGACCTCCAGCTTCTCGCGGCGGGTCACCTCCACGGATTCATCCACCTGCTGCACGTTGATGAACGCGCCGTCCAGCTGGGACTTCACCTGATCCGACGTGTAGAGCAGCCGCTCCTCGGGAAGCCACACGAACAACCTCCGCTCGCCCGTCTCCGTGCGCGCCGGGATGAGCTCCAGCCGCTTCTTCCCCATGCCCAGCACCTGACGCTGGCCCACGCCGGTGAGCTTCGCCGCGCGGGGCTTCAGCGCGAGCGCATCCGGCAGCCGCGTGCGAGGTGCCCGCACCAGCTCCTCCACCAGCGCGCGGTTCACGTCCAGCACGTACACGGGGATGCCGCGCGCCACGTACTCGCGCAGTCCGCCGATGTGCGGCCACGCGTCACTGGTGGACACCACCGCCTTCACCTTCAGGGACGGGAAGCGCTTCGCGGCCTCCTCCAGCACGCGCCCCGAGTAGCCCGCCGCGAGCGGCGCCTCCAGCACCACCACGCCGTCGTCCTGGGCCACCAGCACCACGCTCCCCGGACCGGTGAGCTGCACGACCCCGGGAGCCAGCTCCACCGGCGGTGCGTCCGGACGCGTGACGGGCGCGTCCTCCAGCTTCCGCGCGCGGCGCGCCTCGAAGCCCTGCTTCACGTCCTCCGGCACGGCGAAGTCCGCGTCCGTGAAGGGCGGATCTACCGTCACCGCCGTCAGCGTGAGGGAATGGTAGGTCTGGCCCTGGCGCTCCCAGTCCCACTGGCGCGGATAGCGCAGGCCCCCTGGCTCCAGCGACCACGCCTGGAAGGACAGCCCGGTGCGCACGTCGCCCCAGATGCTCCAGAACGGATCCTCCGGGTGTGCGTCCACCGTCTCCACGCGGGTGGGCAGCGCCGTGCGGGCATTGAGGAACAGGCGCACGCTGGCGCCGTGCACGCTGAAGGTGACGACGTGGTGGGGCACCTCCTGCAGCACGGTGTCCGCCTGCGCCTTCAGGTCGGCGGCGTCCAGCGCGGCGAGCAGCACGTGCTCGGGGGCCAGGTCCAGCCGCTCGCGCAGGTCCTGGAACTGGGCGGCGCCCGCGGGCCGCAGCTTCCCCTCGTACTCCACCGCCACCACACCTTGCGACAGCAGCATCGTCAGCGACTTCCAGTCTGGCAGCACCGCCCCCCGGGCCTCGTTCTTCTGGCGCAGGTGGCCGCGGCGCAGGTCGCTCAGCTCGTCGAACTGCTCGTACATCACGCGGTAGGGAGGCGCGGGCCGCTCGCCCTGCTCCTGCAGGTTCCAGTGGCCCACGCCCTGGATGCGCAGGCTGGAGAGGGCCCTCAGCCGCGCCTCCCCTCCCATGGCCTCGGCGGCGGCGCGCACCCGGGCGCGGCCGGGGTCCTCGCTGGCGGAGGCGGAGAAGGTGAGCAGGAGGACCGCGACGATGGGAGGCAGGACGCTTCGCATGGCCCCACGATGCCGCCTGCCAGGCGCCGGCTTCCGGGCCATGCCGCCAGCGACACGAACGGCGCGGCGAAGCGTCCGCCCGGACCGGCGAATGGACTGGCCAGAAAGCCGTGCGGGAAAACCCCTGGGGTTTCCAGGGCTTGGAGGATTCGCGGAAAAAATCATCAGGGCCGAGAATCCATTCGGCCGGTGGTCGCCTCTTATCGGGCGAAGCGGGGGATTTTCCCTTCCGCCGCACGAGGTCCGAAGAAGCGCCATGGATTCGTCCACCTCCCCCGACGCGATGCTGCTCGCGGCCCATACCGGGGACCGCGACGCGATGGCCCACCTGCTCCAGGTGTACCAGCCGAACCTCCGGCGCTACGCGCAGCAGCGCTGCCTCATCAGCGACGTGGACGACGCGGTCCAGGAGGCCCTGCTGGTGATCGCCCGCCATCTGGGCGCCGTCCGCCAGCTGGCGTCGTTCTCCGGGTGGATGTTCAAGGTGGTGCAGCGCGAGTGCCGCCGGTTGGGCCGCGTCGCCTTCAAGCAGGACCCCTACGAAGAGGCGCTCGTCGATCAGTGGATGGCCGCGCACACCCCGGACGGGCTGCGGCTCGACCTGGCGGCGGCGCTGGAGTCACTGCCGCCGCAGGCGCTCCAGGTCGTCCTGCTGCGTGACTTCGAAGAGCTGTCCATCCGCGAGATTGGCGAGCGCCTGGGCCTGGACGTGCCCGCGGTGAAGAGCCGCCTGCACCGCGCCCGCGTGATGATTCGCGAATACCTGCTGGCCTGAATTTCCAAACCCCTTGCATTCCGGAGTCCTCCCATGGCGAACCCCATGTCCATCCTTGGCATCCTCCACACGCTGGTGAGCGTGCCCCCCATCGTCTTCGGCGTCTGGGCCTTCCTGCGCGACGGGCGCATCGACCCCGCGAACCGCGTCGGAAAGGCCTACGTGGTCAGCATGATCACCTCCGTGGTGACGTCGTTCGGGCTCTCCAGCACGGGCGGCTTCAACCCGGGCCACGGGCTGGGGCTGCTCGCGCTGCTGCTGATGGCGGTGGGAGCGTTCGCTTCCGGGACCTACGTGAGGACCCTCACGTACTCCGCCAGCTTCATGGTGCTGCTGGTGCCGGGCATCAACGAGACTCTGACCCGCCTGCCCGCGGGGCAGCCCCTCGCGAGCAGCCCGCAGGACCCGCTGGTGCAGACCTCCCTGGCGGCCCTGCTGGTGCTCTTCCTTTGCGGCGCCACGTACCAGGTGATGAAGCTGCGCGCCCGGGCGCAGCCCCAGGTGCACCCCCAGTCGTAGGGCAGGTGTTGGATTCGCCCTCCGTGCAGAAAATCAATAAGCCAAGTCAATCAGGAGCACTCCCATGGGAACCGCCACGTCGTCCATGAGCCATGCAGCGGAAGGACTTCCGTCCAAGTCGATGACCCGCCACCTGCCGACCGCAGCCCGGCTGTTGATGGGGCTCGTGTTCTTCGTCTTCGGGCTGAACGGCTTCCTGAACTTCATTCCGGCGCCGTCGAACCAGCCGGAAGGGGCCATGGCGTTCGGCATGGCGATGATGAAGACGGGGTACCTGTTCCCGCTGCTGAAGGGCACGGAGTTGCTGGTGGGGGTGCTGCTGCTGGCCAACCGCTTCGTGCCGCTGGCGCTGGCACTCATCGCGCCCGTCATCGTCAACATCTTCATGTTCCACGCCTTCCTGGCGCCGGCGGGCATCGCGATAGCCCTCATCCTCCTGGCACTGGAGCTCTCCCTGGCCTGGTCGTTCCGGGCGGCGTACCGCCCGATGCTCGCGATGCGCGCTACGCCGCGCGCTTGAGATCGATGACGAAGCGGTAGCGCACGTCGCCCTTGTGCAGCCGCTCGAAGGCGTCGTTGATGTCCGGGAGCGAAATCAGCTCGATGTCGGAGACGATGCCGTGCTGCCCGCAGAAGTCGAGCATCTCCTGCGTCTCCGCGAGCCCTCCAGCTCCGGAGCCGGAGAAGCTCAGGCGCCCGGACATGAGCAGCATGGCGTTGACCTCCAGCGGCTTGTCCGGGATGCCCACCAGCACCATCTGGCCGTCCCGGCGCAGCAGCTTCAGGTAGGCGTTGAGGTCGTGGTTCGCGGACACCGTGTCGAGGATGAAGTCGAGCCTGCCCGCCTGCGCCGCCATCGCCTCCGCATCTGTCGACACCACCACCTCGTGCGCGCCCAGCCGGAGCGCGTCCTGCTTCTTCCTGTCGGAGGTGCTGAACACGACGACGTGCGCGCCCAGGGCCCGCG
>NZ_RAWB01000188.1 GCF_003612055.1 Corallococcus llansteffanensis
CGTTCATCCTGGCCGCCGGCATGGTGGGGGTCGCCTTCTCGAACCAGGCGCTTCCGATGATGGCCTCCGTGGTGCTGGTGGGCGCGGGGATGGGCTTCCTGCAGCCCTTGATCTCCAGCATCGCCTCGCAGGTGGCCGCCCCGTCGCAGCAGGGCGCCGTGCTGGGATTGGCGCAGTCCTGCGGGGGCCTCGCGCGCACGGTGGGGCCGGTGGCGAGCGGTTGGATGTATGCGTCCCTGGGGACCCAGGCCCCCTTCCTGACGGGCATGGTCTCCGCGCTCGCGGCGGCGGGGCTGGGGGCGTTGCTCGGTCGGGAATCATTGGAAGACAAGGGCCGGTAGAGTCCCTCCCCCTTTTGGGGGTCTTGTCAGCGCCCGACCCATGGGAGCAGGCTTTGCGCGCACAGGGGGTGGTGAAGCGATACCACTTCCGGGGGGCCGAGCTTGCCGCTGGCGGGAGACGTCGCGCTGCTGGATGCGTTGGACCGGCAGGCGCGCCGCCGGAGGGAAGGCATTGCGACGCTGAGCGTGCTGGAGGGCCCGCCCGAGGTCTCGAGCGCCCTCTGGAGCCGGTGGGCCGCGCGGCATGGGCTGGGGGTGGTGGAGGTCGCGGGTGAGGACCTGCCCGCGGCGGCGCTGGGCTGGGCCCGGGCGCTGGCGGCGACACGGGACCTGGGGGCGGACGCGGAGGCGCTGGCCACGTTCAGCCTGACGGCCGCGAATCCCAGACACACGCCGGTGTTCACGGGAAAGACAGCGCACGAGCGGCGCGTGCTGCTGGAGGGATTGCCGCCGCCCGCCCTGCCGGAAGCGACGTGGGCGCTGTGCCGCGCGCTCGTCATCGGGAGGGAGGCGACGGCGCCGGGGGCCCTGCCGGACGCGGTGCGCGTGGCGCTGGCGAAGAACGTGGGCGCGGGTCTGCGGGCCCTGCACGCGCTGGTGCCGCCCGGCCGCGCGCCGGTGGTGCGCGTGCCCGCGGGGGTGGCGCCGTCGTTCCGGGGGCTGCACGTGGCGGGGATGCTGTGCAACGCGGTGCCGGCGCTCGCGGTGGCGTGCGCGGTGGGGCCCGAGGCGTTGGCGGTGTTCCTGGGCGGCGAGGAGACGCGGCTGAAGGCGCTGGTGCGCGAGGGCCGGCTGGAGGTGCCGGGAGCGTCCGGGTCCGAGGGGGCGGTGGAGACGCTCCGGAAGCTGGAGCGCGCGGGGGCGCCCGAGGCGCAGCGGGCCCGTGCCGCGGAGCTGGCGCTGGAGGTGCTCACGGGCGCGGGGGACGCGTCCGCGGACCGGGCGCGGAGCAGGGCGGAGGCCTACCTGCGCGACCGGCTGGAGGAGCACGCGGCGACGGCGGGTGTCTTCGAGAACAACGTCCGCCTGGACACGGGAGGCCCGCGGCCGTGGGAGGTGGACTTCCTCAGCCGGGAGCTGCGGCTCGCGGTGGAGGTGGACGGCTACTACCACTTCCAGGACCCGGAGCGATTCCGCCGCGACCGGCGCAAGGACCTGGACCTTCAGCGCGCGGGCTACTGGGTCTTCCGCATCCTCGAAGAGGACGTGCTGGCCCGGCTGGAAGACATCCTCCACACGATTGACACGTTGATTGAAGCCCGCAGGCGCGAGCCCGCCGGGCGGGAGCCACGACATGGACACCGAAAACCCTGACACCCGACTCCAGGGGCTGGCCCTGGCCTGGCTGGCGACGCGCCCGGAGAAGAAGCCCGGCACGCGCAACGAGCTGGCGAAGACGCTGCATGCCTTCGTGGAGCACCGCTGGAGCCGGGGGGAGTGGACCGAGCGGTTCGACGCGCTGCTGGAGGGCTTGCTGGAAGCAAGGCTCGTGGAGAAGCGGGCCCGCACGGCGCTGGCGTTGACGGGACCGGGCCGTCAGCGGGCGTTGAAGTTCCTGCGGGTGGATTCGCCCAAGGGGCTGACGTGGAAGCGGGTGAAGCAGCAGCACCTGCTGGCGAAGGGGCTGGGCCTGCCGAACTCCAAGGCGGCGCTGGGCAGGCTTTCGGGCGCGGACGGCGTGCGGGCGCTCCTGCTCAAGCGAGCGCACCGGGTGGAGGGGCCGGAGACGCCAACGCTGGCACAGGTGAGGGACAGGCTCCTGTGGCGGCAGCTGGGCGTGGACACGGACGAGGCGTTCTCGCTGCGCGCGGTGCAGGCGCACCTGCTGGGCAAGCTGCTGGAGCAGGAGGTCAGCGACCCGAAGCGGGGCCTGGAGCAGCTGGCCGCGCGCACCGTGGGCGCCTCACGGGTGGACGCGGAGGTGGTGCGGCTGGCGGCGCTGCGGGAGTGGGTGCTGGCGGAGACAGCTCCGGCGCAATCCAAGAAGCCCGCCGAACCTGTGCACGTGGAGGCGCGAGGGGAGCCCGTGCCCACGGACACCGCGTCGTTCGCGAAGCGCGTGCTGAAGGTGGCCCGAGCGTCCTCCACGGGCCGCGTGGGCGAGGACAAGGTCTTCATCTCCCACGTATGGAAGGCGCTGCAGCCCGAGTGGTCGAACCGGGAGGCATTCGACTCGGCGTTGCTCGATGCCAACCGCAAGCACCACCTGTCCCTGAGTCGTGCGGACGTCGTCTCCGCGATGAACCCCGCGGATGTCGCCGAGTCCGAAGTCAGCTCCTACGGCGCCACCTTCCACTTCGTCATCGTCTAGCCCGTTCTCCTGGAGCGCTCATGTCCACCGACGCCCGCCTCGATGCATTCCTGGCCGACGGTCCCGAGGTCTTCAACAGCGTCCAGCAGGGCCAGACCCTCTGGAGGCGAGACCCCTTCGACGTCGAATCCATCAACGCCCCTGCCCGCCGCACCTTCGAGCGGCTGGTGAAGCGTGCCACGCGAACTCCCCTGCCGGATGCTGGCAAGCTGCTGCTCCTGAGAGGCGAGTCGGGCAGCGGCAAGACCCATCTGGTGCGCGCCTTCCGCAACAGCGTGCACAGCCGGGGGCTCGGCTACGTCGGCTACATGCCGATGACCGTCGATGCGGCGAACTACGACCGACACATCCTGTCGAACTTCATTGAAGCGCTGGATCGGCCCTATGACTCGGACCTGGGCGCGAACTCGGGGTTGATGAGGCTGTCGGATGCCGTCATGGCGCATTGTACGAGTGCGTTCGCGCCGCTCATCCCCGAGGAGAGCATCCTTGAAGAGCACGAGCTGCACGACATGGTCCGCGCCCTCGCGGACGAGCTGCATGAGGACGAACGGTTCCGCCATGTCGACGTGTACCTGCTGCGGGCATTGATCTGCCTGCAGCGGCGCGAAGCCCGCTTCCATCACCGGATCCTCCAGTGGCTCCGCTGCGAGGACATGGCGCCCGTCGACCGCGCGATGGTGGGCGACCTGGTGCCGAGGACCGCCGACGACGACCCGCCCCGGATGATGGAGAGCCTGGGTCGGCTCATGGGAATGATGGGGCAGGCCCTGGTCCTCTGCGTGGACCAGGTGGAAGACATCCACGACTTCGAGCAGCGCCCCGGAATGGAGAACTCCTTCCGGCGGGCGATGAACAGCCTGGCCGCGCTTGCCGGGCAGGTGCCCAACGCCATCGTGGTGGTCTGCTGCCTCAGCGACTTCTGGACGAAGATGCGGGACCGGATCAACCGCTCCATCATTGATCGCATCGAGGTCGACCCCGAGCCTCTCGACCTGGAGCGGAATGTCACCGCGCAGACGGCCCGTGACATCGCGGTGCGCCGGTTGAAGACGTTGTACGAGCAGCAGAAGATCGCCTTCGACCCGTCGAATCCCACCTACCCCATCCCGGCGGAAGGGTTCGAGCTGCTGAGCGGTCTACGAACGCGCGATGTCCTCAATGCGTGCCACCGCTACCGCGAGCGGGCCATCCAGGACGGACAGCTCCCGAAGACGTTTCCCCTGCCCGAGAAAGGCAAAGGCCCTGTTCAGTCCCTCCAGAGCCCGCAGCCCCCTCCCGCCAAGGACCTGGACCAGGCCTGGACGGACTTCAAGGCCAACTTCAAGGGACAGATCCCGGATGAGGACTCGGAGATCGCCGCGCTGCTGGGCTGGGCCATCGAGGTGAGTGGTGAGGAGCTGGGAGGCTCCACCCGCTTCAAGGTCAAGCCTCGCAGCGAAGAGGCACTCGAGGTCACGGTCCAGCCTGGAAACGCCCAGCTCTTCGTGGCGCTCTGCAACAACTCCTCGCGAGGCGGTCACCTGGGCAAGCAGATGGCCAGCGCCCTCCGCTCCGCCGCCGGCAAGATGGCCGTCCTGGTGCGGACCACGGACTTCCCAGGCTCGTTCGGCACCCTCGTTGAAGAACAGACGACGCTGCTGATGCGGAAAGGAGGACGGCGGGCGGTGCTGGGCAACAGCGACCTGCGCGAGCTGGTCGCCCTGCAGGCGTTCCGGAAGCAATTCGCGGAGTCGGAGTTCCTCGGATGGAGTCGTTCATCCCGCCCCGTGACCCGTCTCAAGGGCATCACGGATGTGCTCGCGCTTGAGAAGTACACCCCCCCCGCGGTCCCGGCGGTGGCGCGCGACGCAGGGCAGGTGACGTCCACGCTCGCTCAGAACCTGGGTCGGGCCACTGCCACTGCCCAGCACCCGTCCGCCAAGGAGCCTCCGATACAGCATTTGATCGAAGTGGAGGATGAGAAACCCCGTCCTCTCGAAGCGCTCGGGCAGATGCTGACGGGCAAGGAGGCCAGGACGACGACGGGTTCAGGGAAGAAGGTGGAGCCGCCCAAGAAGGTGGAGCCCCCCAAGGTGGAGTCGCCGAAGGGACAGATGCGCCTGGGCGTCTCCGAAGGCGTCTTCTCGAACACTGTCTACGTGAGTCCGGATGAACTGACGAAGCACAGTGCCTTCCTCGGAGGCCCTGGCAGCGGCAAGACGACCCTGGCCCTGAACCTGATCGAGCAGCTGCTCATCCAGGGTGTCCCCGCGCTCCTTGTCGACCGCAAGGGAGACCTGGCCGCCTATGCGCGGGACGAGGCCTGGGAGGAGGAACTGGACGACCCGGTGATGGTCGAACGGCGGCGACTGCTGCGCGAGCGCGTGGACGTGGCGCTCTACACGCCGGGGCGCTCGGACGGGCGGCCTCTCGCGATTCCGGTGGTGCCCTCGGGGCTCGACAAGCTTCCGCCCGAAGAGCGAGACCAGGTCATCCAGCAGGCAGCGGACGCCATCGCGAGCATGCTCGAGTACAAGAGCAGTCAGCGGGACCGGGCCGCGAAGGCGCTGCTCGCCCAGGCGCTCCGGTTGCTGGTGCAGCGTCCCTCGGGGAAGGAGCTGACGCTGGACCTCATCCAGCGGTTTGTCGCATCCCAGGACATGACGCTGGTCCAGGAAACCAATGGACTGGATGACAAGGTCTTCACCAAGCTGGCCCAGGACCTGGCGACGCTGCGGCTCAATGCGCAGGCCCTCCTCTCCAGCCAGGGTGAGAAGCTCGACATGAGTGAGCTGCTCGGCCAGGGGGCCTCCAGGGTCCCTGGAAAGACCCGGCTGACCATCATCAGCACCAAGTTCCTGGGCGGCATGCAGGGGTCCCTCTTCTGGGTCTCCCAGCTCCTGGTGGAAGCGAACCGCTGGGCCAGCCAGCATCCGTCCCCGAAGCTCCAGGCCGTACTCCTCTTCGACGAAGCGGACATGTACCTGCCCGCCGTGGGCATTCCCTCGACGAAGCAGCCCATGGAGAACCTGCTGCGGCGTGCACGCTCCGCGGGCGTTGGCGTGATGCTCGCGACCCAGAGCCCGGGAGACCTGGACTACAAGTGCCGCGACAACGTGCGCACCTGGTTCGCGGGCCGCGTGAAGGAAGAGACGGCCCTCAAGAAGCTCAAGCCCATGTTCGCCGACGCCCGGGTGGACGCGTCCGTGCGGCTCCCCTCCCAGAAGATGGGCCAGTTCCACGTCCTGCGCGACGGTCAGGTCGAACAGCTCAAGGCGGACCGGAACATCATCAAGACGGAGCAGCTCGCCGAGGACGAAATCCTCCAGCTGGCGCACCGCTCACGCGAGCAGAGCACTGAGGACGAACTGCCCCCTGAACGGGTGGATTGAGGTCCAGCACAAGGCAGTGGACGTCCCAGGAGCAAGGGCGGCAATTCCCGGTGACGCATGGCTTGGATTGCGGCGCCCAGGAGTCTGGCCCGGCTCCCGACGCCAGGGGCCCCGTGAGGAGGACCACCACCCCCACGAGGGCGGACCATCCCCGGGGACACGCCTTCGCCCAAGCCCCGGTAGCGCTGCCCCCCTGCCTGCCTCGCCTGTCCATGGTCACCTGCGAATGATTGACGGATCCGAGGGAGGACTCATGCCGGAGCGCGTCCCGGGCGGACATCCCCCGGAAGAGGGAGCCGACACGCCCGGCGGGCGCTGTCGAAGCCCTGGCCTCCCTCACACCCCGGTGAAGGTCGCCGTCAGGGCGTGGTGGTCGGAGGCCGTGCCGACCTCCACCACCTCGGCCCCGAGGAGCCGCCGGGCCAGGGCGGGCGAGGCGAAGAGGTAGTCCGTGCGGAAGTCGACGGCCTCTCCCCCATCACGCTGGCGATGGGCGGTCACCCACCGGGGCGAAGTGGGCTTGAGGCGCAGCGTGTCCCTCCAGCCAAAACCCTCCAGGTCGTCGATGACGTCGAAGCGGGGCGGGTGGCCGTACTTGTCCACCCGTCCGCGGCGGACGCGGTCGGCGAAGTCCACAGGGTAGGGATCCGCGCGCGACAGGGAGTTGAGGTCCCCGGCCAGCAGGAAGGCCCGCTCGCCGAACACCTTGGGCTCGAGCAGCGAGCGCAGGTAGCGCGCCTCCACGAAGCGCAGGGTTTCATGGTGGGAATCGAAGTGGGCCACGAAGACAGTCAACGGCTCCGCGCCTGTCTCCAGCTCGCACTCGAGGAGGCAGTGGCCGATGAAGTGGGGGTTGGCGTGGTCGCGGGACGAGCGCAGGGGCAGGCGGCTCACGACAGCGACGTGGTAGCGACGGCCACTGGAGCGCGGGCGGGCAGTGCCCAGCCGCACGTGGGCCTCGGTGGCGGGGAGGTTCAGCGCGGCGGCGACCTGCCCGAGCCGCTCGCCATCCTCCCAGCCCAGGCACTCCTGCAGCGCGAGCACATCCGGGTTCTCACGGGCGATGAGGGCAAGGAGCTGCGGCATCCGCTCCTCGCCTCCCATCAGGATGTTGAGCGTCATCACCTTCAGCGGCATGCCGCACAGACTACCTCCGCGGGCGTCCCGCGTGGCACCCGTCATCAGCACGCGATGCCACGCCGCTCAAGGGCAGACAGCGGGGGCGAAGGCCTCGGAGTAGACGCCGACGCACGCGAAGGTGCCAGTGCCCGCGGTGGAGGTCCGCTGCGTGATGGGGCCCGCGAGCTGTGAGTTGGCGATGCGCAGGTCGACGTAGCGCGCGCGGTAGACGCTGGCCGAGCCACCCTCCAGCACGGAGTGGTGGACGGCGACGGTGCGGAAGACGGCGGACTGGGAGAAGTCCGTGAACGACGAGAGGCCTTCGTTGGCTGTTGTCGCGCCGGTGGCCCGCAGGACGCTGTCGCGCACGGTGGCATTGCCCTCGCCCACGAAGAAGCCCGTGGAGCGGGTGCCTCCGCTGCCCAGCGCCTCGACGTCGACGAGCGACATGTTGCCATCCGTGTAGACGCCCCAGTTGTCGGTGGCGCCCATGGCACTGGCGGTCACGTCGTGCAGGGTGACGTCGCCGAAGGCCGTGTAGATGCCGACGCTCTGCGTCCCGCCTCGCGCCTCGGCCTGGAGGTCGTGCAGGCGGGCGGTGCAGTCACGGCAGCGGAAGGCGTTGGCGTAGCCGCTGCTGGACGAAGAGGTGCGCACGCGCTCGAACGTGCCCTTCGCCCCCTTGAGGTAGATGGCGTAGGAGTCGTTGGTGCCACCCTGCGCCGTGGCGACGAGGTCGTGGAAGGTGAAGGTCTCCCCCTCGCTGTAGATGGCCATGGCGGGGCCGCTCCCGCCCTGGTTCTGCACGGTGAGCGCGCTCACCACCGCGCCCGAGACGCCCACCAGGGTGCCGGTGGTGTTTCCACCGGCGCTGGAGCGCACGAAGGTGACCTCCGGGCCCGAGCCCTCCAGCGAGATGCCCGCCTTGAGGAGCAGCGCCGTGCTGCCCAGGTCATAGCGTCCCGGCTCCAGCTTCACCCGCCACGTCGCGCCGTCGGTGATGCCATCGATGGCGGCGCGCAGCGCGGTGCCGCTCTCCAGGTCCGTGGCCCCGGGGCTCACCACCTTCGTGCGCACATACATCACGCCGGGAAGGCCCGTGGGCCCGATCTCTCCCTTCGCGCCCGTATCGCCCTTGTCGCCCTTCACGCCGGGGAGGCCCGTGGGTCCGATGTCTCCCTTCGCGCCCGTATCGCCCTTGTCACCCTTCACGCCGGGGAGCCCCGTGGGTCCGATGTCTCCCTTCGCGCCCGTGTCTCCCTTCGCACCGGGAAGGCCCGTGGGCCCGATGTCTCCCTTCGCGCCCGTGTCTCCCTTCGCGCCCGGGGCTCCTGCCGGCCCCGTGGGCCCGGCCTCTCCCTGGGAGCCCGTGGAGGGATCCGTGCAGGCGACGAGGAGGCAAAGGAAGACAGCGGGAAAGGCAGTGGCTTTCAGCTTCACGGGAATGCTCCAGGGAAAGGTCGCCTTTCTACAAGAAGAGCGACCTCTTGAGCAGCCACGGCCCGGCGAGCCGCCCCTCATCCCACGGTACGGGTTGCCAGGACCGCGCCCCCACTGCGTAGTGTCCCGGGAGGGCGTCACGCCCACGCATCACCCCAGGGGGGACCATGAGGAACATCGGCATCATCGGAGCGGGCCAGGCGGGCCTGCAGCTTGCCTTCGGCCTGCTCGCGAAGGGCTACCCCGTCACCGTCTACTCGGACCGCACACCCGAGCAGCTCTTCAACGCCCGGCTCGCCGCCACCACCTACCTCTTCGGCCGCGCCTACCAGTACGAGCAGGAGCTGGGGCTCGACTTCTGGACGGGTCCCGGAGAGTACGCCCAGGGCGGCGACCTCGACATCTGCATGGCCCCCGGGCAGCGCGCGCTCAACGTGCGGGGACGCATCCTCAACGCGGGCAAGGCCCTGGACCTGCGGGCGAAGTACTCGCGCTGGCTCGCGGAGTTCGAGCGGCGCGGCGGCACCGTGGTGGTGCGCGACGTGGACATGGAGGCCCTGGAGGCGCTCGCCCCCCGGCATGACCTGGTGCTCGTGACCGCGGGCCGCAGCAGCTTCATGTCGCTGTTCGAGCGGGATGCCGGGCGCAGCGTCCACACGCAGCCGCAGCGCAACCTCATGGCAATGATTGTCACCGGCATGAAGCCGCTGCACGAGACGCCCTACCCCGCGCTCAAGTTCATCCTGGCCGCGGGCCACGGCGAGTACTTCTCCATGCCGTACTTCGACCGCATCCGCGGCCCCCTGCACTGCATCCTGCTGGAGGCCATCCCCGGCCAGGGGCTGGACCGCTTCCGCGGCCTCACCACCGCCCGGGACGCGATGGCGCGGATGAAGGACGTCATGCACGACTTCTCTCCGTGGGTGGAGGACCGGCTGAAGGACGCCGCCATCGTGGACGAGTCGTCCTGGCTCACCGGCGCGTTCACGCCCGCGGTGCGCAAGCCGGTGGGCCGGCTCCCCTCGGGCCGGACCGTGATGGGGCTGGGGGACGTCGTCATGCTCAACGACCCCATCGCGGGCCAGGGCCTCAACAGCGCGTCGAAGCAGGCCCACGGCGTGACCCAGGCCATCCTCGCGCACGGGGACCAGCCCTTCACCCCGGACTGGATGGAGCAGACCTTCGAGCACTTCTGGCGGACCGAGGGCCAGTACATCACCGGGTTCACGAACATGCTGCTCCAGCCGCCTCCGCCGCACGTGATGCAGTACCTGGGGGCCGCCTCGAAGGTGCCGGCACTGGCAGACACCTTCTTCGACAACTTCGGAGAGCCGCAGCGCTTCTGGCCCTGGATCGCCAGCCCGGCGGAGACCGAGGCCCGCATCCGGCAGGCGACCGCCGCCTAGCCAGGCGCGGAGGTGCGCCTGGGCCTGCGGGCAGCGGAGCGCCGCGGCCTCCGCGTTCCGGTCCGGCCCACGGGCAGGGACTCGTCGTCGGCGCTCACGCGGGGCATCACCGAGAAGCGGGACGCATACTTCATCCAATGCTGTCTTTTCTCCGGAGAGAACCTGGGAGGAAGCGGGCAACGCGCCCGCCGCCGGCCCGCCGGGGGGAAGGACGGGGGTGAGGGATGGGCTCGCGAGCGGGCCAGGAGCGGATCGTGGCGAAGCGCGGGGTCCCCATCCAGGGTGGGGCCCTCCATGCCGTCGACACCCTGGAGCGCATCTCGGACGCGGTCATCTCATTCAACCGTGAATGGCGCTTCACCTACCTCAACGCGCGTGCCGAGCAGCTGTTGCGACGCTCGCGCACGGACCTCATCGGCCACAGCGTGTGGAAGGAGTTCCCCGAGGCGCTCGGCACCTTGTTCGAGCAGGAGTACCACCGGGCGCTCGCGCGTCAGGTCAGCGTTTCGTTCGAGGCGTTCTACGTGCCGCTCGAGACCTGGTTCGACGTGCGGGCGTACCCCTCCCCGCAGGGCCTCACCGTCTTCTTCCGGGACATCAGCGACCGCAAGCACGCGGAGCAGGCGCTGCATGAGTCGGAGCAGTTCCTGCGCTCCACGCTCGACTCGCTCTCCACGCACATCGCCATCCTCGACGGCCGGGGCATCATCCTCGCCGTCAACGCCGCCTGGAGGCGCTTCGCGCGGGAGAACGGCTGCGTGGAGGAGCCGGGGCCGTGCGGCGTGGGCGCGGACTACCTGGGAGTGACGGACGCCGCGCAGGGCCGCTTCTCCACCGAGGCCCCCTCCGTCTCGGCGGGCATCCGCGACATCCTCGCCGGCCGCACCGAGCAGTTCCTGCTGGAGTACCCGTGCCATGAGCCCGAGGGCAGGCGCCGCTGGTTCCTGATGCGGGCCACGCGCTTCGCCGGACCGGGCCCGCTGCGCGTGGTGGTGGCCCACGAGGACATCACGGGCCGCCGCGAGGCCGTGGAGGCGCTGTGGCGCCTGGCGCGGGAGGAGGCCGCCCGCGAGGAGGCGGAGGCGGCGCGCGAGCGGATGAACGCGGTGCTCGAGCGCATCACTGACGGCTTCGCCGCCTTCGACCGGGAGGGGCGCTTCACCTACGTGAACCGGCACGCGGAGGCCCACTTCGGCCGCCTGCGCGAGGCCCTCCTGGGCCGGCGGCTGCCGGAGGTCTTCTCCGGGCCCCAGGGCCTGGCCATGGAGGCCCTGCTGCTGCGCGCGACGGAGGCGCACGTGCCGGTGGAGGAGGACCAGCCCTCGGCGATGGAGGACCGGTGGCTGCGTGTCGTCGCGTACCCGTCACCGGAGGGCTTCTCCGTCTACTTCCGCGACGTCACCGAGCAGCGCAGGGCGGAATTGTGGAGCCGCTTCCTCTCCGAGATGGGCGCCGCCAGCTCGGGCTCCCTCGACTGGCGGGAGGTGTCCCGCGCCGTGGTGAAGCTCACGGTGCCCACGCTCGCGGACGGGTGCGCGCTCATCACGCTGGGCAGCGCCTGCGGAGAGGAGGCCGTCACCGACGTCGCCGCGGTGACGCCCGAGTTGGAGGACGCGCTGCGCGCGGTGTTCAAACCGGGCTCCACGGACGTGCTGGGGCAGACCGTGGAGCAGGCCCTGCACAGCAAGGCGGCGGTGCTCCTGCCAGGGCCGTCCCAGGGCGACCGCACCGTGAGCTCCGCGGTGGCCGTGCCGCTGATCATCCAGGAGCGCTCCATGGGCGTGCTGGTGCTGGTGTCCGGGCGCGCGGGCCCGCGCTACGGGACGGAGAGCGTGGCGATGGTGCGCGAGCTGGCGCGGCGGGCGGCGCTGGCGCTCGAGAACGCAAGGCTCTATCGCACCGCGCGGCTGGCCGTCACCGCGCGTGACGAGACGCTGGGCATCGTCTCGCATGACCTGCGCGCGCCCTTGAACACCATCTCCCTGCTGTGCAGCGGCGCGGAGCGGCACCTGTCCAGGGGGGACGGAGGCCATGGCGTCGAGGAGGCGCTGCGGAAAATCCACGCCGTGGTGGGCGACATGGACCGCCTCATCGACGACCTGCTGGAGGTCGCGCGGGTGGAGTCGGGGCACGCGAGGCTGGACCTGGAGCCGCTGGACGTGTCCGCGCTGCTGACGCAGGTGCAGGGATTGAACGAGCCGCTGGTGGCGGACAAGGGCCTGCGCCTGGAAGTGTCGCTCGCGCCGGACCTGCCGCGGGTGCGCGCGGACCAGGCGCGGGTGCTGCGCGTCTTCCAGAACCTGGTGGGCAATGCCATCAAGTTCACGCCGCCCGAGGGCCGCATCGTGCTGGGGGCGGAGCGCCGCGAGGGCCAGGTCTGCTTCTCCGTGGTGGACACCGGGCCCGGCATCGATGAGCAGTCATTGCCCCACGTGTTCGACCGCTTCTGGCAGGCAGTGCACGCGCGCAAGGCGGGCGCCGGGTTGGGGCTCGCCATCGTCAAGGGCGTGGTGGAGGCGCACGGCGGGCGCATCTGGGTGGAGAGCGAGCCGGGCCACGGCGCCGCGTTCTTCTTCACGCTGCCTGGCGTCCCCGGACCGAGGGGCTTCACGCCCGGCGCAGCGTGATGACGGCCAGCTCCGCCGGGGCACCCAGCCGCACGGGCGGCCCGGTGGTGCCGGCGCCCCGGTTCACGTACAGCCAGGAGCGGCCCTGCCGGTACAGCCCCGCGGTCCACCGCGTGATGAACCGCGCCAGCGAGAGGCGGCGGACGCCCGGGACCCCGAGCTGCCCTCCATGGGTGTGGCCCGAGAGCGTCAGCTCCACGCCTTGCGCCTGCGCCTGGGGAAACAGGTCCGGGTCGTGGGCGAGCAGCACCGTGGGGGTCCCCTCCGGCCGCCCCGCGAGCGCCCGCGTCAGGTCGTGGCGCGAAGTCCACGTGTCGTCCACGCCCGCGACGTAGAGGCGCGCCCCGTCCCGCTCCACCACCACGCCCCGGTTGCGCAGCACGGCCAGCCCGTGGCGCTCCAGCTCGCGGACCAGGTGCTCGCCATCGGTGAAGTAGTCGTGGTTGCCCATGCAGACAAAAGCGCCGTCCTTCGCGCGCAGGCCCCCGAGCGCCCTCGCCACGGCCTCGACATGGGACGGGCCGCGGGTGATGAGGTCGCCGGTCACCGTCACCAGGTCCAGGTCCAGCCCGTTGAGGCGCTCCACCCAGGCGGCCACGCGTGCCTCGGGCACCTGCGGGCCGCAGTGCACGTCGGAGAGCTGGCCGATGCGGTAGCCGTCGAGCCCTGGCGCGAGCCCGGCGATGCGCACGGTCCGCCTGCGCAGGCGCGGCCAGCCGAGGACCGCGTCACTGCCCAGCACCAGCGCGACCGCCCCCGCCAGCCCCCACGTCGCCCCATCGGGCGTTCCGGCCCGGATGGCCAGCACGGCGGGGAGCATGAGCAGGTCGAACACCAGGCAGGCGCACCACCAGCCCAGCGCCAGGGTGGTGGAGCGGGCGCGCGGGGTGGTCTGCCACGGGCTCTCAAGCTGGCGCAGGTAGGGCCAGGAGAGGCACAGCGCCACGAGCGCCGGCAGGGGCGTCCGGGTGCGGACGCAGAGCCAGAGCACCGGCGGGAGCTGGACGACCGTGACGAGCGCGGTCGCAATGAGGCGGAAGCGGCCCTGGAAGTGCGGGAAGGGCATCGGGGCCTGGTGTCTAACCGGTTCACGGCCCGGATGCCTGGAACCCGAACGCTGCTCGGCGGCTCCGACACCAGGCGCTCACGCCGCCCGCGCCACCGGAAGCCGCGCCAGCCGGGTGCTCACGTCCCACAGGCGCCGGGCCACGGCCTCGTCATGGGAGCGCGCCGAGGACTTCGCCAGGGTCCTCCCGTCGGGCCCGAAGTAGCAGCCCGACACCTGCACCAGCTCCGGCGCCACCAGCGGGTGGACGAAGCGCTCCGCGGCCTTCTCCGCGTCGGCGAAGAAGAGCGAGCCGAGCTTCATGAAGAGCTCCGGGACGCCGCCCGCGCCCTTGCCCAGCCCCGTCTTCACCCCACCCGGGTTGAGGGCGTTGCACGTCACGCCGGTGCCCTCCAGGCGCCGGGCCAGCTCGTAGGTGAAGAGCACGTCGGCGAGCTTCGACTGCGCCAGGGCCCTGGACCAGCTGAAGCGCTGCTCACCTTGCAGGTCGTCGAAGTCGATGCTGCCAGCCGCCTCGATGCCGCCGGTGACATTGAGGATGCGCGCGGGTGCCGCGGCCTTCAACTGCGGCAGCAGCAGGTTCGTCAGCGTGAAGTAGGCGAGGTAGTTGGTCGCGAACATCGTCTCCAGGCCCTCCGCCGTGACGGTGCGCTGGCTCTGCACCAGCCCCGCCTGGTTCACCAGCACGTGAAGCCGCGGGTAGCAGCGCTGGAAGTCCGCCACGCCCTGGTGGATGGACTCCGTGGAGGAGAGGTCCATCAGCACCAGGTCGATGGACGGGTTGCCGGTGCGCTGCTGCAGCTCGGCGCGCACGGCCTCGCCCTTCTCGCGGTTGCGGGCCACCAGCACCACCGTGGCGCCGCGCTCGGCCAGCCGCAGCGCCAGGGCCTTGCCGATGCCGGACGTGGCCCCGGTGACGAGGCAGACCCTGCCCTGCATGGAATGTTTCGACGGACGCATGGCACCCCTCCAGGGGCTCGGATGCGGGCCCCGTGAATGCCCTTCCATCTTGACCACGTCCTCCGCGCGGAACAGCCCGCGCCCGGGAATCCCTTCGTCAACCTGGAGGAAACGATGCGAGCCCCGGCCCTCCAATCGTGCGCCGGAGATCACGTATGCTTCCGGCACGCGGCCTCCTCGGCCCGGGAGTCATCCTTGCGCGCCCCTTCCGCTGCCCTTCCCGCTTCCTCCACGCGCCGCTTCCGCGCCAGTGCCGGTGTCCTCGGGACGTGGCTCCTGCTGGGCCTGGGCCTCACCGGGTGCCCCGAGGCCCCGGAAGGGCCCGCCCGGACAATGGAAGTGGGCACGGGCGGCGCGTTCACCGCGCTCCAGGACGGCGACACGGTGGAGCTGTTCTCGGGGTTCCAGGGCGGCCAGCACGTCTTCGTGTCCCTGCGGGCCTGGGAGCTCACCACCCTGAGCTCCCGCGTGGAGCTGTCCCTGGAGCGCACCTCGGATGGGGACCGGGTCTCCGTCCCCTATGAGGTCAACCTGCGCTTCTCCCCGAGCCTCCAGCCGGGGGAGCCGGCCCTGCTCGAGGGCCTGCTGCTGCAGGTCCCCGATGCGAGCAAGGCCGTGGGCCGGGAGGTGCGCCTGAACGCCGCCTTCGAGTCCGACAGCGGCGAGCACGGCGCCGACTCGCGCACCGTCACGCTCCAGTGGGCCTCCGACCTGGAGCCGTAGCCCGCAGCGCCCCGTCTGGAATTGAAAACCCCCGCGACACGCCGGAGCCGCGTCATGCCGCAGCCCCCTTCTTCTCAATCCCTCTCACGGACGCGTGCGCGCGGCGGCTGGCTCCTGTCGCTGCTGATGGGCGCGCTGCTCACTGGCTGCCCGGACGAACCCGAGCCCACGCCGGACCCCCTCCCCTGGGCCGCCGTGGCGAAGGACCGGCCGGAGGCGCTGCTCTCCATCTCGGGCCGCTCCGCGTCGGACGTGTGGGCGGTGGGCGCGGACCGGGGCCGTGGGCCCGCGGTGCTGCACTTCGACGGCACGCAGTGGACCGAGGTGCCCACCGGCACGCGCGGAGACCTGTGGTGGGTGCATGCCTTCCAGGACGGCCCGGTGCTGCTGTCCGGCGGCAGCGCCACCCTCCTCCGCTACGAGAACGACGCCTTCACACGCATGCGCACCCCGGGCCTGGCGCGGCACACGGTGTACGGCGTGTGGGGCTCGCGCCCCGATGACGTGTACGCCGTGGGCGGCGTGTCCGACCGCGGCGGCTTCATCTGGCACTCCGATGGCACGCAGTGGAGCGAGGTGCCGCTGCCGCTCGCGGACCTGCCGCGCACGGCGGACGGGGACCTCCCCGGCCTCTTCAAGGTGTGGGGCACCGGCGGTGACGTGTACGTGGTGGGCGCGAAAGGCGTGGTGCTGCGCTCGCGCGGAGGGGGCGCCTTCGAGGTGGTCCCCACCGGCACCACCAGCCGCCTCTTCAC
>NZ_RAWB01000189.1 GCF_003612055.1 Corallococcus llansteffanensis
ACCGGACATGCCCGGAGTCCTCTCCGTGCCCGCGCCGTCAGAGCGAGCGGATCCACCGGACATGCCCGGAGTCCTCTCCGTGCCCGCGCCGTCAGAGCGAGCGGATCCACCGGACATGCCCGGAGTCCTCTCCGTGCCCGCGCCGTCAGAGCGAGCGGATCCACCGGACATGCCCGGAGTCGTCTCCGTGCCCACGCCGTCCGAGCGAGCGGATCCACCGGACATGCCCGGAGTCCTCTCCTTGCCCGCGCCGTCAGAGCGAGCGGATCCACCGGACATGCCCGGAGTCCTCTCCGTGCCCGCGCCGTCAGAGCGAGCGGATCCACCGGACATGCCCGGAGTCCTCTCCGTGCCCGCGCCGTCAGAGCGAGCGGATCCACCGGACATGCCCGGAGTCGTCTCCGTGCCCACGCCGTCCGAGCGAGCGGATCCACCGGACATGCCCGGAGTCCTCTCCATGCCTGCGCCATCCGAGCGGGCGGATCCACCGGACATGCCCGGAGTGCCCGCATCCTGCGCGCGAGCCGCCTCCGTGGACGTGCCCGGGCGGCGCGCTGGCGCCACCCCGTGCGCGGTAGCGTCTTCCCCGCCGGACCCCGGCGTCCAGGCCCCATGCGCTGGCCGCTCCGGCGCGGTGGACTCCTCTCCACCCACGCCCGGCACCCAGGCATCCTTCGTCACCTCCTGGTTGTGCAGCCGCACCGGGGGCGCCTTGCGAAATCCGAGCTCCGCCGGGACCGCGCTCGCCGCCTGACGCAACCTCGCCGCGTCCAGCGTCTCCGTCGCGATGTCCTCCTGCGCCCGGAGCGCCTCCGCTTCCTCCGGCACCGGCCCCGTCACGGGGGGCGCGCGCACCGACGGGAACTCCTGCCGCGTGTTCGCGCGCTCCGGCTGCTCGCTCAGCAGGTCGTCCACCATCTTCTGCTCGATGACCTTCTCGCGCGGGAAGGCCGCGGACATCAGCCGCACCAGGTCCTGGTCCGTCACGCCCGGCGTCAGCTTCTCCTTCAGCGCCGCCAGCGCCTCGCCCATCGCCGCCGCGGAAGGGAACCGGTCGTTCGGCTCCGCCGCGAGCGCGCGCACCAGGAACGCATCCACCGCGCGCGGCAGGTCCGCGCGGTAGCGCCCCGCGGGCTCCCACTGCGGATAGGCCGCGCGCCGCCAGCGCTCCAGCGGATCTCCGCGCTGGGACAGCGGCTTCCACGCGAACATCTCCCACAGCACCACGCCCGCCGCGTACACGTCCGCGCGCCGATCCACCGTGCGCTTGCGGGCCTGCTCCGGCGCCATGTACGTGAGGTTGCCAATCACCACGCGCGGCGCGGTCTGCTGCTCCTTCAGCGTGGACTGCGCCGCGCCGAAGTCGATGATCTTCACCTCGCCCGCGTAGCTCACGCACACGTTCGCGGGCGACAGGTCGCGGTGCACCAGGTGCAGCGGGTGCCCCTGCTCGTCCGTCGCGTCGTGCGCGTACTGCAATCCCTCGCACAGCCGCTGGCCCAGCTGGAGCAGCGGCCCCAGGGGCATCATCCGCTGGCGCTGCCGCAGCCGGTACGCCAGCCGGCTGAGCGTCTTGCCCTGTACGTACTCCATGGCGAGGAAGAGCTGCCCGTCCACCTCGCCCATCGCGTACACGCGCGCGATGTTCGGGTGCGCCAGCCGCACCACCACGCGCGCCTCGTCGCGGAAGCGCCCCACGAACTGCCGGTTCTCCAGGAGCCCCGGCAGCACCTTCTTCACCACCACGGCGCGGCGCACGCCCTCCTCGCGCGCGAGGAAGACCTCCCCCATGCCCCCCGCGCCAATGCGGCGCACGAGGGTGTAGGGACCGAAGCGCAGCGGCCCCTTCAGGGGCTCGGGCTCAACGGGCGTCGCCAAGCGCGCGGAACGCCTTGCGGGCCGCGGCGAGGACGTGCGCCACCTCCGGCTCGCCGATGGCCAGCGACACGAACGCCGCCTCGAACTGGCTGGGCGGCAGGTACACGCCTTCGTGCAGCATCGCGTGGAAGAAGCGCCCGAACTTCGCCGTGTCCGCCTTCTTCGCGGACGCGTAGTCGAACACCGGCTCCGCCGTGAAGAACACCGTGAGCATGCTGCCCACGCGGTTCACCGTCACCGGCACGCCCGCCGCCTTCGCCTCCGCGCGGAAGCCCTCCTCCAGCAGCAGGCCCAGGTGCTCCAGCCGCGAGTACGTGCCCGGCGCCGCCAGCGCCTTCAAGCACGCCATGCCCGCCGCCACCGCCACCGGGTTCCCGGACAGCGTGCCGGACTGGTACACGGGCCCTTCTGGCGCCACCTTGGACATGATGTCGCGCCGGCCGCCGTACGCACCCAGCGGCATGCCGCCGCCCACCACCTTCGCCATCGTGGTGAGGTCCGGCTTGAGCTTGTACAGCTCCTGGGCGCCGCCGCGCGCCAGCCGGAAGCCCGTCATGACCTCATCCAGGACGAAGAGCACGCCGTGCTTCTGGCAGAGCGCCTGCAGCCCCTCGAGGTAGCCGGGCCGGGGCACCAGCACGCCCATGTTGCCCACCACCGGCTCGATGATGGCGCAGGCGATGTCCTTGCCCTTCTCCTCGAAGATGCGCTCCACCGCGGCCAGGTCGTTGAAGGGCGCGGTGAGGGTCAGCGCCGCCAGCGCCGCCGGCACGCCTGGCGAGTCCGGCAGGCCCAGCGTCTCCACGCCGCTGCCGGCCTTCACGAGGAACGGGTCCCCCGCGCCGTGGAAGCAGCCCTCGAACTTGAGGATGTGCTCGCGGCCGGTGAAGCCGCGCGCCACGCGGATGGCGGCCACCGTGGCCTCGGTGCCGCTGGACACGAGCCGCACCTTCTCCACCGACGGCACCGTGGCGCAGAGCAGCTCCGCGAACTCCACCTCCGCGGCCGTGGGCGCGCCGAAGGTGGTGCCGCGCCGCGCGGCCTCCAGGATGGCCTCGATGATGGGCGGGTACGCGTGCCCGAGGATGAGCGGGCCCCAGCTCCCGACAAGGTCCACGTAGCGGTTGCCGTCCACGTCGGTGAGCCACGCGCCGGAGCCTTCGCGGAAGAAGACGGGGTCGCCGCCCACGCCACGGAAGGCGCGCACGGGAGAGTTCACGCCACCCGGGATGCGCGCCTGCGCACGGGCGAAGAGGGCCTGGCTTTGAGCGTGTTTCATGCCGGGTTCCATAGCACGCGCCGGGCGCCGCTCCCCGTTCCACGTGGGCCCCCGGTGTCGCCTTTCCACCCCCTGCGGATGCCTGCCCGCACGGCGAAGGACCGCCCCCGGCCGAGGACGCCATTTCCCGGGCCATCCACTCGGTATTTTCATTTACAATCGTTCTTCACTTTCAGATGAAGAAGCCATGGGAGCGAAAATGCCTGCCGTGTTCCATCTGCCCGCGCGGCTGATTCCCTGGCTGCCGCCTCAACCCTGGCTCCAGGTGCGCAGTGCCACACGGCCCGTGCTCCGGATGGGGGAGCGTGAGGTCCGCCTCCGGCTGCTGGAAGCACCCTCGAAGCTCAGCGTCGACCAGCTCCCGGCCTTGTTGAGCCTGGGAGCGGCCGCGAAGGACCCGGGCCATGGGGTCCCCCTGCTCGTGGGCGCGTTTCTCAGCCAGCGCATCCGCGAGGCTCTGGAAGCACGGGATGCGAACTACCTGGACGCGAGCGGACACCTTCATCTGGTCGCGCCGGGCTTCTTCATCCACCTGGGCGGGGGACGCTCGGCACCAGGCGTGAAGCAGCCTGGACAGGGCACCCTGGGCGTTCACGGTGTCCGGGCCATCCAGACCCTGCTCGGGGAACAGGCCCCCGTCTCGGTTTCCCAACTGGCCGAGCGCGCCGCCCTCTCCGTGGGGCAGACGCACAAGGTCCTCACCCGGCTCGAGGAGGTGGGGCTGGTTCGGACCAGCGGCAGGGGTCCCGCGAAACGACGCACCGTCCGCGAGCGCACCGAGTTGCTCGACTGGCTCCAGACACAGACCAGCGCCACGCGCAGGGAGCGGTCCTTGCAAGTGGCCCTCTATGCACGCCGTCCCGAGGACCTCTGGTTGCACTCCAGCACGAAACTGAGCAAGGCAGGCATTCCTCACGCACTCACGGGCGCCGCCGCCGCCAGCGTGTTTGGCATTGGCCCCACGAGCGTCCCCCTGTCGCGCGTCCGCATCTCGCCCAAGGTGCCCTTGAGTCAGGCAGCGGAGGCCCTGGGTGCGGAGGTGACCGAGCGCGGAGCGAACCTCACGCTGCTGCAGGATACGGGCAAGGTCGGCTGCCAGTCTGCCACCCACCAGGATGGCATCCTCGTCGCGCCACCGGTCCGCATCTACCTGGATGCCCGCTCCGAGCGGCGGGGCGAGGACATCGCGCAGCGGTTCCGCGAGGAGGTCCTTGGCTACTGAGGGCGGACATCTGGGCGAGTACGACCCTTCGGTCCGGTCCGCCCTGCTCGCGGAGGCAGTGCACGTCGTCCGCGCGTTCGGCTTCGCGGGCGCGCACGTCGTCATCATCGGCGGCCTCGTCCCCTCGCTGCTCGTGCCGAAGCCCGAGGTTGGCATCGAGCCCCATATCGGCACGCAGGATCTCGACCTCTGCCTGCGGGTCGCGCTCGTGGAGGGAGAGGTGGGCCACTACGAGCGGCTGGAGCGCACCTTGAAAGCAGCGGGCTTCACCATGGACTCCCGCTCCAGCTGGCGCTGGAAGGGAGGCGTCACGCACCCGCTCACGGTGGAGTTCTTCTGCGCCCTCGCCCCCGGACGTGAGGCAGGCAGGTTGTACCGGCCCGGTGGCGTGGTGGGAGGAAGGCTCTCCGCGTTGGTCCTGGCCGCCGGGAGGCTCATCGACCGGGACTTCCTGGAGAAGGAGGTCGTCGTCGTTCTGCCAGGGGGAGGCGGCCGGACACGCCAGCGGCTGAGGGTCGCGGGTCCCGCCGCCTACCTCGCGGCCAAGGTGGATGCGCTGCGGAAGCGCCCCAAGAACAAGGACGCCTACGACATCGTCTGGCTCATCGAATCCTGGCCTGGAGGTCAGGCCGGGCTCGCCCCGGTCATCCAGGCAAGCCCCATCCACGACGACCCGGACTTCCAACAAGCCCTGGTCGCGCTGGCACAGGAGTTCGAGGACCTCGACGCGGCGGGCGCGCGAAAGTACGCCCGCTTCGTGGCTTCCCCAGGTGTCGATCCTGATCACTCCGCCCGACGCGCCAGCGGCGCCGTGAAGCTCCTGCTGGCCGAGCTCGCTGCCCTGCGGCTATGACCCTCCGCATGCGAATCCTCCACACCATGCTCCGCGTCGGCGACCTGGAGAAGTCGCTCGACTTCTACACCCGCGTCATCGGCATGACGCTGCTGCGCCGACACGACTACCCGGAGGGCCGGTTCACCCTCGCCTTCGTCGGCTACGGCCCCGAGGACACCCACCCCGCCCTGGAGCTCACCCACAACTGGGACACGGCGAAGTACGAATTGGGCACCGCCTACGGCCACATCGCCCTGGGCGTCAGCGACATCCACGCCACCGCCAATGCCATCCGCCAGGCCGGCGGCAAGGTCGTCCGCGAGCCCGGCCCCATGAAGCACGGCACCACCGTCATCGCCTTCGTCGAAGACCCGGACGGCTACAAGGTCGAGCTCATCCAGCAGAAGACCTGACAGGCAGCGAAGGCAGCCACGACCCAGGGGGTGCCAGGCCCTCAGTGGGGGGTGCCGGACGGACCAGGCAGGCGGGCGAAGTTTCAACGCGATGTTTCGCGCCTTCCGCTCGCCGCGCCCCCGACAGGGGTGTAGAGAGGCCGGCGCGCCGCGCATCGCAAGCGCGCACCCTCCCCTTTCCGAGGCACGTCGTCATGGTGGAGAGTCCCCAGAGCCAGAACGCGTTGTCCCCCGATGAGCTTAACGAAGCCTGGGCCGTGCTGTCCGTGGACGAGCGCGTGGAAGGCTTCCGCCTGCTGCCCCCGGCGGTGGTGGACGACTTCTTCCTGGGCCTGTCCGCGCGCGAGCAGGCAGAGCTCATCCTCACCCTGCCCTCGGGCGAGCGCCGCACCTGGGTGCGCCTGCTGCCCCCGGACGACCTCGCCGACCTCGTCCAGGCGGTGGAGCCCGAGCAGGTGGACGCCATCCTGTCGCAGCTCGACGACGCCAGCCGCCGCGAGGTGAACGTCCTCCTCGCGTACGCGGAGGACGACGCCGGCGGTCTGATGAACCCGCGCTTCGCC
The DNA here is from genome assembly GCF_003612055.1 of Corallococcus llansteffanensis. Classification (GTDB taxonomy): domain Bacteria; phylum Myxococcota; class Myxococcia; order Myxococcales; family Myxococcaceae; genus Corallococcus; species Corallococcus llansteffanensis. The sequence goes on from NZ_RAWB01000189.1 coordinate 6,191, forward strand.
CGCGTGCGCCCGGACATGAGCATCGACGAGGCCATCGGCTACCTGCGCAAGCAGGCGCGCGAGCGGGTGGAGACCGTCTACTACGCCTACGTGCTGGACGCCGAGCAGCGCCTCCAGGGCGTGCTGTCCCTGCGCCAGCTCTTCCAGGCCGCGCCGGACAAGCGCGTGGCGGACGTCATGCAGCGCGACGTCATCACCGTGGCGGAGAACACCGACCAGGAAGCGGTCAGCCGCACCTTCTCCGAACACAGCTTCATGGCCATGCCCGTGGTGGACGAGGCGCGGCGCATGAAGGGCATCGTCACGGTGGACGACATCGTGGACGTGGTGCAGGAGGAGGCCACGGAGGACATCCAGAAGGTCGGCGGTATGGAGGCCCTCGACGCGCCGTACTTCGACGTCGGCTTCCTCGCCATGCTCAAGAAGCGCGCCGGCTGGCTGATGGTGCTCTTCCTGGGCGAGATGCTCACCGCCACGGCGATGGGCTACTTCGAACACGAAATCGCCCGCGCCGTCGTCCTGAGCCTCTTCATCCCGCTCATCATCAGCTCCGGCGGCAACTCCGGCAGCCAGGCCACCACGCTCATCATCCGCGCGCTGGCGCTGTCGGAGATGCGGCTCAAGGACTGGTGGCGCGTGGCGAGGCGCGAGCTGGGCACGGGGCTGGCCCTGGGCTCGGTGCTGGGGCTCGTGGGCTTCATCCGCGTCATCGTGTGGCAGGCCCTCTTCCACAGCTACGGGGACCACGCGGTCGTCATCGGCCTCACCGTGGGCGTGTCCCTGGTGGGCGTGGTGTTGTTCGGCACGCTGTCCGGCTCCATGCTGCCGTTCATCCTGCGGCGCGTGGGCTTCGACCCCGCGAGCGCGTCCGCGCCCTTCGTCGCCACGCTGGTGGACGTGTCCGGGCTCGTCATCTACTTCTCCGCGGCGAGCCTCTTCCTGCGCGGCAGCCTGCTGTAGGAGCCTGGCCATGATCGCCACCACCCCGCGGCGCACGCTCACCCTCGCCCCGGCGCCGGGCCAGCCCGCGCACGTCTCCGCCGCCAGCGGCCTGGTGCGCGTGGGGGACTGGCTCTACATCGTCGCGGACGACGCGCTCCACCTGGCCATCTTCCCCGCCACCGGGGACGCTCCGGGCCACACGGTGCGCCTCTTCCCGGGCGAGCTGCCCGAAGGCCACGCGGCCCGCAAGGCGGCGAAGCCGGACCTGGAGGCGCTGTGCCGGCTGGGCCCGTCCGCCGCCTTCGCGCACGGCGCGCTGCTGGCGCTGCCCTCGGGTTCGACGCCCGCGCGGCGCCGGGCGTCGGTGCTGCCCTTGAACGCGGACGGGACGCTCGCGGGTCCGCCCCGCACCGTGGACTGCACGGCGCTGTACGTCCAACTGGAGCGCGAGCTGGTGGCGCTCAACGTGGAGGGCGCGGCGGTGGCGGGCAAGCGACTGCGGCTGCTCAACCGGGGCAACGGCGAGGGCGGCGTGGACGCGCTGGTGGACCTGGACCTGGACCGCGTGCTCGTCGGCGTGGACGGCGGCGCGCTGGGGCCGGAGGCGGTGCGCACCGTGCGCCGGTGGGAGCTGGGTGAGGCGAACGGCGTCCGGCTGTCCTTCACGGACGCATCCGCGCTGCCGGACGGCCGCATGGTGTTCACCGCCACCGCCGAGGACTCCCTGGACCGCGTGGCGGACGGCCCCGTGAAGGGCTCCGCGGTGGGCGTGCTCGCGCCGGACGGCACCCCGGTGTACCTGGACGCGGTGGACGCGGCGCTCAAGCTGGAGGGCGTGGACGCGCGCGTGGAGGGCGGACGCATCCACCTGCTGCTGGTGGCGGACGCGGACGATCCGTCGGTGCCCGCGCCGCTGCTGGAGGCCGTGCTGCCCGTGCCGGGCTGAATCAGCCCTGGCGCTTCACCGGCAGCGGGCCGAAGGACTGCGCCACCGGCATCATCGAGATGACGTTGATGTTCACGTGCGCGGGGCGCGAGGCCACCCAGTGCACCGTGTCCGCGATGTCCTCCGGCGTGAGCGGCTGCATGTTCGCGTACAGCGACGCGGCGCGGGCGTCATCGCCCCGGAAGCGCACGTTGGAGAACTCCGTGCCGCCGACAATCCCCGGCTCGATGTCCGTCACGCGCACCGACGTGCCGTGCAGGTCCGCGCGCAGGTTCAGGCTGAACTGGTGCACGAACGCCTTCGTCGCGCCGTACACGTTGCCGCCCGGATAGGGGAACTCCGCCGCGACGGAGCCCAGGTTGATGACGTGGCCCCGGTCGCGCGCCACCATGCCCGGCAGCGCCGCGCGCGTGCAGTACAGGAGGCCCTTGACGTTGGTGTCCACCATCACGTCCCAGTCCTCCAGCCGCGCCGCCTGCGCGGGATCCAACCCCAGCGCGAGCCCCGCGTTGTTGACCAGCACGTCCACCTGCGCGAAGTCCGCGGGCAGCGACTCGAAGGCCTTCTGCACGGCCTCGCGGTCCATCACGTCCAGCACCACCGGGAGGACCTGGTCCCCCAGCTCCGCCCTGAGCGCGTCCAGCCGCTCGCCCCGGCGCCCGGTGGCGATGACGCGCGCGCCTTCCTTCACGAAGCGGCGAACCACGGCCAGCCCCACGCCCGCGGTGGCCCCTGTCACCAGCACGTTCATGTGATTCCTCCCACGAAAAGGAGCACGGCCCCGGCTTGCGCACGGAGCGCGGCCCGGCCGTTACATGGCATGCGAGGAGGGCGGGCGCACGCGAATGCGCCCGGGCGCGCGGGAGGTCAGTCCCCGCGGTCGTTGGAGGCTTCCTCTGCGGTGCCGCCCATGGCCTCCACGGAGGTGCGCGCCTGCTTCGCGCGGTCGAAGGCCACTTCCTTCTTGCCGATGCCTTCGGGCGTGTTGTTCGCCAGCCGGCGGCGCGCGCGCGCGATGGCGTCCTGCACGAGCGTCGGATCCGGGTGCGTCTTCAGCGTCTCCACCCAGGTCTCGATGGCCTTCTCGTTGTCGCCCGCGTCCGCGCGCAGCTTGCCCATCTCGAAGAGGGCGTGCGGCGCCAGCTCCGAGTCCGGGAAGCGCGCGCGCAGGTCCGCGTAGGTGCGCAGCGCTTCCTGGCGCTTGCCTTCCACCATGGCCAGCGCCTGCGCCTGGAGGAAGAGGGCGTCATCCACGTAGGCGCTGGCGGCGAAGCGCTCCGGGAGCTTCTTCGCCTCCAGCTCGCACTGCGGATAGTCCGCCAGCTCGAAGTAGAGCTTGGCCACCTGGTACTGGAGCTCCGCGCTCTGCGGCGGGTTGCGGTGCAGCGCGGCGGTGAGCTGATCGATGGAGCCGCGCAGGTCGCGGTAGTGCACCCGCAGCAGCTCCGCGAGGATGATGCGCGCCTCCAGCGCCTCCGGGGACTCGGGGCACTGCTGGATGAGCTGGCGGTAGACGGACACCGCCTCCTTCACCTTGCGCTGCTCCAGCCAGTACACGTCCGCGGCGCCCTTGAGGGCCCGGGCGCGCATCACCAGCGCCTCCGGGGACTCGTCGCGCAGCAGCATGTCGTACGCCTTGCGGTACTCCACCAGCGCTTCGTCCGGACGCTTCTCGAAGATGGCGTCGCGCGCGCGCTGCATGTGGTCCAGCGGCTTGTCGCGGCAGCCGGTGACGGCGAGCGCTCCCACCGCGAGCGTGAACATCCACCGCCGGGCTCCAGGCCTCATTCGCAGGACTCCGGGATGAGGCGCACGCAGCGGGTCTCGTCGCAGCGCACGCACTCACGCTCGGAGGAGACGTCGGTGACGCACACGGAGACGCGCGAGGTCCGGGGGCAGTCCTCGGACGTGACGCAGCGGTAGAGGGACCCGTCGGTGCGGGTGATGTCCACCGGCGTGGAGCCGCAGGACTCCAGGTTGTTGCATCCCAGGAGCCCGGCCGACACGACCGCCATTGCTCCGAACCAGGCGCATTGCACGGCCTGGGTTCTAGCCAACTTCCGCCCCCGGGTCACGAATCGTGCGCCCGTCCGCCCGCCCGCCCATCCGCCTTGAACCTGACGTGAAGCGACATGGGCGCATGGTCACCCCTTCGCCGGGCGTGCTAGCCCTGTCGCGTCACGCCGCACCACCCCACCTGCTCAGGAGCCTTGAAACCATGAGTCTTCCCTCACGTCCTCGCGCCGTGGTGACTGGCGCCGGCAGCGGTCTGGGCCGTGCGTTGTGTGAAGTCCTGGCCGCCCGCCAGGCGAGGGTGCTGGTGTCGGACATGGACCCGGCCACCGCCGCGGAGACCGCCCGCCGCGTCACCGCGCTGGGCGGCGAGGCGCGCGTGCACCCGTGCGACGTCACCGACGCGTCGGCGGTGGAAGCGCTCGCGCGCGCCGCGGACGAAGCGTTCGGCGGAGTGGACCTGCTCGTCAACAACGCGGGCGTCGGCGCCGCGGGGGCCATTGGCGAGATGCCGCTCGCGGAGTGGCGGCGCGTGATGGACGTGAACCTGTGGGGCGTCATCCACGGCTGCCACGCCTTCGTGCCCCGCATGCGCAAGCAGGGCTCCGGACACGTGCTCAACATCGCCTCCCTCGCGGGGCTGGTGTTCGCGCCGCACCTGGGCGCCTACAACACGACCAAGGCCGCCGTCGTCGCGCTGTCGGAGACGCTCTACGCGGAGCTGCACCCGCTGGGGCTGGGCGTCACGGTGGCGTGTCCCTCGTTCTTCCGCACGAACATCGCCGCCGCCGCGCGCTACTCCGACCCGGCCATGAAGGGCATGGGCGCGAAGCTGGTGGATGGTGCGAAGTGGGGACCGGAGTGGGTGGCCGCGCGGCTGCTCACGGCGGTGGACCAGGGCGCGCCGCACGTGCTGCCCATGGCGGATGCACGCTGGTTCTGGCGCCTGCGCCGGTGGCTGCCGGGTTTGACCCTCCGGGGCATCATCGAAGTGGAGAAGCGCTATCGCAAGCGCGCCGCGCGTCAGCCCTGAGAGGGCCCGCGGCGGTCAGTTGTTGCGATGCGAGGGCGCCGTACCGGACGTGAGCACGGAGGCCATCGAGTTGCGCTGCTTGACGGTGCGCGCCTTCTGGTCCTGCTTGTCCAGGTGCTTCATCATGGCGGCGAGGTGGGCGTCGGACACCTTGCACTGGATGGCGCTCACCTCCTGGTGACGCCGCCCCAGCTCGTTCCACATCGCCAACCGGCCCTGGCTTCCCATCAGTCGGTCTTCGACCGCGTCCAGGGCCTGGTCCATCTGCTTGCCCTCGGCCTCCAGCACCGCGAGCCGGGCTTCGGAGTCCTCGGGAGACTGTCCGCACCCGGTGGAGACGGTGAGTCCCAGCACCGCTGCCAGTCCGAGCCACATCCGCCGCATCCCCACCGTCGCCTCCCAGGTGTCTCGGGCCGTCCACCGACCGTCAGGCAGCGCAAGGTAGGGACGGCCTTCGGGAGCGACAACCTGCACTCACGGCGGGGGCAACCAGGTTTTCAGGAGCGAACGTTTGGGGAACTTTCCCGTCCCACCGGTTTGACGATGAGTCAGAAGGGCCCTGGAGCGGCACGCATCCGGTGCTTCAGGATGAACTCACACACCTCGCGCGCGGCGCCGAAGCCGGCGGCGCGCTGGGCCACGTAGTGCACCTGGGCGCGCACCTCGTCCGGGGCCTCGGGCACGGTGGCGGAGAAGCCCACCGCGTTGAGCAGCGGCAGGTCCACGACCTCGTCGCCCATGTAGCCGCAGTGCTCGGCGGACACGTCGAGGATGCCGAGCAGCTTCTCGAAGTGCGCCACCTTGTCGTTGCTGCCGAAGTGCACGTGGCGCAAGCCCAGCGACTGCATGCGCATCTGCGCGGAGAGGCTGTCACCGCCGGAGATGGCGGCCACCTCGATGCCGGCCTCCTGCAGCCGCTTGATGCCCATGCCGTCGCGCACGCTGTACATCTGCGTCCAGCCGGAGTTGGGCACCCAGAAGATGCGGCCGTCGGTGAGCGTGCCGTCGATGTCGAAGATCATCACCGACAGGCGCGCCACCCGCGCCTTGAGGGATTCCAGGTCCTGGTTCATCGCGCGTCCCCTACTTGGGCACGGCCTTGAGCGAGGCCTTGCCGTCCTTGATGACGACCTTGAACTCGACGGCCTTCGCGTTGTGCTGCTTGAGCAGCTCCGGCACCTGCTTGCGCAGCGTGGCCGCCACCGCCTCGTAGGACAGCTTGGACGTGTCCTCCTGGCAGCGGCGCTTCGCGGTGACATACGCGTCGTACACCGCGCGCAGCTTGTCGTCGGACATGCCGCTGCCCGGACTGGCCGCGGCGGGACGCGGTGCACCCGGGGCCGCCGCCGGAGCCGCGGACTTCGCGGCCATGCCCGGAGGCACCGCGGGACGCCCCGCGGCAGGGGTGCCACCGGCCACCGAAGGCACGGCGGGCGTCAGCGAAGGCAGCTTCGTGGGTCCTGTCACCGCCGGAACGCCTGGCACGGCGGGCGTCCCCCGGAACGGCGTGCCCGCCACCGGAGCCACCGCGGAAGCCGCCACCGCGGGCACCACGGGCTCGTTCACCGGGCGGCCAGGGACCTTGGGCTCGTTGATGGGTCGCCGGCCCGTCAGCTCTTCAATCTCCTCGATCTCCATGTCGGAGATCTCCTCCGGCAGCTCCACCACGTCCTTGCGGCGCTCGCCGGAGGTCTCGGGCTTCTTCTGGGCCACGGCGCGGCGGCGGGCCTTGGCCAGGTCGCGGTGGTAGGTGCCGGCCTCGATCTCCTGGATCGTCCGCACCCACAGCCGCTCATACGTGAGGAACTTGTTGTGGAGGCTCTGCACGCGGAACTTCACCGACGTGCTGCGCACGAAGGCGCCCTTGAGCTTCATCATCCGCTTCTTGAGGTCTTCGTGCGCGCGGATGGGCGCCTGCCGCTCCATGCCCAGGAAGTACTGCTCATAGGTGTGGCGCAGCTCCGCGATCTCCGACTCCAGCGCCTCACACTCGTGGAGGGCGGCTTCGCTGGAGGAGCTGGCATCCTGCGCGGGCCGGGCCCCGCCTTTGGCGGCGGGGCGGGCGTTGTCGGGAGGCGGCATGTCCCTGGAGTGTCCCCAACCCGGGCGCGGCTCGCAACCTCAGGCCGCCGACGGGGTCGGTCCCAGGCCCGGCGCCTCACCCGCCGGCCGGTGGCGTGCCAGCAGCACCGCACCGAAGGTGAACATGCACAGGGAGATGAACTGGCTGGTGGACACGTTGTACCAGGCCTCCAGGGGCACCATCCCGGCCAGCGCCTCGGCCCCCAGCGACTCCAGCAGGCCGTGCAGGGTGCCGCGCTCCACGTCGCCCCGGAACAGCTCCACCGTGGTGCGCAGGACGGCGTAGGCCATCAGCCAGAGGGCGAAGATGTGCCCGTGGAAGCGGCGGAAGCGGCGCGCGTACAGCAGCACCACGAAGAGCACCAGCTGTCCCACCGACTCGAAGAGCTGCGTGGGGTACACCGGCAGGGTGGTGCCGTGCAGGGCCACCCAGTCGGAGATGCGCACCGCGCCCGGCGCCGCCTGGTGGAGCACCTGCCCCGTGGCCTCGATGACGAAGCGGTGGTCATCGGCCTGCGACCCGTACGCCAGGCTGGACGCGCGCCCCAGCTGGCCGAACAGGTCCTGCGCCACGCCTGAACCGGGGAACGTCACCCCGGTGTGCGACTGGCTGCCCGCCATGTCCCCCCAGCAGCAGCCGGCGGAGAAGCAGCCCAGGCGCCCCAGGCACTGGCCCAGCGACACGGTGGGGATGCACACGTCGGCCAGCCGCAGGAAGTCCATGTCGTGCTTGCGCGCGAAGAGGTACGCCGCGAACCCCGCGCCGATGAGGCCGCCGTAGAACACCAGCCCGCCGCCCAGCGAGAAGGCCTGCGTCCAGTCGCGCGCGTAGTCCTGCCAGTTCACCATCACGAACAGCGCGCGGCTGCCCAGCAGCCCTCCGATGAGCGCCCAGAACGCCAGGTCGATGACCTGCTCGCGCCGCTTCGGCCCCTCCGTGTCCACGAAGCCCTGGCCCTCCACGAAGGTCACCCGGCGCCACTCGTCCTGCGCGAGCATCGCCGCCACCACCACCGCGCAGATGAAGCCCGATGCCAGGAGCACGCCGTAGGTGTGCACCGGGAGGCCCTCACCCCTGCCTCCGGGGAAGGCGTCTCCGGGCAGCGCGTACTTCAGGCCGAAGTACGCCAGCGCCGCGCCCATGGCGGCGAAGCCCCCCGCGCGCTGCAGCTTGTCCTGGAGCGACGCGGGCCCGGCCTTGTCGGACTTCGGATCCACCGGCCCCACCGCGCCGCGCCAGCCGTTGACGGCGATGGAGGCCACCACCCACACCGCGACGGCATACAGCAGCAGCTGCATCCAGAGGCTGGTGAAGGCGAGGCGGAACAGGACGGGGAGCATGGGACCTCGACCGGGAAGCGGCGGGGACTACCGGAGCGGCCGGGCGGGAGCTTCCCGGCCGGCCCGGAATCAGGCGTTGGCGGGCGCGGAGGCGGGCTTCTCCTTGCGGACGAAGGCGTCCACCACGAGCATGCCCACGCCGATGCAGATGGCCGCGTCCGCGACGTTGAAGGACGGCCAGGCCGCCTTGTCGTACCAGTGGGCCTCCAGGAAATCGATGACGAAGGCCCGCGCCACCCGGTCGATGTAGTTGCCCAGCGCGCCGCCCAGCACGAGCGGCAGGCCCCACAGCGCCCACACCTCCGCGGGGTCCTTGCCGGACAGCTTCCGGAAGTAGAAGACGATGAGGAGCACCGCGCCCAGGCTCACCAGGTGGAAGAGCGGGCCGCGCAGGTGGGGCGGCAGGTCGCGGAACATGCCCCACGCGGCGCCCGGGTTCTCCGCGTAGCGGAGGCGGAAGAAGTCCTCCACCACCTCCACGTGCGTGCGCGGCTGGAAGTGCAGCCCGTAGCGGCCGGGCGCCTCCGCGGGCGAGTACATCGCGCCCAGGCGTTGGGACAGCGTGGTGGCCCCGTCGAAGCGGGTCGTGAGGTCGCGCACCACCAGGTACTTCGTCCACTGGTCGAGCACGATGACGCCCAGCGTGAGGGCGAGGAGGATGACGTATTTGCGCGGCACGAGGACGGCTTATACCAGCCCACCCCGGCCCGTCACGGATGCGGGCTCTCGGTGAGCGACGGAGCGGACACCGGCTCGGGCTGGCGGCTGCGGAACGAGTCGAGCAGCATCAACCCCACGCCGATGCAGATGGCCGCGTCCGCGACGTTGAACGTGGGCCAGCGCATGCCCGGCTGGTTGCGCCAGTGCCAGTCGATGAAGTCGATGACGTAGCCCCGGATGAGCCGGTCCACGAAGTTGCCCAGCGCGCCGCCGGAGATGAGCGCCAGCGCCACGCGCACCGACTTCTGGGACGCGTCCGTGCGGCGGTACAGCACCAGGATGAACCCGAGCGCCGCCAGGCTCACCACGTGGAAGAACGCCTTGCGCACCGGGTCCGGCAGGTTGGAGAACATGCCCCACGCCGCGCCCGGGTTCTCCACGTAGCGGAAGTGCCAGTAGTCCTCGATGAAGCGGTACGGCCGGGTGTTGCGCCGCGACACGCCCTCCGCCGGGGGGTCGTTGTCCAGGTTCTGCTCGCGCAGGAAGCCCGCGACGCGCGACAGGCCGTCGCGGCCATCCAGCGCCACCGTCAGCCGTGACACGGCCAGGTACTTGGTCACCTGATCCGCCGCGAGCACGGCGAGGACCACCACGAGGAGGAGGCGGAGGGAGGCTTTCATGCGGTGTCCGACCTCTATCCTGCCCCCGGGAGCCCTGACAACCCGGTCCCCCTGACGCCTGCCGGCCCGCCTGCCTCCGCACTCCCGAAGGGCGGGCGTTTCGGGCATGGTGCGCCCATGGCGCCTGTTGAGCCCGACGTGAAACCTTCTGCCCCCGACATTGCCACACCC
>NZ_RAWB01000018.1 GCF_003612055.1 Corallococcus llansteffanensis
GTTGGGCACCTTCGCCCCGCTGCTCGACTCCGCTGGCAACAGCATCAAGGGACAGCTCGTCGCGAAGTTCCTGGCCCAGCGGATGGGCTTGAGCCTGTTCATCTCGAAGCCCGACACGGGGCCTCGATGAAGGATTGGGCGGTCACCACGTTCCTGGTGCTGGCCCTGGAGCTGGTGCTCTTCGTGCTCCTGTTGCTGGCCATCGAGCTGGCCTACCGCATCGCGCGCAGACGGAGACTCGCCTCTCCCTCCACGCAGCTCCGCTCGGTCACCGCGGTCTCCAGCGTCGTCTTCTCCTTGATGGGACTCATCCTGGCCTTCTCATACTCCGAGGCAGGAAAGCGCCTGGAGTTGCAGCGGAACCTGGTGGTCGACGAGGCCAACGCCATCAGTGGGGTGTGGTTGCTCGTGGACGTGGTGCCGGAGGCGGACCAGCCGCCGCTGCGCGACCTGCTCCGGCGGTACCTGGACGAGCGCATCCATGCCCATGAGGCGCTCCCCTGGGTGGAGGAGTTCGAAGCGCGCCGCGCCAGGGCCGCCGGCCTCCACAAGCAACTCTGGGCGCGGATGGTGACCATCACGCGGGCCGCTCCAGACAAGGAGGTCCTGCTGCTTCCTCCCGTGCGCCTGATGGCGGAGGTCGCGGCGAAGCGAACGCTCGCTGTGCGAACGCACATCACCTCCCCCACGTTTTTCTTCATGCTCGGGCTCGCCGTGGTCGGGGCCCTGCTCGTGGGGTTGACGACGGCGCGGGGAGAGGGCCGCAACTGGCCCTACCGGTTGATCTTCGCCGCGGTGGTCTCCGCGGCCATCCACGTCGTCGTGGACATGGAGTACCCCCGCACCGGCATCGTCGGCACGGAAGAGGCCGACTCGCTCCTTCTTGAGCTGCGCGAAACCATGCACTGACTGTTCGTAAGCCATACACCCCCAGCACCCCGAACCGTATTGCCAGCAGTCCCTGGCATGCGGAGTGTTGAGGACTCGTAGACGCTCTTCGCGGCGGGGGGAATCCAGATGACCGATACCATGGACAGGCGGTGGGTCCCGCCGAAGAAGACAGAGAAGAAGGGCATGGCGCGGGTGCTCGACACCATCGAGCGCGTGGGCAACAAGGTGCCCCACCCGGCGGTCATCTTCGTCGCGCTCATCCTCATCGTGATCGCGCTCTCCCACGTCTTCTACCTGATGGGCGCCTCGGTCACCTATCAGGCCATCAACCCGGAGACGCACAAGCTGGAGGAGACGACCACCGCCGCGCGCAGCCTGCTGACGGGCGATGGACTCCGCTTCATGTTCGCCGGCGTCATCGACAACTTCATGAGCTTCACCGCCGTGGGCGTCATCATCGTGGCCATGCTGGGCGTCGGTGTCGCCGAATCGTCGGGCCTGGTCTCCGCGTTGATCCGCAAGCTGGTGATGGTCGCCCCGCGCAAGGCCCTCACGTACATCCTCGTGTTCGTCGGCATCCTGTCGAGCGTCGCCGCCGATGCCGGCTACCTGGTCTTGATTCCCCTGGCGGCGACGGCCTTCTTGAGCATTGGCAGACATCCCATCGCGGGGCTGGCCGCCTCCTTCGCTGGCGTGGCCTCTGTCTTCAGCGTGAACATCCTCATCAAGCCGCTGGATGGAATCCTGACCGGCATCACCAACGACGCCATCCACATCCTCAATCCGGCGATCTCCATCGACCTGACGGCGAACTTCTGGTTCTCCGTCGCCTCGGTCCTGCTGCTGACCGTCGTGGTGACGCTCATCACCGAGAAGCTGGTCGAGCCGCGCCTGGGGAAGTACACCGGAGAGGTGCCCGCGGAGGCGGGGGGGAGCCCCTCCGCCGCGGAGTCGCGCGGACTGAAGTTCACGACCTGGGCGGTGCTCGGCCTGCTGGCGGTCTTCGTCCTCCTGACGGTGCCCTCGGGCGCGCCGCTGCGCAATCCGGAGACGGGAGCCCTTGTCGGAGACTCTCCGTTCATGAGCGGCCTCATCGTCGCCGTCACGTTGCTCTTCCTGGTGGCGGGGGTGGCCTATGGCATCGGTGCCAAAACCATCAAGAGCACGGTCGATGTCATCAGCGCGATGGAAAAGGCAGTCGCCGGTCTGGCGGGCCTCATCTTCCTGCTGTTCATCATCAGCCAGTTCATTGCCTTCTTCACCTACAGCAACATGGCGACGCTCGCGGCCGTGAAGGTGGGAGATGCGCTGGAGAAGGCAGGCCTGGGGGCGCTTCCGTTGCTGCTCGGGTTCGTCGTGGTCGTCGCCATGCTGGACCTCATCATGACGGGCGCGATCCCGAAGTGGGCCATCTTCGCCCCGGTCTTCGTCCCGCTGTTGATGCGGCTCAATGTCGATCCCGCCGCGGTGCTGGCCGCCTACCGCGTGGGCGACTCTCCGATGAACTCCGTCTCGCCCTTGAACGCGTACTTCGCGCTGATCGTGACCTTCGCGCAGAAGTACCAGAAGGGCGCGGGCGTGGGCACCGTGGTGGCCTTGATGCTGCCCTACGTCGTGGCGCTCTTCATCCTATGGCCCCTGCTCCTGGCGGCCTGGCAGGTGCTGGGACTGCCCTGGGGGTTCTGAGCCATGGCCGACCCACGCGCGGACCAGGCCTTCCAGAGGAGCATCCACATGCGGGCGCCCGCTGGCGCGGCCACCCGCACCGAAACCGACGGGCTTGGAACGCAACAGATTCCGGCGGACGCCTACTGGGGAATCAACGTCAGCCGCGCGCTCGACAACTTCGCCATCAGCGGGCGCCCCATCTCGGTGTATCCGGACCTCCTCTTCGGCTACGCCTGCGTGAAGCAGGCGGCTGCGCGCGCCAATGCGGAGATCGGGGCGCTGGATGCGACCCGGGCGGAGCTCATCGACCGCGCCTGTGAGGACATCAAGGGCGGCAAGCTCCACGACCAGTTCATCGTGGACATCATGCAGGGAGGGGCGGGCACCTCCACGAACATGAACTTCAACGAGGTGATCGCCAATCGCGGGTTGGAGCTGGCGGGTCACCCCAAGGGCCGCTACGAATATCTGGATCCGAACGACCATGTGAACCGGAGCCAGAGCACGAACGACACGTATCCCACGGCGTTCAAGGTCGGGCTGATCTTGTCCATCGAGCGGCTGCTCGCGGAGCTCGAGCTGTTGGAGCGGGCGTTTCGCGACAAGGGGCGGGAGTTCGCTGGCATCGTGAAGGTCGGGCGCACGCAGCTGCAGGATGCCGTGCCGATGACGCTCGGACAGGAGTTCGAAGGCTTCGCCGTGACCCTGGCAAGGGACCACGCGAGCCTGAAGGGCGCCATCCGGTGTTTGCGAGAGGTCAACCTGGGGGCGACAGCGATTGGAACGGGCATCGCGGCGGATCCTCGCTTCGTGGAGGCCGCGCGCAAGCACCTGGCGGCCATCACCGGGTGGCCCATCGTCACGGCGCCCAACCTGATTGAAGCGACCTCCGACGTGGGCGTCTTCATGCAGGTGTCCGGCACGCTCAAGCGCAGCGCGATGAAGCTGTCGAAGATCTGCAACGACTTGCGCCTGCTGGGCTCGGGCCCCCAGGCGGGGTTCAACGAAATCAACCTTCCGCCGAGGCAGGCGGGCTCGAGCATCATGCCCGGCAAGGTGAACCCGGTCATTCCGGAGGTCGTGAACGAGGTGGCGTTCGCCGTTGCCGGCGGCGATGTGACCCTGACCATGGCCGCGGAGGCGGGGCAGCTCCAGCTCAATGCCTTCGGGCCGGTCATGGCGCACGTGCTGTTCGAGAACCTGAAGTGGATGACCGCGGCCCTCGAGACCCTGCGCGTGAATTGCGTGATGGGAATCACCGCCAACAGGGAGCGACTCGCGCACCAGATGACCTCCTTCGTCGGGGTCATCACCGCCTTCATTCCGCACATCGGCTATGCCGCGGCCACGACGCTGGCCAGGGAGGCCCTGGCCACGAACTCGAGCATCGCCGACCTGGTGGTCGCCTCCGGTCTGCTGACGCGAGAGCAGGTCATCGAGCTGCTCTCCGCCGAGCACCTGACCCGAAGTGGGCCGGCGCACTGACCCTGGAGTGGGACGCCCGACTATGGGCGGCTGTCGCGTCGGGCCTGGCGGCGCGCACCCGCGGCGCGCGTGGCCGCATGCCGCTTGCGCGTGATGGGCGTCCGGGGATTGCGGTGGGCCGGCTGCTTCGGGGGGCTGAAGCGGGCTCCGTGCGCGACCCGGCCTCCGCTCCGTCGTGGGCTGGCGTTGGAGGGCGCGTGGGCCTCCCGGAGCCGCTCGGAGCGCAGCTGGGCCGCGCTGCCGCGGGCCGCCTTCGCCAGCGCCGTGCTGACGCGCGCCAGGGCGTCTTCGTACAGCTCCGCCTTCGCGGCGGTGCGCGGGTGCTTCGGGCGGGCGACGCCGCGAGAGCCGCTCTTCGCGACCTGGGCGCTGGACTTGCGGCGGTAGAGCTTCGTGTGTTTGTTGCGCTGCTGGCGGATGCGCGTGTGCAGGTCGCAGAGCGCGTCCTCGTCGAGCGTGCGGAGCGCCGCCGGTTTGGTCTCCGCGATGAGCATCAGGGTGGGCTCGTTCAATGTCCGGAGAATGGCCTTGTCCATGGTGACTGGCTCCTCTCGAGGAGGCTTGCCCCTCTCCAAAGGCGCGTGAAAGGTCACGCGTCTGTGTATGGGTAAGCTCGACACCCGATGGACCGTGGGCAAGGTCGTGGTGTCAGGTCATCGCGAACGCACAGTCGAGAAGGCGAGCCGCTGCCCGCCGCCCACTTCAGGCCTTCGGGGCCGCGGCGGCGGGCCGGGGCAGGATGAGCTCCGTGGAGAAGTAGCGCTCCATCCGGTCGGGGAACACCGTCACCACCTGGGCCTGCGGGCCCAGCCGCTTCGCCGCCTCCACCGCCGCCGCGTAGTTGAGCCCGGAGGACGGGCCCACCGGGAAGCCGCGGCGGATGAGCGCCCGGGCGGTGCGCATGGCCAGGTCGTCCGACACGTCCACCTCCACGCGCCCCGGCATGTCCGCCTCGCGGTACAGCTTCGACAGCCCGTCCACCACGCCCGGCACGCGCGCGCTGAAGCTGCAACACTCGATGTCGCAGCCCAGCCCGGAGATGGGCCGCGCGATGAAGGCCGTCACCGGACAGCCGGCTTCCGCGAACGCCTGGTACAGCCCCACGATGGTGCCGCCCGTGCCCACGCCGCTCACCACGCCGTGCACCAGCCCGCCCGGCACCTGCGACAGGATCTCCTGCCCCGTCCACACCCGGTGCGCCTCCGCGTTGTCCGGGTTCTCGAACTGGCGGGGCGCGTAGCCGCCGCGCTCCGTGGCCAGGGCCGCCGCCCGGGCGATGGCGCCCCGGATGCCCTCCGCGCGCGGCACCAGCTCCACCTCACCGCCGTACGCGCGGATGGCGATGAGCCGCTCCTCCGTCACGCCCTCCGGCATCACCGCCGTGAAGCGGCACCCCATCTGCGCGCTCGCCAGCGCCATCGCGATGCTCGTGGAGCCGCTGGACGCCTCCACCACGTCGCCGCCCGGGCACAGGTCCCCCAGACGCCACGCCTTCTCCAGCATGTACCGCGCGATGCGATCCTTGGTGGACCCACTGGGATTGAGGAATTCCAGTTTGCACCAGATGGTGGGCCCTTCCGGGTCCAGCCGCACGGGGACGAGCGGGGTGGGGCCCACGGACTGGAGGAAGCGACCATCGGCGGGAAGCGGGCGACAGGGAGCGCGCATGGGGTCATCCCTACCGCGAAACGCGCCAGCGCGGGAGCCACCCCTGTTGGCCAGCAGGCGTGCAGGAGCCCTCGGATGATCGTCCACTGCTCCTGAAACCGACATTCTACTATGCAGGACACTTGGCGGGTCGCGGGCCAGCCATTACGAAGGAAGGCCAGCTTCCGCACGCATGCCATCTCCAGCGCCCATCATCCTGAACGTCAACGACGACCTGGCCAGCCGCTACGTCACCTCCCGCGTGCTCGCCCTGGCGGGCTTCCAGGTCCTGGAGGCGGGGACGGGCGGTGAGACGCTGGCGCTCGCGGACGAGCACACCGACCTCGTCATCCTGGATGTCCGGCTGCCGGACATGAGCGGCCTGGAGGTGTGCCGGCGGCTGAAGGCGTCTCCGCGCACGCGCAACTCCCTGGTGCTGCACCTGTCCGCGCAGGCGGTGGGCGCCGCGGACCGGGCGCAGGGGCTGGAGCACGGCGCGGACGCGTACCTCGTCGCGCCGGTGGACCCGGAGGAGCTGGTGGCCCAGGTGCACGCGCTGTTGCGCCTGCGCCGCGCCGAGCGCGAGGTGCGCGTCCTGTC
This sequence comes from Corallococcus llansteffanensis, assembly GCF_003612055.1. Classification (GTDB taxonomy): domain Bacteria; phylum Myxococcota; class Myxococcia; order Myxococcales; family Myxococcaceae; genus Corallococcus; species Corallococcus llansteffanensis. The sequence continues at coordinate 6,292 of NZ_RAWB01000018.1, forward strand.
CGACCAGGTGCAGCAGCAGCGCCGGCTCCTGGACCTGGCCATGTCCGCGGCGGCGGACCCCATCGCGCTCTACGACGGCGACGGCACGCTCATCTTCGCCAACCAGGCGGTGGCCGCGTCGCGCGGCTCGCACCACGTGCACGTCCCGGGCAGGACCATGGACGCGCTGCGCCAGCAGGATCCGCAGCTGGAGCCCTACGCGAAGGCGCTGGAGACGGCCCGGCGCACGGGCCAGGTGCAGCGCGGCCAGGTCACCCTGTCCTCCGACCACGGCCTCCGCCACTTCGAGTACACGATGTCCCCCGCCGCCGGCCCCACGGGCGCGGTGGAGGCGGTCATCGCCACCGGCCGGGACATCACGGAGCTGCGCAACGCGGAGGACTTCCGCGAGCAGTTCCTCGGCATCCTCGGCCATGACCTGCGCAACCCCCTCAACGCCCTGTCCATGTCCGCGCAGCAGCTGCAGCGCCAGGGGGAGATGACGGACCGCCAGAAGGTCTTCACCGAGCGCATCCTCACCAGCGCGGAGCGCATGGACCGGATGATCCGCCAGCTCCTGGACTTCGCCCGCGCGCGGCTGGGCGCGGGGCTGCCGGTGGTGCGCTCGCGGTGCGACCTGTTCGACGTGGTGCGCGGCGCGGTGGACGAGTCGCGCGCCAGCCACCCCCACCGCGAGGTGATGCTGGACGTGCGGGGCGACGGGCGCGGGGCGTGGGACGCGGACCGGCTGGAGCAGGTGGTGGGCAACCTGGTGTCCAACGCGCTCAAGTTCAGCCCGCCAGAGACCACCGTGCGCATGAGCGCGGAGGGGCTGGAGCAGGAGGCCGTGCTGCGGGTGCACAACCTGGGCGCGCCCATCCCCCCGGACCAGCTTCCCCACCTCTTCGCCGCGTGGCGCCGCGCCGGCCGCAGCGACCGCGAGCGGGGCGTGTCCGCGGGCCTGGGGCTGGGGCTGTACATCACCGAACAGATCGTCCGGGCGCACGGCGGGTCCGTGCAGGTGTCCTCCACCGAGACCCGGGGCACGACCTTCACGGTGCGCCTCCCTCGCGGCTGAGGGAAGTGACCACTCGTGGACGGATGCGTTGCGACATCCCTTCCGGATGCGCAGGGGCGTCCCCACCCTGGGGGCATGGTCCCATCCGAAAAGCGAATCTTCGCCCAGAGCGTGGAAGCCCTCTTCGTGCGTACCCTGGGGCCGCACCTGACGCGGGATGGCCGCCAGCGCCTGAAGGCGGCGGGGTTGGACCTGTCCCAACCCCTGCGCCACAACTACACGCTGGAGCAGTGGCGGGCCTTCCTGGAGGTGGCGGCGCGGGACGTGTTCCCGGGCCAGCCGGCGGACGCGGCCTACACGGAGCTGGGCGCGCGCTACCTGCAAGGCTTCCAGCAGACGTCCGTGGGGCGGGCGAGCATGCAGCTCGTCACGCACCTGGGGCCGGAGAAGACGCTGGAGCGCGTGCCGTACAACCTGCGCGCGGGCAACAACTTCAACGAGGTCCGGGTGGAGGAGCTGTCGAAGAACGCCGCCACCCTGTGGGTGAAGGACGTGCTGGCGGACAACCCCTTCTTCGCCGCCGGGTTCCTGGCGGAGACGCTGCGCGCGTCGGGCGCGGGCTCGCTGGAGGTGAAGCCCATCGCCTTCGACGGCACGGCGGCCACGTACCGGCTGACGTGGGTGCAGGGCAAGGCGCAGCGGCCCGCGGGCACGGGCGCCACGGTCCGCCGTCTCTTCGGGTAGTCGCCGCTACGGGTAGCGCACGGGCGCCGGAGGGTCGTCCGGGGGCAGGGGGATGAACTCCGTCTCCTGGGGCACCTTGCCGAAGCGGCCCTCCTTCCAGTCCTTCTTGGCGGCCTCCAGGCGCTCCTGCGAGGACGACACGAAGTTCCAGAACAGGTAGCGCTGACCGTCCATGGGCTCGCCGCCCAGCAGCATCATCCGCGCGGGGGCATCCCCGGCGCCGAGCACGATTTCGCTCCCCGGCTTGAACACCAGCAGCTCGCCGGGCTCGAAGCGCGTGCCCTCCACCTCCACGCTGCCCTCCACCAGGTAGAGGCCGCGCTCCTCGTGCTCCGCGGGGAGCTTGAGGCGCGCTCCCTTGTCCAGGCGCGCGTCCGCGTAGAAGAGGGCGGAGTGGGTGCGCACGGGGGACTTGCCGCCGTGCATCTCGCCCGCGATGACGTGCAGGCGGACGCCGTCCCCTTCAACGACGGGCAGGGTGTCGGTGGGGTGGTGGACGAAGGCGGGCGCGGTCTCCTCGTGCTGCTTGGGGAGGGCGAGCCAGGCCTGGATGCCGAAGAGGCGGCCGCCGGCAGCGCGGGTGTCGGGGCCGGTGCGCTCGGAGTGGACGATGCCCTGGCCGGCGGTCATCCAGTTCACGGCGCCGGGGCGGATGGACTGCACGACGCCCAGCGAGTCGCGGTGGAGGATCTCGCCTTCGAAGAGGTAGGTGACGGTGGACAGGCCGATGTGCGGGTGCGGCCGCACGTCCAGGCCCCGGCCCGGGTCGAAGTCCGCGGGGCCCATCTGATCCAGGAAGATGAAGGGGCCCACCATGCGGCGGCGCGCCGAGGGCAGGGCGCGGCGCACGGTGAAGCCGTCCCCCAGGTCGCGGACGCGGGGGACGATGAGCGTCTCCAGCGAGGGCGGTACCTCCCGGCCGTGCAGGTCTTCTTCCCAGCTCATGGTGCGGCTCCTCTTTCGGGGCGCGGGGAACCGCGTCCGGGTCGCCGCCACGATAACGGCTTGTGGGGATCCGTTCAGGCCTCAGTTCAAGTCGAAGAGCGGCACGTACACGCCCACGTTGAACGTCAGGCTCCAGGCCCCCACGGACTCGGGGAGCGCGGGGCGTCCCTCCTCCGCTGGCACCTCCGCCGAGGTGAACAGCGGCTGGTAGATGCCGCTGACCGCGAGGAAGAACGGGTACTGCTGCCCCCAGTAGTAGCCCGCGGTGAGCGAGGGGGCGAGCGCGTCCGCCGCGTCGAACTTGTCCACCGTGCGCTCGCGGATGGCGACGTAGCGGCCCAGGTCCACCACGCCCGCCTCGAAGTGGAGTCCGTGGCCGCCCTTCATGGAGAGCGGCACCTGGACCCCCAGGCCCAGCGGCAGTGAGACGGGTCCCTCGAACTCCTCGCCCCGCCCCTCTCCGGAGACGAAGCGCACGCCGGCGGTCGCTCGCAGCGAGCCTCCCACGGAGAAGAGGACGTCGTTGTCGCGGCCCGTGCGGTCGGTCATCTCCTCGGTGAGGGACTCGAGGATCCTGCGCCGGCTGGCGTGCGCGGTCTCCACGGTGTCCGCGGCGGTGACGGCCTCCACGCGCGAGCTGCCCTCCTGTCCGACGGTCGCGGGCTGGTAGTAGGTCTCCGCGTACTGGAGCACGCTGCCCACGATGCGCAGGCCCCGCTGCGCGGCCGGAGTCAGGTCTGCGTCCACCAGCGCGACGGCCCGCGACGCGGCCCCGATGAGGGCGTTGGTGTCCCGGTCCAGCGCGGCATGGCTCACGGCCCGGAGGAGGCCAAGGGCCTGCGCGTCCTTGTGCGCGACGCCGCCGACCTCCGGCGCGCTGTCACACCCGGCGTCGAGGTTCGCGAACCGGCAGCCCATCTCCACGGCCGCGTCCACCGCGTGGCCCATGCGGAGCCGGGGGTCGACCTTGCCTTCGACCCGGGCCGTGACCGCCGCGTGCAGGTGCTGGGCGATGATGCGCGCGTGGTGGGTGTACGCCTCCCGCTTCGTGCTGTTGGCGAGGTAGGGGCACTGGCTCGCGAACTGGTCGGAGAGCTGCATCACCGCGCAGTCGGCCGGCGGCACCCCCCACTCCAGCGAGGTCTTCAGGCAGGACGCGAGCGCGGCGCCCGCCGTCACCATGACCGCCGCGGACGCGGCCTGCACGCTCTCCGGCGTCTGGTTACAAGGCTTGTCCTGCTGTGAGGCCTTGTCGATGGCGAAGGCCAGCAGGTCCTGGACGAGGGTGCTCGCCTCCGCGTCGGACCACGGCCGGTGCGGCCGGATGAGGTGGGGCAGCAGGTCCGCCTGGACGATCCGGGCGAGGACGGCGTAGTTCTTGTCGGACATCCCTCCGGACTTGAGGAGCGTCTTGTCGAGCGCCATCCGCAGGGCGTCCTGGATGACCGCGCCCTGGAGCGCGCTGGTCGTGACGGCCAGCTCCTGCAGCCGCAGGGGCGCCACCACCTCGCAGGTGCTGCGGAAGCGCAAGGTCGCGGGCTGGGGCGAGGTCTTGCTGCACGCGAGCCCCACCTCGAGCTTGTCCTTGAGGAGGTCGAACGCCCGGTTCGTGGCGCGGTCGACCACGATCTCTCCCAGGATGAGCACGAGCTCGTTCACGATCTCGGTCATGCCGCTCTGCATCCCCGCCAGCCGGGGCTGGAGGAGCATGCGGTTGGTGGGGTCCGCCAGGAAGTCATCCGGGCGGGTCGCGCTGGCCGCGCCGAGGGTCGCCTGGCCCTTCCTGAGGAGCAGCGAGTGGGTCTCCGGGACAAGCTCGACGGCGGGCGCGGGCTCCTCGGAGCCAGGCGTGCTTTTCACGCCCTGGGGTTTCGCGATGATCCCGCCGGGCTGAGCGGCCCGGGCCAGGGCGGGGAGGGTGAGGAGCAGGGTGAGGAGCAGGGCCTTGTTCATGGTGATCATTCCCAGAGATGGAGCTGCACGCCCAGCTCCTGCTGGAGCCGCTCCAGCACTGGAGCGAGGGGTTGGAAGAAGCTGTGTGACGGCTGCAGCGCCCCGCTGCAGCTTCCCAGCACCTTGGGGGCGGGACCGGGCGTCAGCAGCGCCCCTCCGGAGTCGCCGTCGAGGGTGATGGCGGATGTCGTCGCGATGAGCCCCGCGAGGCTGACGGGGCCGAAGGCCGACTCCGGGAAGTGGACGTCGAACAGGCTGGCCTCGGTCCGGGTGGAGATCCAGGCGTTGCTGGTGGGCCGGCGCATGCGCACCTCGGTGCCGGTCCAGCCGTCCTGCGCCACGCCCGCCGCCTTCAGGGGAGGTGTCTTCTTCGCCAGGGCCTGTCCCGCGGGCGTGAGCTCGACGAGCGCCGCGTCGAGCGCCGGCCACCCATTGGACGGCTCCAGGAGGTTGAGGCGGGGATGGCCCACGACCTGTGGCTTGCCCTCCGGCAGGGCGGCGAACACGCGCGTGGTCCACGCGTTGCGCTCGAACAGGTGGCCGGCCGTGAGCAGCCACCGGGGCTCCTGCGAGCCGGCGGAGGTGAGGAGGCTTGCGACCCCTCCCGCGCGGAGGGTGCCCCCCGGCGCCACGGCATTCACCGTGGCCCCGATGCGCAGCCCCTCGAACTCGGGCAGGGCGGACTGGCCCGAGCGGGGCAGGGCACCCGTCGCGATGACGTCCGGCACGATGGAGTACCACCCGCCCCGGACGCGGAAGGTCAGTGGGGGGACCGGGTACTCGGGGCGCTCGTGCTTCCTGCGCACGTAGACGCTGAGGGTCCACTCGCGGGATGGCTCACCCTGGACGCGGCGCCGCCCGACGCCATAGGCGACGACGCCGAAGCGGTTGCCTTGCGGAAACAGCTCGCGGGCCGTGGCCATGACGGCGCTCCACCGCGAGGGAGCCAGGGAGCGCAGCCGCTGGATGCCGTGGTGACGGCGAGGACCCGCCATGGGCCGCGCAATTCAGCACAACTGACTGTGCGGGTGAAAACAAAACCCGCACCCGGGGTGGGTGTGACGGAGCCGTCACCGGGCTTGGGCCTACGCCGCCACCATGCCTGGAGGTGACTCGGGTGACCGTCGCGTCATGTCCACCAGGAGGCCGATGATCCGCTGCACGCGTCCGTCCTCCGCGCGGGCCCGGCCCCACAGCGTCAACCGCCGCACGCCCCCGCGCGCATCCAGCACGCGGAAGTCGAGCGTCACCTCGCCGGGGAGCCGGGTCCCGTGGTGCAGCCGCTCGGCCACGGACAGCCGGTCCTCCGGGTGCACGCGTGACAGCAGCGCCGCGAGCGGCTCCTCGGGGGCCAGCGCCTCCTGCCCCAGCAGTCTGGCCGCGTCGTGCTCCCAGCGCAGCAGCCCCTCCGGCATCCGCAGGTCGAACAGCGTCACGGACGCGGCGGCCAGGGCCTGCTGGAGCCTCGCCTCGTTCTGGCGCAGGGCCTCCTCCATCCGCTTGCGCTCGCTGATGTCGCGGCTGATGCCGAACAGGCCGAACACCTGGTCCTGCTCATCCCGCAGCACGCCCTTGGTGGACAGCCACACCCGCCCCGGCTGTCCGGACTGCGCCTCCTCGTAGGTGAGCGTCCTGCGAAAGGCCAGCACCTCGCGGTCATGGGCCATGCTGGCGTGCGCCTCGTCGGGCCAGAGCTCCTCGTCCGTATGGCCCAGCACCTCCTCGACGCCGCGGCCCATCAGCTTCGCGCCCGCGGCGTTGATGCGCGTGTACCGGCCCTCCAGGTTCTTCGTGTAGAGGGCGTCGGGACAGCCCTGCATCACCGCCTGGAACAGGGCGCTCGCGCGCCGCAGGGCCTCCTCGCCGCGGTGCTGGCGTGAGGTGTTCTTCAGATACAACAGCAACCCGGAGGCAACAGGGACCGCCGTCACGTGCAGCGTCTGCTGGGAGGTGCCCGGCGAGGTCTCGAACTCCGTCGGCTGGCCGGTGACGAGCGCGCGCTGCAGCGGCTGGCGCAGCGGCACGTCGGGCTCGTCCACCACCAGGTCCCACAGCACCTGCCCCTCCAGTTGGTCGCGGGGCCGCCCCAGCAACTGCTCCGCGGCGCGGTTCACCCGGCGCACCTGGAACCGGGCATCCAGCGCGACGAACGCGTCCGGCAGGTGCTCCAGGGCCGCCACGAGCAGGTCCTGCTCCGGCATCGCCCCCACCGACGCGCGCACCTCCCACGACAGGTCGCTCAGCCACACGTACAGCGCCCCGTCGCGGGCGCGGGCGGCCCGGACGCGCAGCGTGTGGACGCCGGAGCCCGTGTCCCAGCGGAACAGGTGCTCCGAGCGAAGCCCGGTGACGCGCGTCGCGCCCCACGTCGCGCGCAGGGCCCTCCAGGTCGGGCGCGAGGCCAGGAACGGCTCGCCCACCAAGCTGTCACCCAGCAGCACCTGCGCGGACGGATTGGCGTACTCGCAGGTGAAGTCCTCCGGGCACTCCGGCACGTCGCCCACTGGACGCAGCACGAGGAAGCCATCGGGGTTGAGGGCTTCGGACGCGAACGAAGAGGGGGCGGGAGGAGACATACCGGAGCACTCCGGATTCAAGCGCGGATCATCCCTCCTGGCTGCTGGACCCACGGGCCATGGCGCCATGAGGTTTCGGACGCTGCGTGGGCCGCGCTGTCTGGCTGCGCGACGTATCAGTTCAGCCTCCCGAAGCAGTATTTCGTGAAGCCGCCGTCGTCCGTCTTGCAGGCCTGGCCCGAGGGGGAGTCGGGACAGGTGCAGCTCTCGCCCTGGCGGCACTGGCTCGAGTCGGTGCACGGGTATTCGCAGGTGTCGGCATCGACGTCGTGCGCGTGTTCGTGCACGCAGACGTCTCCCGGGGAGGTGCAGTCGGAGGTGTCATCGCATTCGCTCGTGCCGGAGGAGCAGCCCGCGAGCGCGAGGACCGCGAACAGGAGGGTGGGACCGAGGAGACGACGCTTCATGGAGGAGCCCTTCGTGAAGTGGGGACGCCGCTCCTGTGCAGTCCAGATGCCAGCGGGCCTCCGTCGCGTGACGGAGGCCGGGAGGTCGGTGGAGTCACGACACGTGCGTCATGACCGCCATGGAAGTCCGGGAGGTCTCCAACCGAGCGGAGGCACGTTGACGGCGCGCTGTACCTGTGTTCAGGCTGGCCTGCTGGGAGCCCGCCATGTCCCCTCAAATCCATCTCGATTTCGCGTCGGAGTTCGCGGCGCATCCGGCCCTCGCCGCCTTCCATCCGGTGGTGCGGCGCTGGTTCGCCTCCCGCCTGGGTGAGCCCACGCGTCCACAGGTGGAGGGCTGGCCGCTCATCCACGCCGGCCACGACGTGCTCATCGCCGCGCCCACGGGCAGCGGCAAGACGCTCACGGCGTTCCTCGCCGCGCTGGACTCGCTGTTCCGCCTGGCGCTGGAGGGCACGCTGCCCGACCACACCCAGGTGCTCTACGTGTCGCCCCTGAAGGCGCTGGGCAACGACGTGCAGAAGAACCTCCTCCAGCCGCTGGAGGAGCTGGTGGCGCTGGCGCGAGCGGAGGGCTATTCGCCGCAAGCCCTGCGCGTGCAGGTGCGCACCGGGGACACGCCCGCTTCCGAGCGCGCGCAGATGGTGCGCCGCCCGCCGCACATCCTCATCACCACGCCCGAGTCGCTGTACCTCTACCTCACGGCCGAGCGCGCGCGCGCCACCCTGCGCAACGTGCGCACGGTCATCGTGGATGAAATCCACGCGCTCGCCCGCGACAAGCGCGGCAGCCACTTCGCGCTGTCCATGGAGCGCCTGAAGGCCCTCACGGACGTGCGGCCGCAGCTCTTGGGGCTGTCCGCGACGCAGAAGCCGCTGGACGCCATCTCCGGCTTCCTCACCGGCGCGTCGCTCACCGAGTGCCGGCGCGTGGAGGTGGGCCACCAGCGGCCGTGGGACCTGAAGGTGGAGATCCCCGACGCGGAGCTGTCCTCCATCGCGAGCCACGAGATGTGGGGCCAGGTCTATGACCGGCTGGTGCAGCTGGCGGGCGAGCACCGCACCACGCTCATCTTCGTCAACACGCGCAAGATGTCCGAGCGCGTGGCGCACGACCTGGGCGAGCGGCTGGGCCAGGAGTGGGTGGCCGCGCACCACGGCAGCATGTCGCGGGAGATGCGCCTGTCCGCCGAGGAGCGGCTGAAGGCGGGCCAGCTGCGCGTGATGGTGGCCACGGCGTCGCTGGAGCTGGGCATCGACGTGGGCAACGTGGACCTGGTGGTGCAGCTGGGCACGACGAAGGCCATCTCGGTGCTGCTCCAGCGCGTGGGCCGCGCGGGCCACCACAAGGCGGGCATCTCCAAGGGCATCCTCTTCGCGATGACGCGCGACGAATTGGTGGAGTGCGTCGCGCTCCTCAACGCCGTGCGCGAGGGGGACCTGGACGCGGTCCGCATCCCGCAGAAGCCGCTGGACGTGCTGGCGCAGCAGGTTGTCGCCGCGTGCGCGTGCGAGGAGTGGGACGAGCGCGCGCTCTTCAGCGTCTTCAAGCGCGCGTACCCGTACCGGGACCTGACCTGGGAGGAGTACCAGCAGGTGCTGGAGATGCTGTCCGAGGGCGTGGCCGAGCGCCGGGGTCGGGCCAGCATCCACCTGCACCGGGACCGGGTGAACCAGCGGCTCAAGGGGCGCAGGGGCGTGCGCATCACCGCGCTGACCAACGGCGGCGCCATCCCGGACACGTTCAGCTTCAGCGTCACCGCGCAGCCGGAGGGCAAGGTGGTGGGGACGCTGGACGAGGACTTCGCGGTGGAGTCGTCGCCGGGGGACATCTTCCTGTTGGGCAGCACCGCGTGGCGCATCCAGCGGGTGATGGGCAGCACGGTGATGGTGGAGGACGCGCGGGGTGCTCCGCCCAACGTGCCCTTCTGGCGCGGCGAGGCGCCGGGGCGCACGGACGAGCTGAGCCTCCAGGTGGGGAGGCTGCGCGAGGAGCTGCTGCGCCACGAGGACCCGGCGGGCTTCCTGGAGAAGCTCCTGCGCGTGCCGCCGCCGGCGGTGGATGCGTTGATGGGCTACCTGCGCCTGGGCAAGAAGATGCTGGGCGACGTGGTGCCCAGCCACACGCGCATCGTCGCCGAGCGCTTCTTCGACGAAGCGGGCGGCATGCAGCTCATCATCCACGCGCCGTTCGGCAGCCGCATCAACCGCGCGTGGGGGCTGGCCCTGCGCAAGCGCTTCTGCCGCTCGTTCGACTTCGAGTTGCAGGCGGCGGCCACGGAGGACGGCATCCTGCTGAGCCTGGGCGAGCAGCACTCGTTCCCGCTGGCGGACATCTTCGACTTCCTGCACCCGGACAACGTGGAGGAGGTGCTGGTGCAGGCGGTGTTGCAGGCGCCCCTCTTCGGCACGCGCTTCCGGTGGGTGGCGACGCGGGCCCTGACGCTGCACCGGATGATGGGGGGCAAGCGCGTGGCGCCGAACCTCCAGCGCGCGCGCAGCGAGGACCTGCTGGCGGCGGTGTTTCCCGCGCAGGTGGGTTGCCAGGACAACCACGGCGGCGCGGACGTGGAGCTGCCGGACCATCCGCTGGTGAAGCAGACGATGGATGACTGTCTGCGCGAGGCGATGGACGTGGACGGGCTGCGCGAGGTGCTCCGGCGCATGCGCGACGGCAGCATCGAGCTGGTGGCCCGCGACGTGCCGGAGCCGAGCGTCTTCGCGCACGCGCTCATCAACAGCCAGCCGTACACCTTCCTGGACGACGCGCCGGCCGAGGAGCGCCGCGTGCGCAACGTGGCCCTGCGCCGCGCGCTGCCGGCGGAGGACGCGGCGGCGTTTGGCGCGCTGGATGGGGCGGCCATCGCGCAGGTGGTGGAGGACGCTTCTCCGCCGATGCGCGACGAGGACGAGCTGCACGACGCGCTGTTGCAGCTGGTGCTGGTGCGGGCCTCGGAGGTGCCGCGAGGGCTGGAGGCGGGGTTGTTCACGCAGGGGCGCGTGGCGTGGCTGGAGCGGCCGGGCGCGCGGTTCCTGGTATCGGCGGAGCGGGGCAACGCGGTGCGGGTGCTCTTCCCGGACGTGCGGACGCAGCCGGTGTTGCCGGTGCTGGCGCACGACCGGCCGGTGGAGCGTGAAGCGGCGGTGCTCCAGGTGGTGCGGGGCCGGATGGAGATGGTGGGGCCCACGACGGTGGCGGAGCTGGCGCGGCTGACGCTGCTGGACGCGGACGACATCAACTTCGCGCTGCACGCGTTGGAGAGCCAGGGCAGCGTGCTGCGCGGCCAGTTCCGCGCGAGCGAGGACGTGCCGGTGGCGCCCGGGGAGGACGGCGGGCCGGTGCTGGAGTGGTGTGACCGGCGCCTGCTCCAGCGCATCCACCGGCTCACGGTGGGGCGGCTGCGGCGGGAGATCGAGCCGCTGAGCCCGCAGGACTTCATGCGCTTCCTCTTCCGGTGGCACCACCTGGAGGACGTGGACGCGCTGCGAGGGTCCACGGGGCTGATGAAGGCGGTGCGGCTGCTGCAGGGGTACGAGGCGCCGGCCTCCGCGTGGGAGCGCTTCCTGTTGCCGGCGCGCATGCGTGGCTACACGCCGGACCTGCTGGAGCGCGCGTGCTACGCGGGCGAGGTGGCGTGGGGGAGGGTGACGCTGAAGGATCCGCCGAAGCCGGCGGGGCCCAGGCGGGGTGCGCCGGTGGAGCCGCCGGAGCCCGTGGTGGCGAAGCGGTCGTCGCCCACGCGCAACGCGCCGCTGACGTTCACGTTGCGCGAGGACCTGGAGTGGATGCTGGCGGCGGCGCGGCCGCACGCGGTGCTGGCGGACGGGGGCGTGTGGACGCCGCCGGACCTGGGCGCGGCGGCGAAGGACGTGGTGGGCGTGCTGGAGCGGCGGGGCGCGTGCTTCTTCCAGGACCTGGTGACGCGGGCGCGGCGGCTGCCGGCGGAGGTGGAGGACGCGCTGTGGGAGCTGGTGGCGAAGGGGCTCGTCACCGCGGACGCGGTGCAGAACCTGCGCATCCTGCAGAGTCCGGCGCACCGCAAGCGGCAGAAGCTGTTGCAGCGCGGGGGCCCGGGCCGCTGGAGCCTGCTGGCGCCCGCGGAGCCGAAGACGCAGGAAGAGGTGACGGAGTCGCTGGCGAGGCTGTTCCTCCAGCGCTACGGCATCGTCTGGCGCGACCTGGTGATGCGCGAGTCCCTGGCGCCGACGTGGCGGGAGCTGCTCTTCGTCTACCGGCGCATGGAGGCGCGGGGAGAGCTGCGCGGAGGGCGCTTCGTGTCCGGGTTCGTGGGGGAGCAGTTCGCGCTGCCGGAAGCGGTGGACACGGCGCGAGCGGTGCGGCGCACGGCCCCGTCGGGCGTGCGCATCCAGCTGTCCGGAGTGGATCCGCTGAACCTCACGGGCGTGGTGACGCCGGGCCCGCGCGTGGCCTCGATGCCGAACAACGTCGTCACGTACGTGGATGGGATTCCGCAGGGCGTGGACGCGGTGGAGGACGCTCCGGAGAACGAGGACACGGAAGTCGATGCGGCGCTCGCGCAGGTGAACTGAGCGGTGCATGACAGAGGCGGGCCGCGGCTTGCCGACGCGCAGGGGTCCCTGGTCGAGTTCCTACCCATGGGCCCTGACGCTCGACATGTGCCTCACCTGGGCGTCGCGGCCCTCCTCATCGCGCTGGCGCTGGGGGCTTCCGCCTGTGGACACGCTCAGCGTCCCGAGCGGAAGACCTATGTCGTCTCCGAGGATGCGTTGGGAGTCGGCACCGCGGAGGGGCCCGGCACGGGTGGCTCTGGCGCGGAGGCCTACTGCAACGAAATGGAGAAACAGTGCTTCCAGAAGTGTTGGAGGCGAAAGCCGTCGGTGACGAGCATTCCGAAGCACTCCGGAATGCACAACGTGTTCTGCACGCAGCTGTGCCGCGAGGAGTTCATGAAGTGCGTCGAGGAACAGGAGGAGTTGGAGCGGCAGGACGCGAAACAGGAGTTGCAGTTTCCCAACATGGGGACAGCGATGAACTGGCTCCGAGAGCATAAGTCCGAGGTTGCACTGGGAACCGTGGTCGTCGTCGCGGGTGTGGCGTTCACGCTCGTCGTGGCTCCCGCCGGACTGCTGATCTTGAGCCCCATCTGAAGGAAAGGGCCTCTTCGTGAGCAAAGACCCGGAAATTGATGTCGAGGATGTACTCGCCGTCTTGGACGATGCGACTCATCGTCACGAGAAGGGATCACGGGAATGGACTGCGCTCCAACTTGCGGCGCTCTGTCTGACCTACGTTCGGCACATCAATAAGCTGGAGGACTTCGCGAGCTATTATCGGGAGGCCCTCGATCCGAACTTCAAGATCAAGGTCGAGCGGGACTTCGCGACACGCGCCGAGGCCGATGCCTGGGTCCAGAGTGGCAAGGCCGAGGACCGCATGCACATCCGGATCGACGGGAAGGGCTTCCTGGTCGTGCGGCTGCCAGGACGGCTCACCCTCATGGTCGCACCCCTGCCCGAGGAGCTGAACGCGGAGGAGCCCGAGGAGTGAGCCAGGCCGCCTGGATGCTTGCTCCTCCAAATACCAGGGAGCGGCAGACTGTGCCTCCCAACGGTCAGTTTAAGCTTAATTTCTAGCGAGCTAGCTCAGTGCCAATTGAAATTACCCCATCCCGTATCTACACTGCATCGCGTCAGCTCTAGGCGAGGTGCGGCGATGCAGAAGTGGATGGCGATGGTCCTGCTGGTGGGCGTGGCGGTGGCGGGACTGCTGGTGACCCCGGCGGCACAGGTGAAGCAGGGCGGTCCCATCAACCCCGCGGACACGGCCTGGCTGCTCACGGCCACGGCGCTGGTGCTGCTGATGACGCCCGGCCTGTCGTTCTTCTACGGCGGCATGGTGCGGCTGAAGAACGTCGTCTCCACGCTGATGCAGAGCTTCATCGCCATGGCGGTCATCAGCGTGCTGTGGGTCGTCGTGGGCTTCAGCCTGTGCTTCGGCGACAGCTTCCACGGCCTCATCGGCGACCCGCGCACCTTCTTCATGTTCAGCGGCGTGGGCGGTGAGACGCACCCGGACCTCGCGCCCACCGTGCCGCTGCTGCTCTTCGCGCTCTTCCAGCTCAAGTTCGCCATCATCACCCCGGCGCTCATCACCGGCGCGTTCGCGGAGCGCGTGCGCTTCAAGGCGTACCTGCTCTTCATGGTGCTCTTCAGCGTCTTCATCTACGCGCCGCTCGCCCACTGGACGTGGCACCCCGAGGGCTTCCTGCGCCAGTGGGGCGTGCTCGACTTCGCGGGCGGCACCGTCGTCCACATGTCCGCCGGCTTCGCCGCGCTCGCCGGCGCGCTCGTCCTGGGCCGCCGCCAGGTGCACCTGACGCACGCCACGCACGCGCCCGCCAACGTGCCCTTCGTGATGCTCGGCACCGGCATGCTGTGGTTCGGCTGGTTCGGCTTCAACGCGGGCTCCGCGCTGTCCGCCTCGTCGCTGGCCACGCTGGCCTTCGCCACCACCAACACCGCCTCCGCCGCCGCCATGCTCGGGTGGATCGCCTTCGACTGGCTGCGCGGCCGCAAGCCCAGCGCCATGGGGGCCTGCGTGGGCGCCGTGGTGGGGCTCGTCGCCGTCACGCCCGCCGCGGGCTTCATCACCGTGGGCCAGAGCATCCTCGTGGGCCTCGTCGCCAGCTTCGTCAGCAACGCCGCCGTCCACTTCAAGAGCCGCACCGCGCTGGATGACACGCTGGATGTCTTCCCCTGCCACGGCCTGGGCGGCGTGGTGGGCATGGTGCTCACCGGCGTGCTCGCCAAGGACGTGGGCCTGCTCTACGGCACCACGCGCACCTTTCTCATGCACCTGGCGGCGCTCGTCCTCGTGTCCGTCTTCTCCTTCGTGGGCTCGTGGCTCCTCTACAAGCTCGTGGACCGCATCGTCCCGCTGCGCGTCACCCCCGAGCAGGAGGAGGAGGGCCTGGACCTGAGCCAGCACGGCGAGACCGTGGGCGAGGTCCCCGCGGTGGCGCGGGTCGCCCTCCCTCCCGCGGCGAGCGCGCCCACTCCGCCGGCCTCCACCGAGCAGGGCCCGTCGGTGCCGGTGCCCGCGTAGCGGCCTTCCCCCAGCGAGGCTGGAGATACGGGGCTCCCCGCTTCACGCGGGTGGGCCCCGTGGTGTTTCCGGACCGGAGTGCGTGGCCCCGGGAGGCCGGCTCCTGTCGGGAATGGGATGGGCGGCGGAGCAAGGCCTCTCAAGATGCGTACTCCATGTCTTGCGGCTGACTCCCGCCTCAAGTGAATTTCGAGCGCCTGCCCAGCGGCCGGGCCCCAAAGCGTCGAGTGAAGGCCAGTCCTCGGGGGGAGGCTGGTTTCACCGATGGGGCGCGCATGTCGCAGGGACGCAAGGAGTTGAAGTCGAGGAGGTCCAGGTCGGCGTGGCTGTGGGGGGCTCTGCTTGTGTGCAGCAGTTGCTCCAGGGAACCGGCGCCCGTCGAAGCGCCCGGGGCGGCAAGCACCACGCAGGAGGAGGGAGGCGCCACGTCCAGTCTGCGTGAGCTGCCCTTCGTGGACGGGCTGTCCGTCACCGGGACCTTCGCCCAGAAGCTGGAGCGGCCCACGCCGCTGGGGGAGACGACGGCCGTGCACGTGAAGCTGCCGCCCGCCGTCGACCCGCGGCTCGAGGGGAGCCTCGTGCGAGTGGTCGGGACCCCGGAGGACCCCGTGGTCCTCTTCCGCTCCGACACCCTGGCGGAGCTGGGCGCCATCCCCAGCAGCCCCGGTCCCGAATTCTTCACCCGCTTTGCCCAGCTCGCGGACCCGGAGCGCCGGGAGGCGAGCGAGCCGCGGGGGGCCGGGGGCGAGTCCGGGGAGGTCACCCGGGAGACCCTCCTGTTCAACGGCCGTCACCCGACCGCGCGCTTCGAGGCGCCCCCACTGGACGCTCGCGCCTTGCGGAACGGGGACCTGGTGGCCTTCGACGGCTGCCCGCTGCGGCCCACCTCCACCCAGGCCCAATGGGACCGGACGCAGATCATCCGGGACCCGGCCGTCGTGCTGGACCCGGCGCGCACGTGGGACCCCTGTACCGGCGCCGGGACGAAGGGCGGGGTGTGGACCTTCGCGCACCTGATGCGGCAGATGGCCCAGGGGTCGGGCGTGAGTCCCGAGACCTTCGTGACACACTGGCTTTCACGCTGGCTCAATGACTATCAGGTCAACGGCGACAACGTGCCGGCGCGCCGGAAGATGTATGACGAAGTCATCGCCCCGTGGGCCGCCGCGAGCGGGACCCTGTCCTCCCTCCAGCAGGACGCCACCACGGGCCGCTGGGAGGTGGTGCTGGACCGGCCGCTGGACCTGGGCATCGCGCCCTTCCGCCTGCTGGCCATCGTCAACCGCGTCGACCTGGCCCGTGGCACGGGGGGCGGCCATGGCCGGCTGGAGACCGCGGGCGAGCTGCGCTTCGTGTTCGGGCTCACCCGGCCCTCGCCCTGGGGCCGGGGCGGGACGGAGGCGACCTGCAACCTCAAGCCCTTCACCCTCATTGTCGAGTACGGGGTGCCTCGCACGGGCTGCCTGAACGTCATCCTCTGGGCGCAGCAGTGGGCACAGCTGGGGACGCATGCGAGCTTCGACGCGCTCTATCGCGCGCGGCTCACGGCGATGACGGAGAGCGTCGTCCTGCGCGGCCGTGCCCCCGGCAAGGGCAACCAGAACGCGCTCAACCAGCTGCGCACCAATGAAATCGCCCTGGGAGGAATGGCCGAAGGCCTGCCGTGGGAGCTGCGGGAGTTCAGCCTGACGGACGAGGACCCTGGCCAGGGCACCGACCTGCCCTCCAACGGGTTGCTGCGTCCGCACACGCTGGCGCTGACGCCGGATGACGCCACCCATGACTTCCGGACGGACCCCGACGTCGACAGCTTCGTGCGCACGCTCGTCAAGGGCGGGGTCGCGCAGCCGGTGCAGGTTCCCGGCCAGTGCACCGCGAGCTTCGCCGTGCCCTCCAGGGTCCAGGGCAGGCCCTTCCTGGGCGGCAACTCGCTGGTGGTGCCGCCCACCCACTGGGAGGCCCTCAACGTGGTCCCCACCGACGCCAGTGAGGTCTGCGCGCGCAAGGAGTTCTCCATCAATACCTGCAATGGCTGTCACTTCAAGGACACGGGCACCACCGACTTCTCCGGCGTCAACAACACCGCCTTCACGCACATCAGTCCCACGTCGGGCATCCCGGCGCGACTGTCGAAGTTCCTGACGGGCGGTGGCGCGGGCTTCATGTTCCTCGTCCCGGACGCCCAGTTCGGTCCTTCGGTGACGTCGTGGCCGTTCGCGGACCTGCTGCGCCGCCACCAGCGCTTGTATGACATTGCCCACTGCACCGTCTGTGGGCTCTTCCTCGGGGTCGACCCGGGCTTCCTGGTCCAGATGGAGACGCTCGCCGGGGTGGTGCCCCTCGACATGCCTTTCGGCTCCTGGACGCCACCGTTCAAGGTGGGGCCCATCCGTGACGTCGCGGTGGTGAAGCAGCTCCTGGAGCTGCTCCCCGGCTTCAAGGCGGACCTCCGGGACATGCCGCTCGACTTCCACCGGCCGCCGGAGGTCTTCGTCCACTGACAGGCCTACGGCGGGGGCTCCCCCCTGTCTTGCGTCGGACGGAGGGCCGGCACCTCCGTGTCTGCGCATGACCCGGGCCCCGGTGCGTAGAGTGAAGCCCATTCTTCCGGGGGAGGATGGATTCACCGGTGGGGCGCGCATGCTGCAGGAACGCAAGGAATTGAAGTCGTGGAGGTCCAGGTCGGCGTGGCTGTGGGGGGCCGTGCTGGCGGTCAGCGGTTGCTCGAAGGAAGCCGCGCCGCCCGCGGAGGCGCCGGCGGTGCGAACCGCCCAGGCGCGCGCGCAGGTCGAAACGCCTGGCTCCACCACCAGTCTGGGCGAGCTGCCCTTCGTGGATGCGCTGTCGGTCACCGGGCTCTTCATCCAGAAGCTGGAGCAGCCCACTTCGATGGGGGAGACGACGGCCGTGCACGTGAAGCTGCCGCCTCCGGCCAACCGGGAGCTCGCGGAGAGTCTCGTGCGCGTGGTCGGAGACCCGGAGGATCCCGTGGTCCTGTTCCGCTCCGACGCCCTGGTCCAACTGGGCGCGATTCCCCAGAGCCCCGGACCCGAATTCTTCACCCTCTTCTCCCAGCTCCCGGAGTCGGAGCTGGAGCGCCGGTGGTCGAGCGATCCGCGGATGCCCCGGGGCGGGTTCGGAGCGCTCACCCGGGAAAGCATCCTGTTCAACGGTCGCCACCCGGCCGCGCGCTTCGAGGGGCTCGCGGTGGATGCCAGGGCCTTCCGGGACGGTGCCCTCATCCCCATCACCTCCTGCCCGGTGCTGCCCGCCTCCACCGAGGAGCTCTGGGGGAGGACGCTGCTGGTCCGGGACCCGGCCGTCGTGCTGGACCCGGCGCGCACGTGGGACCCCTGTACCGGCGCGGGCACGCAGGGCGGCGTGTGGACCTTCGCGCACCTCATGCGGCAGATGGCCCAGGGCTCCGGCACGAGCCCCGAGGACTTCGTGACGCAATGGCTGTCACTCTGGCTCAATGACTATCAGGTCAACGGTGACAACGTGCCGGCGCGTCGGAAGGTCTATGACGAGGTGATTGCCCCCTGGGCCGCCGCCAGCGGCGTGCTGTCCGGCCTCCAGCTCAACCCCGTCACGGGCCGCTGGGAGGTCCTGCTCGGGGATCCGCTGAACCTGGACATCGCCCCCTTCCGCCTGGTGGCCATCGTCAATCGCATCGACCTGGCCCGCAACACGGCCGGAGGCTACGGCCGCGTGTCCTCCGCGGGCGAGCTGCGCTTCGTGTTCGGCCTCACCCGACCCTCGCCCTGGGGAAGGGGCGGGACGGAGGAGACCTGCAACCCCAGGCCCTTCACCGTCATCTTCGAGTACGGGGTGCCGCGCGCGGGTTGCCAGAAGGTCAAGGGGTGGGCGCGGCAGTGGGCGCAGCTGGGCACCCATGCCACCTTCGACGAGTCCTACCTCTCACAGCTGGAGGCGATGACCCAGGGTGTCGTCCTGCATGGCAAGGCCCCCGGCGGGGGCAACCAGAGCGCGCTCAACCAGCTGCGCACCAATGAGATTGCCCTGGGGCTGGGTGAGGCGAAGCCGTGGGAGCTGCGGGAGTTCCGCCTGACGGACGAGGACCCTGTCCACGGCACCGACCGACCTTCCAACGGGCTGTTGCGGGTGCATACGGTGGCGCTGACGCCGGATGACGCGACCCACGACTCCCAGACGGATCCCGACGTCGACGTCTTCGTGCGGACGATCGTCAAGAACGGGGTCCGGCAGCCGGTGCAGGTCCCCACCCGGTGCGCCGCGAACTTCGCCCTGCCGCCCCTGTTCAACGGCAAGTCCTTCCAGGGTGGCAATGCGCTGGTGGCCCCGCCCACCCACTGGGCCGCCCTCAACGCGCTGCCCACCGATGCCAGCGAGGTCTGCGCGCGCAAGGAGTTCTCCGGCAACACCTGCAACGGCTGCCACTTCAAGGACACGGGCACCACCGACTTCTCCGGTGGCGACAACAACAACGCCTTCACGCATGTCAGCCCCACCACGGGCATCCCGGCGAGGCTGTCGAAGTTCCTGACGGGCGGTGGCGCGGGCTTCATGTTCCTCGTCCCGGACGCGCAGTTCGGCGCCTCGGTGACGTCATGGCCGTTCGCGGACCTGCTGCGCCGTCACCAGCTGCTGTACGACCTGGCCGCCTGCTCCACCTGTGGACGCTTCCTCGCATTGGAGCCGGGCTTCCTGGGGCGGATGGAGGCGCTCGCCGGGGCGGTGCCCTACGAGGGGGTCCCCGGCTCACGCAAGCCGCCGTTCAAGGTGGGGCCCATCCGTGACGTCGCGATGGTGGAGAAGATCCTGGAGCTGCGTCCCGGCTTCAAGGCGGACCTCCGGGACACGCCGCTCGGCCTGCTCCGGCCGCCAGAGGTCTTCGTCCACTGACAGGCCTACGGCGAGGGCTCGCGCTTCAGGAGGACGGGGAGGCCTTCCGCGTCCTCCTCGCGGGCCCTGACGTTCAAGCCCCCGTCCGCGCCGAGCGTCAGGCAGGGCTCCAGCGCTTCGGGCTCCGGGCTCATGCAGACGCGGCCCTCCGCTCCCCGCTCCAGTCGCACCTCGCGGCGCTCCAGCTCGACGGGGGGCAGGTGGGCGGACACGACGTGGAGGAGGGTCGCGGTCCCGTCCTCCCTCACCTTCAACTGCAGCAGGCCCACGTGGCGCGGCGGCCGGCCGTTGTAGATGCCCGGCGCGACCAGGGGCTGCGCGGACTTCGCGGGCTCCGCGGGCGGTGCGAGCTCCGCGGGCGGCTGCGGCGCCGCCGCGGGTCGGGTGCAGGCGAGGGCGCTGGCGACCACCAGCGCCGCGAAAGGGCTCCGGGAGGCGTGGACCCCTCCCGGGCTCACCGGGGCGCGTTCCGGATCTGCACGGTGGAGCGGAGGAACTGGCCCTCCGGCCCGTACTCGCGCAGCGTCCTGCGGTCTCCTTCCTGGAAGGCGACCACCTTCACGACGGGCACCAGCTCGCCCGCTTCGTTCTTCGCGTAGCGGATGGAGGGGGGGACCTCCTTGGCGTCGACGGTCTTGGTGACTTCCTTCGTCGCGCCGTCGACGAACTGGATGGTCCCTGGATGCTTGGGCTCACTCATGACTGAAGCTCCTCTCATGGCCGCGCCTCACGGCTTCCCGGCGAGCAGTGAATCGATGATCTTGAAGCGCTCGGGCATCATCGCCCGGACCTCCGCCTCCTGCGACGTGCCCTTCACCTGCTGGTAGAGCTGGAGCGTCTCTCCGAAGTCCTCGCCCGGGGCCGCCTTCGCGTACTTCGAAGGCACGATGCCGTCGCTCTTGATGGCGGCCTTCCAGCCATCCCAGCGCTTGTCGCTGTCGTCGGAGCCCCACTTCTTCATGGAGAGCGTGTGGCCCGTCTCGTGGATCATCGTGCCGTCGAGGTAGTCCTGGGACTGCTTCGGCTTGCTCGGATAGACGTTGATGACGCCGTCGGCGCCGGCCGTCATGTACGAGGAGAAGTTGGGGTCGTTGTACTCCTTGGCCCAGTAGGCGTCGTCGGGGTTCTGCTTGCCCTCGACCAGCACCTCCTTGACGAGCGCGCGGCTGGACTTGGGCAGCGCGGCGAGCCCCTTGGCCACCTCGTCGATGCTGTGGGTGGAGGTCTTGTCCGCCTTCTTGGGCAGGTAGACGGGGATCTTCTTGCCGTCCACCTCCACCTCGTACTTCACGGCGTCGGCCTTGCCGCCCTGGAACGCGATGTCCTTCACGTTCGAGGGCCCGTGCAGCTTGTAGGGCAGCCGCTTGTCCTTGAAGGCATCCTTCTGGGGCGCCACGACGTCCGGCGTGGCGGGCTGGTCCGTGAGGAACTTCTGGAGCTGCGCGGTCTGCTTGCCCGCGTCCGCCTTCTTGAAGGCGTCCGTGCCCAGCTTCTTGTCCAGCGCCGCGCGCGCGGGCCCGGACAGGTCGCGGTTGGTGCCGCCCACGTACTTCAGCAGCTTCTGCTGGTCCGCCTCCTTCAGCCCCTGGAAGCCGGGCGAGGCGGCGAGCGCGTTGAGCGTCTTGCAGGCCGCGCTGTTCTTCGGATGGAGCGCGAGCTGCTGATCCAGCGTCTTGCGCACGTCCGCGCCAAGCTTCACATCGGTCTTGGGCGCCGCGGCGCCGGCCTTGGCACCGGCCTTCGCGCCGGCCTTGCCGCCCTCTGTCTGGGGCTTGGGCCGGGCGACCTCCGCTTCCTCGAAGCGGCTCTCGTACCGGGCCTCGCGGAGCTTGGAGGCGGTCTCCGCCGTGTTCTTCTGGGCCGCCTTGGGCGCAGGAGGAGGCGTGGTGCGTTCGGACCGCGAGAGCGGCGATGGGCCTGTTCCGGCGCCCCCAATGCGACGGGTCATGATTCGATCCTGAGCGAAGCTCACCCGGCATCCCCAAGAAGCCGGGAGGTTCAGTTCGCGATACTACTGGAAGTGCGGGTTCCGTGTGAAGCCAGGGGGAAGCGAAAGGCCCGGCGCCCCGGCCCTGCAAGGCAGACGCCTGTCTGGAATTGGATAGGGTCAGGATCTGGAAACAATCAGAACCGACGCTGCCCCGTCCTGTGTCTCACTTTGACTCAGTGTGTGAGTCTGAGGTCTACTCATACCCTTGCATCCCCGTACCTAGGGTGCACGCCGGCCATCCGGGGAAGGGTGGCTCCACGACGGGGCGTGCATGTCTCAAGAGCGCAGGGATGCAAGGGGATGGAAGGGCCGGTCGGTCTGGCTGCTGGGGGCCATGCTGGCTGTCAGCGGTTGTTCCAGGGCGACACCGTCCGGTGAGGCGTCAGAAGGTTCGCCCGCCCAGGCGGAGGCACGCGCCGAGCAGGGAAGCACGACCTCCAAGCTCAGCGAGCTGCCCGCGGTGGAGGGGCTGTCGACCGCGACGGTCTTCGCCCAGAAGCTGTCGCAGGAGACGCCCCTGAAGGAGACGACGGCCGTCCACGTGAAGCTGGCACCTCCCGCCAACAAGGAGCTCGAGAGCAGCCTCGTGCGCGTCGTGGGCGACCCGCAGGACCCGGTGGTCCTGTTCCGCTCCGACACCCTGGCCCAGCTGGGCAGGATCCCCAAGAGCCCCGGTCCGGAGTTCTTCACCCTCTTCTCGCAGGTGACGGACTCGGAGCTGGACCGCCGGAAGAAGGGCGAGGAGGAGGTCCTGGCGGGCAAGTTCGGCGAGGTGACCCGTGAGACCGTCCTCTTCAACGGGCGCCACCCCGCCGCGCGCTTCGAGGGAATCTCGCTGGATGCCCAGGCCTTCCGGGGCGGGGGCATGGTGCCCATCGCGGGGTGCCCGGCGCTGCCCGCCACCACCCAGAACGTCTGGGACAAGGCGCTGCTCATCCGCGACCCGGCCGTCGTCCAGAACCTGGCGCGCACCTGGGACCCCTGCACCGGCGCGGGCACGCAGGGCGGCAAGTGGACCTTCTCGCACCTCATGAAGGAGATGGCGCAGGACTCGGGCGTCCCGGCCCCGGAGTTCGTCCTGAAATGGCTGTCCCAGTGGCTCAATGACTACACGCTCAACGGCGACACCGTGCAGGCCCGCCAGGCCATGTTCACCGAGGTGATCCAGCCCTGGGCCACCGCCAGCGGTGAGGTCGCCTCCCTGGTGCTCGTTGGCACCCAGTGGAAGGTGTCCATCACCGGTCCGCTGAACCTGGACATCGCGCCCTTCCGGCTGCTGGCCATCGTCAACCGCATCGACCTGGCCGGCAGCACGGGCGGCTACGGCGGGACGTCCACCGCGGGCGAGCTGCGCTTCGTGTTCGGCATGACGAAGCCCACGAACTGGGGCGCCGGCACGGAGGCGACGTGCAACCTCAAGCCCTTCACCACCATCATCGAGTACGGCGTGCCCCGCACGGGCTGCCAGAACGTCATCGACTGGGCGCGGCAGTGGGCGCAGCTGGGCACCCACACCAGCTTCGACGCGACCTACCTCTCACAGCTGGAGGCGATGACGGAGAGCGTCGTCCTGCACGGCAGCGCTCCGACGAAGGGCAACAAGAACGCCCTCAACCAGCTGCGCACCAATGAGATCGCCCTGGTGCTGGGCGGCTCGAATCCCCAGTGGGAGCTGCGGGAGTTCCAGCTGGCGGACGAGAACCTCACCGACACCGGCCCCGACGCGCGCACCAACGGGCTCCTGCGGGCCCACACGGTGGCGCTGACGCCGAGCGACATGGGCAACCACGACCCCTTCATCGATCCGGACGTCAACTCCCTCGTGGTGGGCCCGATCGCGAGCGGGGTCCATCAGCCGGTGATGCTGCCAGGCACCTGCGCCGCCAGCTTCACGGTGCCCCACAAGGTCAATGGCAACTTCTTCCTGGGGGGCAGCGCCCTGGTGAACCCGCCCACGCATTGGGAGGCCTTCAGCCTGCCGCCGACTCCCACCGCCACGCAGGTCTGCGCGCGCAAGGAGTTCTCCGGCAACACCTGCAATGGCTGCCACTTCGGGGACACCGCCCTCAACGGCACCAGCGGCAACAACGCCTTCATGCACATCAGCGCCACGTCGGGCATCCCGGCCACGCCGTCGAAGTTCCTCACGGGTGGGGGTATCGGCTTCAGCTTCAGCGTCCCGGACCAGCAGTTCCCCGGGCTGGTGTCGTGGCCGTTCGCGGACCTGCTGCGCCGGCACCAGCGGCTCTATGACATCGCCACCTGCACCACCTGCAGCCCCTTCTTCGGCTTCGACATCGCGTTCCTGGAGCGGATGGAGGCCGTCGCCGGGGTGGTGCCCTTCGACGGTCCCCTCAGCGGGGAGAAGCCGTCGTTCAAGGTCGGTCCCATCCGCGACCTGGAGAAGGTGCAGCAGCTCCTGGAGCTGCGCTCGGAGTTCGCCAAGGAGCCCCGGGACCTGCCGCTGAGCTTCTTGCGGCCGCCGGAGCCCTTCGTCCACTGACGTGACACCCCGGGCCCCGCGCCTTCACGCGCGGGGCCCCGGGCTGGCTTCAGAATGCGCAGTCCTGCCCGCGCGTGGGCAGCACGGACGTGGTGTTGGACAGCCAGGTGTCCAGCGCGCGCGCCGCCTCGCGCCCGTCCGCGAGCGCCCAGACGATGAGGCTCGCGCCCCGGCTCGCGTCGCCCGCGCAGTACACGCCCGGCACCGACGTGGCGAACTTCGCGTCCACCCGCACCGTGCCGCGCGGCGACAGCGCCACGCCCAGCTCCTCTTCCAGCTTCCCCGTCTCCGGCCCGGTGAAGCCCATGGCCAGCACCAGCAGGTCCACGTCGAACACCTGCTCGGAGCCCGGCACCTCCACCAGCTTCGGCGCGCCGCCCGGCTCGCGCTGCACCTCCACCTGCACCGCGTGCAGCCGCTTGAGCTGGCCGTCCTCGCCCTCCAGCCGCTTCGTGAGGATGGCGAAGGCCCGCTCGCCGCCCTCCTCCTGGCTGGACGACGTGCGGAACACCAGCGGCCAGCGCGGCCACGGGTTGCCCTGCGCGCGCACCGACGGTGGCGCGGGCATCAGCTCCACCTGCATCACGTTCGCCGCGTCCTGGCGCAGCGCCGTGCCCAGGCAGTCCGAGCCCGTGTCGCCGCCGCCCAGGATGATGACCCGCTTGCCCGTCGCCTCCAGCCGCGCGTCCGGCGTCGCGCCCGCCGTCACCACGCGGTTCTGGTGCTCCAGGAAGTCCATCGCGTGCACCACGCCGGAGAGCTCGCGCCCCGGCACGTCCAGCTCACGGGCCCGCCGCGCGCCCAGGGCCAGCATCAGCCCGTCGTACTGCTCGCGCAGCGCGCGGAAGCCCGTCGTCGCGCCCACGTCCTCGCCCGTGCGGAAGACGATGCCCTCCGCCTCCATCAGCGCGATGCGCCGGTCCAGCACCGCCTTCTCCAGCTTGAAGTCCGGGATGCCGTAGCGCAGCAGCCCGCCCGCTCTCGCGTCCTTCTCGTACACGGTGACGGTGTGCCCCGCGGCGTTGAGCTGCGCCGCCGCCGCGAGCCCCGCGGGCCCGGAGCCCACCACCGCCACGCGCTTGCCGGTGCGCCGCGCCGGGGGGCGGGGCTTCACCCAGCCCTCCGCGAAGGCGCGCTCCGAAATCTCCTTCTCCAGCTGCTCGATGGTCACCGCGTCCCGGTCGATGGCCAGCACGCACGCGGCCTCGCACGGCGCGGGGCACAGGCGCCCGGTGAACTCCGGGAAGGTGTTGGTGCGGCTGAGCACCTGGTACGCCTCCTTCCACTGGCCCCGGTACACCGCGTCGTTGAAGTCCGGGATGAGGTTCCCCAGGGGACAGCCCTGGTGGCAGAAGGGCACGCCACAGTCCATGCAGCGCCCCGCCTGCCGCTTCGCCTCCTCCGGCGCCAGCGGCAGGACCAGCTCGCGCCAGTCCTCCAGACGCTCCGCCTTGTCCCGCTTGGGGGCGGGGGTGCGCGGCCACTCGAAGAAACCCGTGGGCTTGCCCATGGCTAGACGCCCCCGCCAACGACATGGAGTTGCTGCTGCACGCCCGTGGCAGGTGGCGGACGCCGCGCCGCGCGCCGCGCCTGGAGCACGCGCTTGTAGTCGGTGGGCATCACCTTCATGAACTGCGGCACCATCAGCTCCCAGTTGTCCAGCACCCGCCGCGCCAGCGCGCTGCCGGTGTGGTGCAGGTGGCGTTCAATCATCCCGTGCACGAGCCAGATTTCGGACTCGTCCACCAGCG
Source organism: Corallococcus llansteffanensis (assembly GCF_003612055.1). Taxonomy (GTDB): domain Bacteria; phylum Myxococcota; class Myxococcia; order Myxococcales; family Myxococcaceae; genus Corallococcus; species Corallococcus llansteffanensis. The sequence goes on from NZ_RAWB01000018.1 coordinate 32,131, forward strand.
ACTCCAGCTCCACCATCTCCAGGTTGCAGCGCTCGCGGAAGGTGCGCTCGCGGTCCAGCACGTAGGCGGTGCCGCCGCTCATGCCGGCCGCGAAGTTGCGGCCCGTCTGGCCCAGCACCACCACCACGCCGCCCGTCATGTACTCGCAGCCGTGGTCGCCCACGCCCTCCACCACCGCCTGCGCGCCGCTGTTGCGCACCCCGAAGCGCTCGCCCGCGAGCCCCCGCAGGTACACCTCGCCGGCCGTCGCCCCGTAGAGCACCGTGTTGCCCACGAGCACGTTCTCCTCGGAGGTGAAGCGGCTGCCCTCGGGCGGGTAGACGATGACGCGGCCGCCGGACAGCCCCTTGCCCAGGTAGTCGTTGGTGTCGCCCTCCAGCTCCAGCGTCACCCCGGCCGCCAGGAACGCGCCGAAGCTCTGGCCCGCGGAGCCCTTCAGCTTCACCCGCAGCTTCCCGTCCGGCAGCCCCTGCGCGCCGTGGCGGCGGGCAATCTCCCCCGACAGCATCGCGCCCACCGCGCGGTGCGTGTTGCTCACCGGCAGGTTGAGCAGCAGCGGAGGCCCGCCCGCGAGCACCGACTGCGCCTTCGCCAGGAGCTCGTGGTCCAGGTGGTCCGACACGTCCTTGCGGTGCGGCACGTCGCAGTGCCGGGGCTCGGAGGCGGGCGCGGCCGGCGCGGTGAGCAGCGCGGACAGGTCCACCCTGCGCGCCTTCCAGTGGTCCACCGCCGGGCGCTGGCGCAGCAGGTCCACGCGGCCCACCAGCTCCTCCAGCCGACGGACGCCCAGCTGCGCCATCAGCCGGCGCAGGTCCTCGGCGAGCAGCAGGAAGAAGCTCACCACGTTCTCGGGCGTGCCCTGGTAGCGCTCGCGCAGCGCCGGGTCCTGCGTGGCGATGCCCGCGGAGCAGGTGTTGAGGTGGCACTTGCGCAGCATGATGCAGCCCACGGAGACGAGGCTCGCGGTGGCCAGGCCGAACTCCTCCGCGCCCAGCAGCGCCGCCACCAGCACGTCGCGCGCGGTGCGCAGGCCGCCGTCCACCTGCACGCGGATGCGCGAGCGCAGGCCGTTGTGCACCAGCACCTGCTGCGTCTCCGCCAGCCCCAGCTCCCACGGCAGCCCCGCGTGCTGGAGGCTGGAGAGGGGCGAGGCGCCCGTGCCGCCCTCGTAGCCGGCGATGACCACGCAGCCCGCGCCCGCCTTGGCGACGCCCGCGGCGATGGTGCCCACGCCCACCTCGCTCACCAGCTTCACGCTCACGCGCGCCTTCGCGTTGACGGACTGGAGGTCGTAGATGAGCTGCGCCAGGTCCTCGATGGAGTAGATGTCGTGGTGCGGCGGCGGGGAGATGAGCGTCACGCCCGGCGTGGACCAGCGCACGCGGGCGATGCGCTCATCCACCTTGTGGCCCGGAAGCTGTCCGCCCTCGCCGGGCTTGGCGCCCTGGGCCATCTTGATTTGAAGCTCGTCCGCGTGGACCAGGTACTCGGCGGTGACGCCGAAGCGCGCGCTCGCCACCTGCTTGATGGCGCTGCGGCGCGAGTCACCGTTCGGCTCCTTCGTGTACCGGCGCGCCTCCTCGCCGCCCTCGCCGCTGTTGGACTTGCCGCCCAGCCGGTTCATCGCGATGGCCAGCGTCTCGTGCGCCTCCGCGCTGATGGAGCCGAAGGACATGGCCCCGGTGACGAACCTGCGCGCCAGCGAGAGCGCGGGCTCCACCTCCTCCAGCGGCACCGGTGTGCACCCATCCGTCACCACGTCCAAGAGGCCGCGCAGGTTGCTGTGCTCGCGCGTCTCGTCGTCCGCCAGCTTCGAATACTCCTGGAACAGCGCCGCGTCGTCCGCGCGCACCGCCGCCTGGAGCTTCGCCACCGTGGCGGGGTTCCACTTGTGCCGCTCGCCCTGCCGGCGCCAGCGGAACTGTCCGCCCACCGGCAACAGCCCTTCCTCCGCGTCCGCCGCCGTACCGAAGCCGCGCGCGTGCCGCTCGGACACCTCGCGGCCCAGCTCCGGCAGGCCCACGCCTTCCACGCGCGACGGCGTGCCGGTGAAGTGCTTCTCGATGAGGGAGCGCTGCAGGCCCACCGCCTCGAAGAGCTGCGAGCCCCGGTACGACTGGAGCGTGGAGATGCCCATCTTGGACATCACCTTGAGCAGCCCCTCCTCCATCGCGTGGAGGTACCTCTCCTGGGCCTTGTCCGCGTCCGCCTTCAGCTCGCCCGCGTCCGCCAGCGCGCGCAGCGTGTCCAGCGCCAGGTACGGGTTCACCGCGGACACGCCGTAGGCGAACAGGCACGCGAAGTGGTGCACCTCGCGCGCCTCCGCCGTCTCCAGGACGATGCCCGTGTACATGCGGGTGCCGTCGCGCACCAGCCGCTGGTGCACCGCGGACACGGCCAGCAGCGCGGGGATGGCCGCGTGCGCCGCGTCCACGCCCCGGTCGCTCAGCACCAGGATGCTCGCGCCCGCGTCCACCGCGTCCACCGCCGCCATGCACAGCCGCTCCACCGCCACTTCCAGCGCCGTCGCGGCGCCGCCCGCGTGCGGGTACAGCAGGCTCAAGGGGCGCGGCTCGAACAGGCCCGTGTCGCCCCGCAGGTTGGCCAGGCGCGCCAGCTGCCCGTTGGTGAGGATGGGCCCCGGCAGCGACAGCCGGTGGCACTGCTCGGGCGTCTCCTCGAAGGTGTTGCCCTCCGGGCCCAGCGCGGTGGCCAGCGTCATCACCAGCGCCTCGCGCAGCGGGTCGATGGGCGGGTTCGTCACCTGCGCGAAGAGCTGGTGGAAGTAGTTGAAGAGGGTGGGGGCCTGGTCGCTCAGCACCGCGAGCGGCGTGTCGGTGCCCATGGAGCCCGTGGGCTCCTTGCCGCCTTCCGCCATGGGCACCAGCGTCGTGCGCACGTCCTCGTCCGTGTAGCCGAACGCGCGCTGCAGCCGCCACAGCGCCTCGCCCTTCACGCGCGGGGGCGCGGGGACGGCGGGCAGGTCCTCGAAGGTGAAGACGTTGCGCTGCAGCCAGCGGCGGTAGGGCCAGCGCGTGGTGATTTCGCGCTTCACCTCCTCGTCCTCGATGATGCGCCCCTCGGTGGTGTCCACCAGCAGCATGCGGCCCGGGGTCAGCCGCCCCTTGCGGCGCACCTGCGACGGGGGCACGTCGATGACGCCCGTCTCCGACGCGAGGATGATGCGGTCGTCCTCCGTCACCAGGTAGCGCGCGGGCCTGAGGCCGTTCCTGTCCAGCGTCGCGCCGATGAGCTGCCCGTCCGTGAAGGCGATGGCCGCGGGCCCGTCCCACGGCTCCAGCAGCGACGCGGAGTACTCGTAGAAGGCGCGGCGCTCGTCGGCCATCTCCTTGTTCCCCTCCCACGCCTCGGGGATCATCATCATCATCGCGTGGGGCAGGGTGCGGCCGCCCAGGTAGAGCAGCTCCACCATGTTGTCGAACTGCGCGGAGTCGCTCTTGCCCGGGACGATGATGGGCCACAGCGGCTCCAGGCTCCCGCCCAGCTTCGCCGTCTGGAGCAGCCCGCGCCGCGCCGTCATCCAGTTGCGGTTGCCACGCAATGTATTGATTTCACCGTTGTGCGCGATGAAGCGGAACGGCTGCGCCAGCTCCCACGTGGGGAACGTGTTGGTGGAGAAGCGCGAGTGCACCAGCGCGAGCGCGCTGACGAACTCCGGGTGCCGCAGGTCCGCGAAGAAGCGCGGCAGCTGCCGGGGCAGGAGCAGCCCCTTGTAGATGAGCGTCTCCGACGAACAACTGGCCACGTGGAAGCGCCCCTGCGGATCCACGCCGCGCGCCAGCACGCGGTTCTCCACCAGCTTGCGGATGCGGTACAGCTTGCGCTCGAAGGCGCTGGGCACCACGCGCCGGCGCGCGATGAAGAGCTGCCGGATGACCGGCGCCACCTGCCGCGCCAGCGGCCCCAGCTCCTCCGGCGCCACCGGCACGTCACGCCACCCGAGCAGCCGCTGGCCCTCCTCCTCCACCACGTCCCCGAACAGCGCCTCGCACGCCGCACGCGCCTCCGGCTCCGGCGGCAGGAACACCTGCGCCACGCCGTACTGACGACGGGGCGGCAGCTCGAAGCCCAGCTTCGGCGCCTCGTGGTTGAAGAAGCGGTGGGGCAGCTGCACCAGGATGCCGGCGCCGTCCCCCGTCTCCGGGTCGCGCCCCGCGGCGGCGCGGTGGCTCAGCCGGTTGAGCAGCTCCAGCGCGTCCTCCACGATGCCGCGCGACCGCTGACCCCTCAGGTGGGCCACGAACCCCACACCGCAGGCGTCGTGCTCGGTCTCCGGCTCATACAGGCCGTAGCGCCGGGGGAGGGTGGACGACATCGGTGGGACTCCTCTCCCGCATGACGCGGGAAGGCAAACTGTTGAGCATGCAGGCTAACGCGCCGTGTCGCAGCCCGTAAAGGCAGGGTGGCGCAGGGGGTCGTTGGCCGGCGTGGAGTGGGAACGGGGAGACAGGCCGGCCGTCAGGTTCCCCACAGCGCGTTGAAGGCCGCGGGCACCCGACGGTGAACGGATGAACGGACAACATTCTCCGCAAATGGTTGTTTCCCCACGACGCGCTGCTTCCCATCCTCGGGAGACCTTGGCACTGATGCAGCGACTGAAGACGGAGACGCGCTCGCATCACGAGCGCACGGAGGGTGTGGTGCGCCTGATGGACGCGCACCTGACGCCCGGCGACTACCAGCGCCAGTTGGAGGACTTCTACGGCCTCTACCTGCCCCTGGAGGCGCGCCTCGCCGGTCCGCTGTCGGCGCTGGGGCAGGCGCTGGCGCTCGAGTCGCGCTGGAAGACGCCGCTGCTGGAGGCGGACCTGCGCGCCCTGGGGCACGACACGGCCTCGCTCGCACGGCTGCCGCGCGCGTCCGCGCTCCCTGACCTTCCGGGGCTCGCCGAAGCGCTGGGCTGTGCCTATGTCTTGGAGGGTTCCACGCTGGGCGGGCAGCTCATCCTGCGCCACCTGACGCGCCACTTCGGCGACGGCGCGCGCGTGGGCGACTTCGCCTTCTTCCGCGCCTACGGAGACCAGGTGGGTCCCATGTGGCGGGCTTTTGGCGACGTCGTCACCCAGGCGTCTGAACGGGCTGCTTCGGACACCTTCGATGCGGCCGTCGTCCAGGGCGCTCGCGACACCTTCGACGCCTTCGCCGCCTGGCTGATGCGAGAGAACTCCGATGTCCCTGCCCGTCTCTGACGCCGACCTCAGCCTCTGCGACCGCGAGCCCATCCACCTGCTGGGCGGCATCCAGCCCCGGGGGGTGCTCGTCGCCTTCGAGCAGGGCAGGGACACCATCGCCGTGGTGAGCGCCAACGCGGCCACGCTGCTGGGCGCCGGGTCCGAAGCACTCCTGGGCCAGCCGCTCTCCCGCGTGCTGTCCCCGGACGCGCTCGCGCGCGTGGAGGCGGGCGCGGCCCTGGGCCCCGTCACCGTGGAGGCTGGCGGTCAGCCGTGCTCCGCGCTGCTGCATGAGAGCGACGGGCTCCGGGTGCTGGAGCTGGAGCCGCTGTCGCGGGAGGACGCGGACGCGGAGGAGGGCGCGCTCGTCGCCGTGCACCGGCTGGTGTCACCGCTGGCGCGGGCGAACGGCGCGGCCGCGCTGCTCCAGGAGGCCGCGGACGCGATGCGCGCGCTCATCGGCTTCGACCGGGTGATGGTGTACCGCTTCCACTCGGACTGGCACGGCGAGGTGGTGGCGGAGAGCGTCCGCGACGGCGTGGAGCGCTTCATGGGGCTGCACTTCCCGGCGAGCGACATCCCCGCGCAGGCGCGCGCCCTCTACACGCGCAACCTCGTGCGCCTCATCGCGGACGTGGACGCGAAGGTCGTGGGCCTGGTGCCCGCGACCCGCCCGGACACCGGCCGCCCGCTGGACCTGTCCGGCGCGGCCCTGCGCAGCGTGTCCGAGATCCATCTGGAGTACCTGCGCAACATGGGCGTGGGCGCGTCCTTCAGCGTGTCGCTCCTGAAGGACGGTCAGCTCTGGGGGCTCATGGCCTGCCACCACCTGACGCCCCGGAGCGTGTCGGCCGCGAAGCGGCAGGCGTCCGAGGTGCTGGCGCGGCTGCTGTCGCTCCAGCTCTCCGCCGAGGAGCGCGGCAAGGAGGCCGCGGCCCAGGCGCGCCGCGCCTCGCTGCTCAACATGCTGGTGATGCCCGGCCTGGGCGAGCGCAACCCCGCCCGGCTCCTGGAGGGGCACGCCCCGCTGCTGATGGAACTCACCGGCGCGCGGGGCGTGGCGCTGGTGCTGGGCGCCAGCTCTGGACTGGGCAACACGCCGCTGCTGCTGGGTGCCACGCCGCCGGAGGCGGACGTGCGGGCCCTGGTGGCGTGGCTCTCCGAGCAGGACCTGCAGGACGACCTCTGGTTCACCGACCGCCTGGGCGGGACGCATCCCGCGATGGCCGCCCGCACGGACGTGGCCGCGGGCCTGCTGGCCGTGCGCCTGGACCCGGCGGTGCCGCACTTCGCGCTGTGGTTCCGCCCGGAGGTGGCGCGCACCGTGGCGTGGGCCGGCAATCCCCACAAGTCCATGCACCCGGAGCCGGGACACTCGCGGCTGCACCCCCGTGTGTCCTTCCAGGTGTGGCGCGAGGACGTGCGGGGCGCCTCGCTGCCGTGGACGGCGCAGGACCTGGAGGCGGCGCGCGCGCTCAAGGGCGCGCTGGTGGGCGTGGTGCTGCGGCACGCGGAGGAGCTGGCCGGGCTGTCGCGCGAGCTGGCCCGCTCCAACGCGGAGCTGGACGCCTTCGGCGGCACCGTGGCGCATGACCTGAAGGAGCCCCTGCGCGGCATCCTCCAGTACAGCTCCTTCCTCCAGGAGGACTTCGGCCCGTCGCTGGGCGAGGTCGGACGCGGGCAGTTGGAGTCCCTGGCGTGGCTCGCGAAGCGCACCTACGAGCTGCTCGACAACCTCTTCGAGTACAGCCGCCTGGGCCAGCTGGAGCTGTCGTGGGAGGAGACAGACCATCAGGCCCTCGTGGACGACGTGCTGCGCACGCTGGGCTCGCGGCTCCAGGAGGGCAGGGTGGACGTGCGCCTGCCCCGCCGGCTGCCCACCGTGGCGTGTGACGCCGTCCGCATCCGCCAGGTGTGGGCCAACCTCATCACCAACGCGGCCAAGTACCAGGCGGGCGAGCACCGCTGGGTGGAGGTGGGCTTCCTCGCGCCGGGAGAAGCGCGGCCGGAGGCGGCGGCGCACGTGGCGGCGCCCTACATTTTCTACGTGAAGGACCCGGGCATCGGCATCGCTCCCCAATTCCATGAGGCCATCTTCGAGCTGTTCCGACGCCTGCACCCCGCGCAGGCCTACGGTGGAGGGACGGGAGCGGGGCTCGCCATCTCGCGCAGGCTGGTGACGCTGCACGGGGGGGC
>NZ_RAWB01000190.1 GCF_003612055.1 Corallococcus llansteffanensis
CTCGAAGCCCGTGGTGGCCGAGCCCGTGACGAGCCCCGACACCACGTCGGACGACGAGCCGCCTCCGCCCCCGCCCGTGGTGAAGAAGGCGCCGCCGCCGCGTCCCGCCGAGGCGCCGCGTCCGAAGCCGCCGCCGGAGCCCAAGAAGGACATCTCTGACTGGGATCCGAACAGCGACTAGAGAGAGCATCGCTCCTTCGATGAACCAGGCCTGGGCGCAGGCGAACGGGACGAGGCCGAGGGAGCTCTCGTCCTGGTTTCGCAGCGGGTGGAGACGCAGCAGAAGCGCATCAACCATGCGCGCTGGCGACGAACGGTGCTTTCAGCCCGCGCGCTCGCGCTCCAGGTCCAGGACGCGCTGCCAGAGCGCGAAGGGCGCCACGCCGACGTAGCCGCTCTCCTGGCCATCGTTGCACTCGATGACGATCCACCGGCCGGACTGCTCCTGGGCCACATCGACGACGAGGAAGGGGACTGCCATCCGGCGCGCCGCCTCACTCGCGAGGGCCAGGGCATCTTGCTCCTCGCGGGGCGTCAGCGTGTAGGGCCTCCCCTGCCACCAGTACGGCCCCCAGCCCACCAGTTGCTGACGCCACCAGAAGGTCCTGAACTCGAAGGAGCGAGGCAGCGCATCCGCCCCTTGCGTGTCGTCCACCCTTCGCAGGGGGCGCAGCTCGCGGCACACCACCTGCTGCCAGTGCAGAATGGAATCCCGGGCATAGGCATCCATCGCCTGCCGGAAGGCGTCTGGCCCCTCGATGATGGAGAGGGACTTGCGATGGCGACTGGTCTGTCGAGCGCCCTTGAGGAACACCGGCCAGCCCACGAGCCGCTCCACCGTGTCCGCGTCCGGAGGGGCGTCGAACCAGACACTGCGGGGCGTCAGGTCCTCCAGGAGCGGATACCAGTGCGGTAGCTCCGTCGCGCGCAGGTGCTGCTCCGGAGAGTGGATCAACCGCACCCCCTGGGCCTCCAACTCCCGGTAGCGCTCCGCGTAATCCTGCCAGGCCCCAGCGCGTGCCACGACGTCGATGGGCGCGTCGGGCAGGACATAGGGTCGCCGGCAGGCGAAGAACCGGTCGAAGGCGAAGTCGTAGACGCCCACCCCAGTGGCCGCGGTGAGCAGCCACAACCGGTCATCGACCTTCAGCAGATCCTCGCCCGCGCGCAGCACGGTCGTGAGCGTGCGCCCCCTTCCCGCCTGGCGTCAACGCGGGGACCTCAACCCACGCGCACCACCACCGGCGGAGGCTTCAGCGGGGCGCGCTGCGTGAGCCGCACGCCCACGAGCACCAGCGCACCGCCCAGCGCGAGCTCCCAGTGCAGGGACTCATCCAGGAAGGCCCAGGCCGCGAGCGCCGTCGCGGCCGGCTGCAGGTTGGAGAAGATGGCCACGCGCGACGCGGGCACCTTCGACAGCGCGTAGTACCAGAGCAGGTACGCCACCACCGACGTCATCAGCCCCAGGTACACGATGGAGCCCTTCGCCGCGAAGCTCGCCGCCCACACCTCCCCAGGCTTGAGCACGAACGGGATGAGCGGCAGCTGCAGCGCCGTCGCCACCGTCATCGTCCACGCTGTCGCGCGCAGCGGCCCATGCTCGGAGGCGAGCGGCTTGCCCTCGGTCGTGTAGATGACCCACGCCACCACCGCCGTGAGGATGAGCAGGTCACCCTGGATCGACCCCTGCGCGCTCGCGAGCCCCCGTCCGAGCAGCAACACCACCACGCCCACGAGCGCGGTGAGGATGCCCGCCGTCGCGCGCGTGGAGACCCGCTCGCGCCCCAGCACGAGGCTCGCCACGTACACGCCCATGGGCGTCAGCGCGTAGAGCAGCGCCGCGTGCGCCGCCGTGGAGCGCGAGAGCCCGGAGAAGAACAGCGTCTGGTTCACCGGCCCGCCCATCAGGCCCAGGAGCGCCACGCGCTTCCACGCCGTGCGCGGCGGCAGCGTGGGCCCCGGCGTCAGCGCGAGCAACAGCGTGAACGCGACGCCGCACACGAGGAAGCGCCACAGCACCACGGTGAACGGCGACAGCTCCGTCATCGCCCGCTTGGCGGCCAGGTACGTGCCCGCGCTGATCAGCACCTGCACCGTCAGCGCCGCGTACACACGCCCGAGCGGCGCGGCGGATCCGGGTGTCACGACTCCAGCTGGAGAAGCGCCCATCGTGCGGCGCTGCGTACCAGTTCACTGGCGTCGTCGCTGAGTTTTTCGAGCAGCGGCCGGGCGTGCGCCTGCCGTGCGACGCCCAGTGCATAGACAGCGTTGCGCCTCAAACCGTCGTACTTCGCGCGCGCCAGCGCGGTGCCGGTGACGAGTTCCTTGTATTGCTCGGGTGTCAGGGCCGCGAGCTCCGCGGTGCCCAGGGCCGCTACCGCGCGGGGCACGAAGCGGTGGTCGTTGGCGAACACCGGCTTCCTGTTGAGCGGGCACACCTGCTGGCAGATGTCGCAGCCGAAGATGAGGTTGTCGAACTTGAGCCGGAACGCCTCCGGCACGTCGCGGTCGCGGTTCTCGATGGTCTGGTACGACAGGCACGCCCTGGCATCCACCTGGCGGTTTCCCACCAGCGCGCCCGTGGGACACGCCATCAGGCAGCGTCGGCAGGAGCCGCAGCGGTCCGCCACCGGCCCTTCCGGGTAGACGTCCACGGCCGCGTCCAAGATGAGCGTTGCCAGGAGCACCCAGGAGCCGTGCGACTCCGTGATGAGGCACCCGTTCTTGCCCACGTAGCCCAGGCCCCCGCGCGCGGCCCACACCTTCTCCATCATGGGCCCGCTGTCCACGCCGCCGTAGGTGCCCAGCCCCGGGTACCAGGCGTTGATCGTCTTGCGGAACGCCTTCATCCGGTCGCGCAGCGTGGAGTGGTAGTCGCGGCCCCGCGCATACCGCGCGATGGGGGAGCCCTGCGACGGCGCGTCATCCCGGTAGTAGTTGTTGGCGAACGACAGCACCGTCTTCGCGCCGGGCAGCAGCACCGACACGTCGAGCCGCTCCTCCGCGCGCGACCCCATCCAGTCCATGTCCGCGTCGTAGCCGGCCTCCAGCCACGACAGCAGCGACGACGGCGGGATGGGCTCCGCGCGCGCGAAGCCGATGAGGTCGAAGCCCACCTGCTGGGCAAGCGCCCGGAGCCGGGCGGTGGGCAGCGGATCCACGCTCACATCACCTACTTCGAGGGCTTCTCGGGGATCCACTTCACGTCCGGCAGCCCGGCGCGGAAGTTCACCAGCCGCGCCACGACGAAGAGCAGGTCCGACAGGCGGTTCAGGTACACGGCCACCGCGGGCGGCGCCTTGTCCTCGCGCAGGAGCGACACCACCCGGCGCTCGGCCCGGCGACACACCGTGCGCGCCAGGTGCAGCGCCGCCGCCGCGGACGAGCCGCCCGGGAGGATGAAGTGCGTCATCTTCGGCAGCTCCTCCTCGTACCGGTCGATGTGGCGCTCCATCTCCTCCACCCACTCCGGCTTCAGCTCCGGGATGTGCGCCGCGGCCCGGCTCTGCGGCGGCGTGGCCAGCACCGAGCCGACGGTGAAGAGCTGATCCTGGATGCGCTGGAGGAAGTGCTCCAGGTCCGCGGGCAGGGGAAAGGTCCGCGCGAGGCCCAGCGTGGAGTTGAGCTCATCCACCTCTCCGTAGGCGTCCACCAGCGCGTCGTCCTTCGACACGCGGCCCCCACCAAAAAGGCCCGTCTCTCCCTTATCGCCGGTCTTCGTGTAGATCTTCATTCCACCCTCTTCTAGCGCCGCGACGGAGGCGACGCCCGGCAGAGAACAATCGCTGGAAGGAAGTTTGCCCGGCCCCGTCCGCGAACCTACAAAAAAGGGCATGCAGCAATACCTGAGTCTGATGGACCACGTTCTGCGACACGGGACGAGGAAGGGCGACCGCACCGGCACGGGGACGCTGAGCCTCTTCGGCCACCAGCTGCGCTTCGACCTCGCCCAGGGCTTCCCCCTGGTGACGACCAAGAAGCTGCACGTGAAGTCCATCCTCCACGAGTTGCTGTGGATGCTCCGGGGGGACACGAGCGTGCGCTCCCTCCAGGAGCACGGCGTCACCATCTGGGACGAGTGGGCGAACGCGGACGGCAGCCTGGGCCCGGTGTACGGCCACCAGTGGCGCTCCTGGAGCACGCCGGACGGCACGCCCGTGGACCAGATGCGGCAGTTGGTGGAGGGCCTGAAGAAGAGCCCGGACTCGCGCCGTCACCTGGTCAGCGCGTGGAACGTGGCGGACCTGCCCGTCATGAAGCTGCCGCCCTGCCACGTGATGTTCCAGTTCTACGTGGCCGACGGCCGCCTCTCCTGCCAGCTCTACCAGCGCAGCGCGGACATCTTCCTGGGGCTGCCCTTCAACATCGCGTCGTACGCACTCCTGACGATGATGGTGGCGCAGGCCACGAGCCTCGTCGCGCACGAGTTCATCCACACCCTGGGCGACGCGCACCTGTACCTGAACCACGTGGAGCAGGCGAAGGAGCAGCTCACGCGCGCACCCCGCCCCCTGCCGCGCATGCGCCTGAACCCGGACGTGAAGGACCTGTTCGCCTTCCGCTACGAGGACTTCACGCTGGAAGGCTACGACCCGCACCCCGCCATCAAGGCGCCCGTGGCCGTATGACGGCGCGCCTGTCCGCCATCGTCGCCATGGCGGCGAACCGGGTCATCGGCCAGGGCAACACCCTGCCCTGGCGCCTGCCGCAGGACCTGGCGCGCTTCAAGCGCCTGACCCTGGGCCACACCCTCGTCATGGGCCGCAAGACGTACGACTCCATCGGGAGGCCCCTGCCCGGGCGCACCACCGTCGTCCTCACCCGCCAGCACGACTGGGCGGCCCCGCCCGGCGTCCAGGTGGCGCACTCCGTGGACGAGGCCCTGTGGAAGGCCTCCACCGACAGCGAGGTCTTCATCGCGGGCGGCGAGGACCTGTACACCCAGACGGCGGACCGCTGGCAGCGACTCTACCTCACCCGCATCGCCCGCGACTTCCCCGGCGACGCCCGCTTCCCGCCGGTGGACCTGTCCACCTGGAGGCTCGTGGAGGAGGAGCCCCACCCCGAGGGCGAGCTTCCTTTCGGTTTCTTCACGTATGAGCGGACCTCATCCTGATTTTGATTCTCAGAATTGAAAGGCCCCGGAGGCGTTGGTAGAACGCGGACGTGAATCGCGCCGCCTCCGTCTCGCTGTGCCTGTTGCTCGCGCTGTCCTCCTCCGTCCGGGCGGAAGCGCCCGCGTCCGACGAGGGGCGCACCTGGCACCGGCTGGTGGGCATCCTCCAGTACCTCCAGGCGGACTACCCGGCGGCGGTGGCGTCGCGCTCCGAGTTCGAGCTGACGGAGCAGAAGAGCTTCGCGGCGGAGGCGCTGGACGCGGCGAAGGACCTGGGCCCGGCGGCGGCCACCTTCGTGCCGCGCGTGAAGGACATCCAGGCGCGCGTGGACCAGCACGCGGACCCCGAGGGCGTCAGCCGCGACTGCGGGGAGCTGGTGGAGAGCCTGGTGCTGGCGGGGGGCCTCGCGCGCAGCCCGCGCAAGGCGCCGGACGTGGAGCACGGGGCGAAGCTCTTCCAGACCAACTGCGCGTCCTGCCACGGCGCGGACGGCAAGGCGGCGGTGGCCATCGCGGACACCATGGAGCCGCGCCCGGCGAACTTCCAGGATCCGGAGCTGATGGAGGAGGGCCTGACGCCGTACAAGGCCTTCAACACCACCAGCTTCGGAGTGCCCGGCACCGCGATGCCGGCCTACCCCACCCTCTCCGAGGACGACCGCTGGTCGCTGGCCTTCTTCGTCTTCACGCTGCGCCAGCCGCCGTGCCAGGGCGAGCCGCCGCGCGCCTCGCTGGAGCGCCTGGCCACCGCCACCGACGCGGAGCTCGCGAAGGAGTACGGCGCGGACAAGGTCGCGTGCCTGCGCCGGAAGATGCCGGCCGAGGACGAGGAGAAGGCGCTGCTCTCCGCGCGGCAGGCGGTGGGCAACGCGCTGCGCCTGGGCGCGGCGGGTGACTACGTGGGCGCGAAGACGGAGCTGCTGGACGCGTACCTCAACGGCCTGGAGCCGGTGGAGCCCAAGCTGCGCGGCAAGAACCCCGTCCTGACGCAGCAACTGGAGGAGGCCTTCCTCCAGGCGCGGCTCGCCGCCGAGCACAAGAGCCCGCACCTGCAGGACGAGGGGCGGGAGCTGCTGTCGCTGCTGGACCAGGCGCGCAGGGAGAACGGCAGCACCACCAGCATGCTGTCCGTGGTGTGGCTGACGCTGCTCATCCTGCTGCGCGAGGGCTTCGAGGCCACCATCATCGTCACGGCGCTCCTGGCGGCGCTCAAGAAGATGAAGGCCATGGAGCAGGTGCGCGTGGTGCACGCGGGCTGGGTGTCCGCGCTCATCGTCGGCGCGCTCGCGTACGTGCTGGGCCGCAAGCTGCTGGCCGGGGCGCAGCGTGAGTGGATGGAGGGCGTCACGGCGCTCGTCGCGGTGGGCATGCTCCTGTACGCGGCGCTGTGGCTCAACGCGCGCGCCAACGTCAGCGTCTTCATGGGGGAGCTGCGCCAGCGCATGCAGGGCGCGCTGGGCCGGGGCAGCATGTTCGGCCTGTTCGCCATCGCCTTCACGTCGGTGCTGCGCGAGAGCTTCGAGACGGCCATCTTCCTGCAGGGGCTCGCGACGGACTCGGCGGCGGGCGTGGCGTGGGGCGTGCTGGCGGGCGTCCTGGCGCTGGGAGTGCTGGTGCTCTTCGTCAACCGCATGGGCTACCGGCTGCCCATGAAGACCCTCTTCAACCTCTCCACCGTGGTGCTGGTGGTGACGGCGGTGATGCTGCTGGGCAAGGGCATCCACTCGCTGCAGGAGGTGGGGGCGCTGCCGCTGGTGCCGGTGCGCTTCATCACCGTGGACATGCTGGGCCTGTACCCGGACGCGCTGTCCCTGGGGCCCCAGCTGCTGCTGGCCGCGGCGCCGCTGCTGTTCCGGGCCCTGCGCCGCCGGCCGCGCGTGGAGGTCGCCGGGGACGGGGCGACGCGGGCGCCGCCCTTGCGGTAGCGTGGGGCGCGGTGAAGCGCTCCCCCTGTCCGTTCCCCCTCGTCGCCCTGCTGCTCGTGTCGGGCCTGGCCTCCGCCCAGGAAGCCCCCGCCGAGCCCGCCACGGCTCCTACCGGGAACCTCACGCCGCCGCCCCTGGTGGTCGCGCCGGAGGAGGACGCACCGGCTCCGCCCGAGGCCACGCCCCGGGGCGAGACGCCGTCCGAACCCCACCCCTCCGTCACCGCCGGGGCCCTTCCGTCCGCGCGGCCGCCTCCCGCCAGGGACCCGGTGCCGCGCGTGGGCCTGGAGCTGCTGGGCGGGGCGGCGGGCGGCGTCGTGGGCGCCACCGTGCTGGGCTCCTTCGGGTACCTGCTGGGCTCCGCCACGGTGGGGTGTGACGAGTGCCTGGTGGTGGCCGTCGCGGGCACGGCGGCCGGGGCGCTCATCGGCATCCCGGTGGGCACGTATGGCGGCGGCCGGCTGATGAAGGGGCGCGGGAGGCTGGGCGCCACGGTGGCCGGGAGCATGGTGGGCTGGGGGGCGACGCTGCTGGGGTTGTCGCTGGCGAACAGCGGCGGCAGTGACGCGCCCGCGGCCGTCAACATCGCCCTCTTCATCCTGCCGGTGGTGGGCGCGAGCGTGGGCTTCGAGCTGTCCCACGCCAGCGCCGTCCAGCAGGAGGCCGCACCACAGGCCCGCGCGAGCGGGGTGCGGCTGCTCCCCGTGGCCACGTACAGCGAGCAGGGCCCGCGCCTGGCCCTGCTGGGCAGCTTCTAGGCCCCGGCGCCGCCGCCGAGCCGGAACCAGGAGAAGGACTCCTCGCGCACGCGGCCCTCCGCCACCAGCTTCTCCAGCGTGGCCAGGGCGCTGCGCTCCGCCACCGGGTGCAAGAGCGGCGGCGTGTCCGCGTAGGCCGTCGCCACCACCTCCGCCAGCGTGGCGCCCGTGGCGGGCACCGCCTCCAGGATGATGGCCTCGCGCTGGGCGCGGTGGCGCAGGTACTCGTCCAGCTTTCCCGGGCCGTCCGGCACCGGCGAGCCGTGCGCGGGGTACAGCGTGGTGACGGGCCAGTCGCGCAGCCGCCGCAGCTGGGTGAGGTAGTCCACCATGTTGCCCTCGGGCGGGTCGATGACGATGGACCCCACGCTGGCCACCATGTCCCCCACCACCGCCGCCTTGCTGCGGAAGTCCACGAGGCACAGGTGTCCCTGCGCGTGCCCCGGCGTGTGCAGCACGCGCCAGCGCTGCGGCAGCGGGCCGCCCAGCTCCAGCACCTCGCCGTCCTCCAGCAGCCGCTCCACCGGGAAGTCCAGCCGGTCCGCCGTGCGCGCGTGGCACCAGAGCGGAATGCCCAGCCGCTCCTTCACCGCGAGCGCCCCGCCCACGTGGTCGCCGTGGTGGTGGGTGAGCACCACCGCGACGGGCCGCATCCCCTCCGCCTTCAGGCCCGCCACCAGCGACAGCAGCTTCGCGTACTGCTTCACGTCGGAGGAGCCCGGATCCACCACCAGCAGGTCACCCGTGCCCAGCACGTACGCGTTGGTGTGCGTCGCGGGCGGCAGCGTGGGCGTCTCCAGCGCCACCACCCGCACGCCGCGCTGGAACTCGATGCGCTGGGCCACGTAGCCCGGGCAGTACGGCGGCGTGGACAGCCGGGCCCGGGCGTCCGAGTCGTCGGTGAACTCCGCCAGCACCTGCAGCGCATGCTGCGCGGGCGGGTGCAGGAGCGCCGTGCCGTCACTCCAGCGCGAGAGCGCGTCCGCGGGACGGATCCACGCGCCCTCGGACAGCTCGCCGGCGATGATGCTCGCGCTCGCGCCCTCCGGCAGCTCCACCAGGTAGAAGCGCGTGTCGAAGCGCACCGGCGCCCAGGGGGGCGTGATCCACCGGCCCGCGGGCTTCAGGTCCTCCGCGCGTAAGGAGAGGCCCTGGCTTGCGAGCCACCCGCTCCACTTCACCGTGCCCGCGAGCTGCGCGTTCCTCGCTTCCGCCAGCGCCTCCGGGGAGAGCGAGCGCGCGCCCTCCGCCACCAGCACGCCCGCCTCCTCGAACAGCTCGCGCGCCGCCGCCGAGCGCAGCGCGGCCTCCTCGCCCTGCACGCCCTGCACGGGCACGTCCGCGTCGTCGCGGTCCAGCTTCCCGCCCGGGAAGGCGTAGAAGCCCCCGGCGAAGGCGAGCGCCCGTTCGCGCTTCACCCAGAACACCTCCACGCCCACGCCGTCGCGCGCGCGGCGGTAGAGGATGACCACCGAGGACGCCCGGGGCTCCGCGGGGGTGTGGGACGGCAGCAGGCCCATGCCTGGAAGGAGCTCACTCATCACCGCACCATCCTTCAGGACTGCGTCGTCTGGCCCAGCAGCCGGCCCATCATCTCACGCGCCCGCTCCGCCTGGTCCGGCCGGACATAGAGCCGCGTGAGGCGCACCGCGCCACTGTAACGCTGGTAGAGCGGCGTGTACCGCGCCACCTCCGTGAGCCTGCCCGTGGACACGTCCAGGATGAACAGCCCCGGGTTGCCTCCCGAGGAGCCCACGTACTTGCTGAGCGCTCCCTTGGACTGCACGGTGTAGTGCTCGAAGCCCTCGCTGGTGAGCGCGCTGTTGAGCACCTCCAGGTCATAGCCCGTGTCGCGCTCGGTGAACTGCGCCAGCAGCTTGAAGCCCTGCCTGCGGCTGATGCGCTCCGCCCAGCGGTTCTTCGAGCGGCGCAGCGTGTACCAGAGCGCCGCGTCGTCACAGAGGAGGAAGGCCTCGGGGTCCGCCGGGATCTCGAACTCGCCGGGCGTCTCCTCGTAGTAGCGGCGCAGCATGTGGTCGAAGTTGACCGACGTGTGGTGCAGGTACACCGACACGAACATGTGGTAGCGGCTGAGCAGGAAGTCCTCGAACGCGAACGCCGCCGCGCGCGACAGGGCCAGCACCGCCTTGCCGTCCTTCACCGCCGGGTTCAGGTTGGAGACGATCCAATCCAGGTCGTACCGGCCGTAGTTCACGCCCGTGTAGAACGAGTCGCGCAGGAGGTAGTCCATCCGGTCCGCGTCCAGCTCCCCGGAGACGATGGCGCGCAGGAGCGGCGTCCAGTCCACACCCTTGTAGGTGAAGCCCGGATCCTTCGGCGGCTTCGCGCCGGAGATGAGCGCCACCGTCGCCATGGGGGTGATGCCGCGCGGGCCGAACTCGCGCTGGATGACTTCCGTGAGCGAGCTGTCCAGGATGAGCTTGGCGGTGAAGTCCTCGTGGTTCGCCTGCTCCCCTTCCGCCACGGAATCCAGCCAGCCGGGCAGCCGCAGCAGCGAACGCCGGGGCGCGATGCGCTCCGACGCGTGCGAGAAGGGCATGTGCCCCAGGTCATGACACAGCACCGCCAGGCGCACGGCCTCGCAGAAATGTTCACGAACATCGTCCGGCAGGTCCGAGCGGCTGGCGACGGCGCCGAAGACGCGCGAGGCGACGAACATGGCGCCCAGGCTGTGGGCGTGGCGGGTGTGGGTGGCGCCGGGGAAGGCCAGGTCGCCGAAGCCGAGCTGCCGGATGTAGCGCAGCCGCTGGTAGAAGCGGCTGTCGATGACGGCCTTCTCCGGGTCGCTGACCGGGATGACGCCGTGGATGGGGTCGCGAATCCGCATGTCGTCCTTGCCGGGCTCCTGGAATCCCGGACCTCCTCCCGGCGGTCGCCCACCTTGGAGGTCACCTACCGTACCGCAGACCCTGGCGGGCGGTAGCCCTGTGAGGGGCCGACCAGCCACCATGTCACAGGCTGGGAAGGTCCCTGGGGACGTGCTAACCCTTCAGCCACTCCGAATGCACATCATCCTGCTGCACAATCGTGACCACGACCTGCTGGAAGAAGACCCCGGGAGAGAAGCCCGCGAGGACGTGGTCCGGGTCGCCGAAAGCCTGGCCCACGCGCTGAGTCGGGACGGCGTGAACGCCGAGCCGCTCGCCATCGAAGGGGACCGGCTGGACTTCGTGGAGGCCCTGCGCTTCCTCCAGCCCGACCTCGTGGTGAACCTCTGCGAGTCGCTGGCCGCGGACAGCCGGGGGGAGATGGCGGTCCCCTGCCTCCTGGACGCGCTGGGCCTGCCGTACACCGGCTCGTCCGCCCTGTCGCTGGGGCTGGCGCTGCACAAGCCCAAGGCGAAGGAGCTCCTGCGCGCCAACGGCGTCTCCACGCCCGCCTCCTTCGTGGTGCGCCGCCGCGAGGACGCCCTGGCGGTGGACCTGCCCTGGCCCCTCATCGTGAAGCCCGCGCGCGAGGATGCGAGCGTGGGCGTGGACTTCGACTCGGTCGTCACGGAGCGCTCGGCGCTGGTGCGCGCGTGCGAGTCCGTCCTCAAGACCTTCCACCAGCCCGCGCTGGTGGAGCAGTTCATTCCCGGGCGCGAGGTGTACGTGCCGCTGCTGGGCAACAACCCCCGACAGCCGCTGCCGCTCTCGGAGATCCACTTCGGCCGCGCGTTCGACAACCGCCCGAACATCGTATCGTACCGGGCCAAGTGGGAGGCGGAGTCACCGGAGTGCCGGGACTCGCCCACCGGACCGGCCCGGCTCGACGCAGTGCAGGAAGCCCGTTGCGTCCAGACGGCGCTGGAAGCATTTGCAGCGCTGGACTGCCAGGACTATGGACGCGTGGACCTTCGGGTGTCGCCCGAAGGTGTGCCGTACGTCATCGACATCAACCCCAACTGCGACCTTCACCCGGGCGCGGGGTTCGCGAAGGCGGCGCTTGCCGCCGGGATGGACTACGCGACCCTGGCCTCACGACTCGTGGAGGTCGCTCTCGAAAGAGCCCATGGAAATCCGCACACTCGAAAGAAAGGACCGGGAACCGCTCGCCGCGCTGATCCGGCGAATCGAAACCTTCTCGCAGGAGGAGCAGGACTGCGCCATCGAGCTGGTTGACACCGCGCTCACCGCGGGCAACCGGGACTACTCCATCCTCGTGGCGGACCGCGGGCAGGAAGGCGGCATCGTCGGGTACGCGTGCTACGGCCCGACGCCCATGACGGAGAACGCCTTCGACCTGTACTGGATCGCCTCCTCGCCGGAGGTGCGCGGCCAGGGCATTGGCGCCCAGCTCATCTCCTCCATGGAGGGCGACCTGCGCCGCCGCAAGGCGCGGCTCATCCGCGTGGAGACGAGCGCCACGGAGGCCTACGGCCCCACGCGCGGCTTCTACGCGTCCATGAAGTACGGGGAAGAGGCGCGCCTGCGGGATTTCTACAAGCAGGGCGACGACCTCATCATCCTGACGAAGCGCCTGTAGTCCGCCGTCCGGAGTTGACCACCCCTGGGCGTGAGTGAAGACGCCGCCCGGGTCCCCGTCAGGAGGGGGCAGATGCTTTCCACGAACCGACCGATGCGACGCACCCGTCTGGGACTGTTGAGCCTGCTCGCCCTGCTGACGGGGGCACCCGCGCCCGTCTGGGCCCAGGCGCCCTCCGCCTCCGCGCTGAAGGCCCAGGCGAAGGCGGCCGCGGAGAAGGCCCAGGCGAAGACGAAGGCCCCCGCGCCCCAGGCGCAGGAGCTGTCCGACGCGCTGAAGGCCCCGCGCCCCAAGGGCGGCGAGTACTTCGGCCTGTACCTGATGGACAAGAAGGTGGGCTGGTTCTTCACCGACCTGACGGCGCTGCCGGGCGGCAAGGCCCAGAGCGTCAACGAGCTCATCTTCAAGGCGCAGGTGGGCACGCGGGTGTCCGAGCGCGTGCACCGCGAGGTGCGCGTCTACGAAGCGAAGCCGGGCGGACGCCTGCTGTCCTTCACCGTGACCCAGCGCGGGGACGGCGGGGACCAGGAACTGGTGGGCACGGTGACGGCGGACGGGCTGCGCGTGGTGCGCAAGCGCCCCGGCCAGCCGGAGGAGGTGCTCAAGCCGCTGCCCGCGCCGAAGGAGACGGTGGAGGACGCGGACCAGGCGCGAGTTGCGCTGCTGCGCGGGCAGAAGGTGGAGGGTGTGACGCTGGACGGCTCCGACCTGGAGGGCTACCGCACCGTCACCACGCTGGAGGCACCGGAGGAGCAGGTGCTGGGCGGCGTGAAGGTGAAGCTGTCGCGGGTGAGCACGCTGTCGGACAAGGAGAAGGTGCCGGTGGCGGCCTTCCTGACGACGGACGGGAAGATGGTCCGGGTGGACTTCGGCCAGACGATGCAGGCGAGAGCCGAGTCGGAGACCGTGGCGAAGCGGATGGACCTGGTGGAGGTGTTCGGCCTCACGCGCGTGGTGCTGCCGCAGCCGCTGCCCGCGAAGGCGCGCGAGGTGCCCGGCCAGGTGAAGCTGGTGATGAAGAACCTGCCGGCGAAGTTCCAGCAGGACACGTACCGGCAGAAGTACAGGCCGCTGCCGGACGGCCGCGTGGAGGTGACGCTGATGGCGGCGCCGCCCGCGCCCAAGGGCCGCAAGCCCCGGCCGGTGGCGGACCCCGACGGCGGGGAGAACCTCAAGTCCACGCTCGCGGTGGAGTCCGAGTCGCCGGCCATCCTCGCGCAGGCGAAGAGCATCATCCGCGAGGAGAAGGACGCGTACACGGCGGCGCGGATGCTGTCCGCGTGGGTGTACAGCAACCTGCAGAAGGACTACGGCGCCAGCGCGGATCGGGCCACGGACGTGCTGCGCCAGAAGAAGGGCGACTGCACGGAGCACTCGCTGCTCACGGTGGCGATGCTGCGCGCGTCCGGCATCCCCGCGCGCCGCGTGGACGGCGTCATCTACATGGTGAACTCGGACGGCGTGCCCGCGCTGTACTGGCACGAGTGGGTGGAGGCGTACGTGGGTGAGTGGACCCAGCTGGACCCCACCTTCAACCAGCCCGTCGCGGACGCCACCCACTTCGCCGTGGGCTACGAGGGGAACGCGGAGATCACGCCCCTCATCGGTTCGCTCCAGGTCACGGACGTGAAGTAGTCCCGGCGCGGGCAGGCGGGCCGGGGCCTTTTCAGTGGCCCGGGGCCGCCACCAGTCGTTCGGCGAGCGTGGCCGCGTCGGTGATGGGCCGCTCGCAGACGAAGCCGCGGCAGAGGTACGCCGCGCCCTTCCCTTCCACCGGGTCGCGTCCCTCGAAGAGCTCCTGGAGGCGCGCGGGCGGAGTGGCGCTCGTGTCGTGCCACCCGAAGGAGAACACGGGCGCGTAGGTGCGGTTCGCGGCGGCCAGGAGCGGAGAGACGGCCTCGCGGGTGCCCGCGAAGGTGACGCCGGACGCGCCGTCCAGCAGCGAATCCGCCGCGAGCCCCAGGTGCCCGTAGCCCAGCGGGTTGCGCACGAGCTGATCATGCAGCTTCGCGACGTAGTGCTCCGGGTGGTCCAGGTGGGCCACGTCGCCGGTGAGGGCCGCGAGCGCCACCTGCGCCTCGGTCAGCGTGGAGGCGCCGGACGGGAAGGCGTTGTCGAAGAGGGAGAAGGCCGCCACCACCAGGTCCTTCTGTCCCCGGGGCGCGGACAGGTACGCCTGCTTCTCCTCGTCCCAGAAGAGGGCCACCGCGCGGTGCGCGAGCGCGTCCGCGGCGTCCAGGTACTTCGCGTCGAACGTCGCCTGGTAGAGCGCGGTGAGCCCCGAGGCGAGGTCGCCGTAGTCCTCCAGGAAGCCGTCGATGCGGCCCTGGCCGTCCTGGTGCGAGCGCAACAGCCGCGTCCCGTCCCACATGTTCGCGAGCACGAAGTCCGCCGCCCTCGCCGCGAGCTTCGCCCAGTCCGGCCGGTCGAAGACGCGCGAGGCGAGTGCGAGGCCTCGGATCATCAGCCCGTTCCAGCCCGCGAGGATCTTGTCGTCCCGGCCCGGCTTCACCCGCTGCTCGCGTGCGTCGAAGAGGCTGCGGCGCGCGGCGTCCAGCTCCTCTTGCACGGCCTCCACGGGCCGGCCCTGTTCGGTGGCGAGCGTGGCCACGGGGACGACGACCTCCAGCACGGTGGCGCCGTGCTCGAAGTTACCCTGCGGGGTGATGCCGAAGTGGCGCAGCACGGTCTCCGCCTGGCCTGGGGACAGCGCGGCGCGGATCTCTTCCGGGCGCCAGACGAAGAACTTCCCCTCCTCGCCTTCGCTGTCCGCGTCCTGCGTGGCGTAGAAGCCGCCGGCCGGGTCGGTCATCTCGCGGCGCACGTATTCGACGGTCTCCTCCACGACCTTGCGCCACAGGGGGCGCGACTCCACCTGTTCGGCTTCCGCGTACAGGTGCAGGAGCTGGGCGTTGTCGTAGAGCATCTTCTCGAAGTGGGGCACCCGCCAGCGCTCGTCCACCGAGTAGCGGTGGAACCCTCCGCCGAGCTGGTCGTAGAGGCCGCCCAACGCCATGCGCTCCAGCGTGCGGAACACCGCGATCTTCAGCGAGTCCCCGCCGCCGCGGCGCCACGCGCGCAGGAGCAGCGCCACGTTCATCGGGTTGGGGAACTTGGGGGCGCCGCCGAAGCCGCCGTGCACCGGGTCCATGCGCTTCGCCATCGCGTGGCCCATGGCCACGATGTCCTCCGCGGACAGGTGGCCAGGGGCGGCGTCCAGGCCGTGCGTGGAGAGTTCGCCCAGGCCCTCCTGGAAGCGCTGGGCCTGGTCCTCGATTTCACCGGGCTTGTTGTGCCACGCGTCGCTCAGCGCGGAGAGCAGGCGGGGGAAGCCGGGCCGGCCGTAGCGGTCCTCGGGGGGGAAGTAGGTGCCGCCGTAGAAGGGGCGCAGGTCGGGCGTGAGGAACACGGTGAGGGGCCAGCCACCGCCCTGCCCCATGAGCTGCACGACGCCCTGGTAGATTTGATCCAGGTCGGGGCGCTCCTCGCGGTCGACCTTGATGTTGATGAAGCCCTCGTTCATCAGGCGCGCGATGTCGGGGGACTCGAAGGACTCGTGGGCCATGACGTGGCACCAGTGGCACGCGGAGTAGCCCACGGAGAGGAGGATGGGCTTCTTCTCCGCGCGGGCGCGGGCCAGGGCCTCTTCGCCCCACGGGTACCTGTCTCTTATAC
>NZ_RAWB01000191.1 GCF_003612055.1 Corallococcus llansteffanensis
GGGCTGGATGGGGCGGGGGAAGACCTTCAGCTCCACCTCCTTGCCCGCGCCGTCCCGCGCCGTCACGGACTCGCCGCGCCACAGCCGTTCGACCTTCTCCAGGTTCTCCCACATGACGTCGCGCTTGCGCGCGAAGTGCTCCGGGTAGAGGGCGAAATCGTTGGGCACCCAGCCGGAGGCGATGGAGATGCCGGCGCGGCCACCGGAGAGGTTGTCGACGATGGACCACTCCTCCGCGACGCGGAAGGGGCTCTGCAGGGGCAGCACGACGCTGCCCGCGCGCAGGCTGATGTGCTTCGTCATCGTGGCGATGCCCGCGGCGAGCAGCGACGGGTTGGGGTAGATGCCGCCGTGCTCGTGGAAGTGGCGCTCCGGCGTGGAGACGGACGAGAAGCCGTGCGCGTCCCCGAACTTCGCCGCCTCCAGCAGCAGGCGGTACTTGTCGGTGGTGCCCGCGTCCTCGTCCGCGAAGAAGAACAGGCCGAAGTCGAGCTTCCGCGCGCGGCGGCGCGTGGGCACCACGTGCGCCACGAGCTGGGAGCCCTCGACGCGCACGTCCACCGCGCGCACCTCGGGGTGATACGCCAGCAGGGCGCGCAGCTCCTCCGGGCCCACGGACGTGCCCGCGGTGGCGGGGCTCCGGGTCGTGCCTCCCGCGGAGTCCAGGACCTCGCCCAGCGTGGACAGCTCGCGGTCCGGCTGCGTGACGAGCACGTCCAGCAGCGCCGAGAGCTGACCCGTGAGGCGGATGACGTCGAGGGGCGCGAAGCGGTTCGCGTCATGGTGCAGCCGCAGCGCCAGCCGTTCGCCGGCCACGGCCTCCACCGACAGCGGGCAGGGCGGAGGGGCCGCGACGTGGCGGAAGGCGCCCAGGCCCAGGCCGCGCGCCAGCGGCTTGAGCGAGTCCTCCTCGGGCGGCTCCCACACGGTGACGGCGCTCTGGAAGAGGGGGGCGTCCTCCGGCAGCTTCAGCCACTGGCGCACCTGGCCCGCCGAGGCGTGCTCGTGGCGCTGGGCCTCGGACAGCTCGGCCTGCAGGGCGCGCAGCCAGCGCAGGGGCGTGCCCTGGGACGGGACGACGAACCGGCGCGGCAGCAGGTGCGCGAAGCGGCCCACCAGCGGACGGCCCTGGGCCAGCGCGGCGGTGCGGCCGGGCACCTGCGCCCCGAAGACGACCTCCGCGCTGCCGGTGTGGTGGCGCAGCACGAGCGCCCATGCGCCCTGGAGCAGCGTGCCCAGCCCCAGCTTGTGCTTGCGCAGGAACGCCAGCACGTTGCCCGACTCCACGGACGGCAACAGCAGTTGTTGCAGGCCGGGCACGGGCGAGGCGCCTTGAGCGGAACGCTCTGGTAGCAGGGTGGGGCGCGGATCCTTCAGCACGTCTCGCAGCCAGGCCTCCGCGTCGCCTGAGCCCTGTGCCTCCATCCAGGCGAGGTACTCGCGGAACGGACGCGCCTTCTCCAGTCCGGCGTCGGTCTTGCCCCGAGCGGCTTGATACAGGCGCAGCAGCTCTTCCACGCAGAGTCTCGCTGCGCCCGCGTCCAGCGCCGCGGAGTGCCAGGCGAACACGAGGTAGGTGACCGCCGGAGGGGCGCGCACGAGCGAGAGGCGCAGCAGCGGCGCGGCCGTCAGGCCCATGGCCCGCCGACGATCCGCCTCCAGCCAGGCCTCCAGGCCCTGCGGCGCGTCCGCCTTCTCCAGCGAGGGCGACACCTTCTCGCGGACCACCTGCATCGGCTCCGGCATGCCCTGGAGGAAGAACGCGGTCCGCAGCGCGGTGTGACGGCGAACCAGCTCCCGCAGCGCCTCCTCCAGCAGGGCTTCATCCAGGGGGCCTCGCGCTTCCGCGACGAGGTATTCGATGGGCGCTTCCGGACCGGGTGACGGCGGTGTCAGCAGCTCCCGCTGGGCGGGAGTGAGCCGGTAGACGTCCTCGACATTCTTCATGGTGAGCGAGACTCCTCGGCGGCCCGGGCCCGTCTGGACCTGACGGGGACCCCGGGCTCGGTGTACTGGCAAGGCGTTGTTTGTATTACGGACCGTGCCATCGCGGGAATGCCCCGGGGGCCGACCGCATCCGTGGCATAGACTGCACCCAGGAGGTAGCCAGCAATGTCGTTCATGGTGTTGGTCCAGCAGGTAGGGAAGCGTCCGCGGACGGAGGACGAGCGCCGCGTCGCCGCCGAGCGGATGGATCGCATGCAGCGCTATGGGATGGACCTCAAGGCCCGGGGCCTGCTCCTGGCCGCTGATTCCCTCAAGTCCGATGAAGACGGCGTCCGGATCGAGGTTCGCGGCGGCAAGCGCAGCTTCAGCGATGGTCCCTTCACGGAGTCGAAGGAGATCATCGGCGGCTTCTTCCTCATCGACGTCCGCACCCGGGAGGAGGCCCTGGAGCTCGCCAGTCAGTGCCCCGCGGCCGAGTGGTCCACCGTCGAGGTCCGCCAGAGCGGTCCCTGCTACGACGAGTAGCTACGGCTTCGGTGCTGAAGCCGTGCCGTCCCAGGCCGGGATCTTCTGCTCGGCCAGCTCCCGGAAGGAGGGGAACTCCACCTCCGGGCAGTGGCGCTTGCCCTGGGCGTCCGGGCAGCCTCGGGCGGCATGGGTGAACGTGTGCTGCATGGCCTTCCAGTAGTCGCCGTTCCGGAACAGGGCGAAGTGGTGGCCCACGTTCCAGGGCACGCGGCCCAGGTCCTCGTAGGCCGCGAGGACCGCCTGCTGGTAGTCCGCTTCCATCCGCTCGCCCGTGCCGCCCTTGGTGTTGTAGGCGTCGTCCATGGGATAGGTGAGCGCGCCCTTGTAGGACATCAGCGGGAACTGGAGCATCCCCAGCGCTGGCGCTTCCGTCATCCGCCGCGGCGGTCCCAGCTTCCAACTGGGGCTGCTGTCATAGGCATAGCGACGCTCCGCCAGCACCCGGTAGAGCGCGAAGTTGAAGTGCAGGTAGGGGGCACGGAAGCCCACCACCCGGTAGGACTTCAGCTTCTCCCGCTGGGGCACTCCCTTCGCGTCGAACAGCACCTGGCCTTCGTGCTCGACCGGGAACACGGGCGGCGGAACGCAGACGTCCGTGCCCGTCGTCCACGTCGGGCTCCCACAGACCAGCCCCTCCGCGCAGGGGGTGTTGGCGTTGCACGTCGCGCCGCAGACGCCCACGTCCTGTGCGAGCCTCAGGCACGTCCCCACCTGGCAGTCCGCATCGGCGGTACAGGCCGCCCCCGCCTGGTGCGGCGCCGCGGTCTTCAGCGGCTCCCACTTCGGGAACACGGCCCTGCCGGAGGCGTCCCGCACGGGCTCGAAGAGGTTCGCCTCCACCTGGGCGTGGAACTCGTCGAGCTCCCGGCGCCACGCCTCGTCGCTCCAGGTCTTTCCAGAGGCGTGACGGACCGTGTGGTTGGCGACCTCGTGCCCTTCGTTGACGGCCTGCTGCGTGAGCGCCCAGCGCACGAGCGCCTCCTGCTGCGTCGTCGGGACGTCGAGCGGATCAATCTCCACGTTCTTCACCGCGGGGTCGTAGTACGCGGTGTTGATGAAGTAGGTGAAGTGGACCGGCTTGCCGGTGTCCCGCTGCGTCCGCCGCGCGAACTCCAACGTGTCGAGCCACATCCCGAAGCGCTTGCTGCCGTCGAACGCGCCGGTGATCTGCATCGGGTGGGTCCGGAAGTCCGTCTTCACGGGCTCGCCGAACGGCGCATCCGGCTTGCGACAGCCTCCGGCGCCAAGGACGAGACCGCAGAGGAACAGCCATCGCGTGAGCTGGGAATGGAAGAGGGGGAGCATCAGGGGCCTGGCGGTGGAGGACTGCGGTTCGTGTCGCAGAGGAGGTCGCGCACCGTGCCGACGAAGCGGCGCACGTTGTCCTCTTCCATCATGTCCCGGTGTGCGCTCATGTGGATCCGTCGCACGTCGGCGAAGTGGAGCTCCAGCTGGCCGTCGACGAAGGGCCGCCAGCGCTGGAGGTGGATGTTCCCGCGCACGCCGATGACGTCCAGCGTCCCCTGGAAGCGCCTCGTGGTCCGGTAGACGCCGTTGAGCTCGTCGGACTTCCGGGCCACCCCCAACGCCCGGCGCGCCCCGGCGCCATCCAGCCCCGGTACGAGCAGGGCCCGGTCCTCCGGGGCGCTGTCGCGGCCCAACAACTCCATGACGTAGTCCCAGCCCTGCTCCACGCCCAGCCCCCGCAGCCGTCGCGGATCCGCCTGGGGGAAGGCGAAGGAGATGAAGGGGCGCACGTCATCCCTTCCCGTCAGGTGGAGACAGCCGAACAGCCGCCACAAGGGCGTCTTCGACGCGAGCGGGCCCAGCAGGGGACGCGCGAGCCGCTGGAGCGGGGCCCACCGCATCACCAGGGGAAGGGCGTGTCGCGCCAGCTTCGAGAGCACCCGGTGCTTCCACGGCGGCTCCACCCGGCCCGGCGCCAGCGTGTCGAAGAGCACGAGCCGCGCGACCTGTTCGCCCTCGGCCTGGAGCCGGCAGGCCATCTCGAAGGCCACCAGTCCGCCAAAGGACCAGCCTCCCAGCAGGTAGGGCCCCCGGGGCTGCGCTTCCCGCAGGGCCTGGAGGTACTCGGTCGCGAGGCCCTCCACGGTCATCGACTCCACGCCGCCCCGGTCCAACTGCGGCGCCTGGAACGCATACACCGGACGCTCCGGCCCCAGCTGGCGGGCCAGCGCCACGAAGGAGAAGGCCTGGCCTCCCGCCGCGTGCACCAGGAAGAACGGTCGCCCCTCACCGGCCGGCTGGAGCAGGACCCTGGGCGAGACCGTCGCCGCCTCCCCGGTGCGGCGCAGCAGCGCGGCCTGATCCGCCACCGTCCGCGCGCCGAGCAGCTCCACGGGTTGGAGCCGCCGCGCCCACAAGCGCTGCACCTCCGCGGCCGCGCGCACCGCGGTGACCGAGTCCGCGCCCCAGTCCAGGAAGACGTTGTCCCGGCGGCCGATGGGCCCCGTCTCCAGCACGTCCTCCCAGAGCCGCGCCAGCTGTTGCTCCCAGGCGTCGACCGGCGGCTCGTAGGCCACCGCTTCCGGCGGGCGGGCGTGGCGCGGGCGCGGCGCGGTCCGCAGGCGCTCCTGGTAGAGGTCGCGGTTCGCCGCGCGGGACAGCTTTCCGGACGTGCTCTTGCGCAGCGTCCCGGCCGGGCACACGTCCACGTCGCGGACGGCCAGATCCATCCGCTCCCAGATGCGCTCGCGGACCTGACGGCGCAGGAGCGCCTCCGGCACGTCGCCGTCCGTCTCCACCATGACGACGAGGTTCTCCGTCCCCGCCGCCGCGTCCTCCAGTCCGAACACGACACCGCGGCCAGGCTTGAGGCCCTTCAGGTCAGCGAGGCACTCCTCCACATCCGCGGGATGGACGTTGTGCCCCCGGTGGATGATGAGGTCCTTTGCCCGGCCCGTGAGGTAGAGCTGTCCGTCCGCCAGGTAGCCCAGGTCCCCGGTGCGGTACCAGCCGTCTGGAGTGAAGGCGTCCCGGGCCGCGCTGCCGTCCACGCCGTAGCCGTCGATGACGGCGTCGCCGCGCAGCTCCACCTCGCCCACGTGCCGTTCGGACTCCGCGCCCGCGATGCGCAGCCCCAGGTGCTGGAGCGGACGGCCGCAGGACACGAAGGTGAACACGTCCGACCCGCCAGCGTCGTCCGGCACGGGCAGGGCCCGGTGCTCGCGGGAGAAGGTGGACGCCCGCACGCGGTCCACGTGTACGGGCTTCCCGGGCTCCGTCTGGGTGGCGGCGAACGTCGCCTCCGCCAGGGCGTAGCAGGCCTGGAGGTGCTCCCGCCGCACGCCGTGCGACTGGAAGCGCTGGAGGAACACGGCGTGAGAGGCCTCGCGCACCGGTTCGCTGCAGTTGATGAAGGCCCGCAGCGAGTCCAGCGAAACACCCGTCAGGTCCTCGTCGCGGAGCTGCTCGGCGCACAGCCGGTAGGCGAAGTTCGGCAGCCACACGAGCGTGCCCTTCCAGTCCGAGACGGCGCGCAGGAGGAGCGCGGGCTCCGCGAGCCACTCGAAGGGGGACAGGTGCACCGACGCGATGCCCTGGAAGAGGGGGACCAGCAGACACGCCACCAGCCCCATGTCGTGGTACAGCGGCAGCCAGCTCACGACCCGGTCCGTGGGCCCCAGCGACAGGGCTCCGGCGTAGGCCAGCGCCTGCTGCTCGAGCATCCTCCCGCGGATGCGCACGCACTTGCGCAGGCCCGTCGTGCCCGATGAGAACTGGAGGAAGTCCTCCGATGCGGGCGGCAGCGGCGCGGACGGCGCTTCGTCCCTGGCCATCCGCTCCAGCACCCGTCCCCGCAGCCGGGGCATGCCGGCGCGGTCCACCACGCCCGCGAAGTCCTCCGACGTCAGGACCCAGCGTGCGTCCGTGGCCTCCGCGATGGGGCGCAGCGTGTCGTGGAAGCGCTGCTCGCTCTGCTTGAGCGAGGGGAACGAGAGGATGGAGGGCAGGGCCCCGGCGGCCATCGCGCCCAGGAACCCCAGCACCTGTTCGGCCGGCGTGGCGCTCAGCACGAACGTGACATCACCGGGCGCCACACCCTCCCGCACCAGCCGTGCGCCCCGCTCCCGCACCTGCGCGTCCAGCTCCGCCCACGTCAGCTCCCGGGGGACTCCCTCGCGGGACACGAACGCCAACGCCAGCTCACGCGGGCGCGCGGCGGCGTGATGACTGATGCGGGCCAGCAGCGAACAGGTCGTGCGGTCGGGCATGCCGCTCATGGGGCGAAGCTAGCGGGAATGCCGCCTCCGGGAAACGCCGGGCCTCCGGGGGTTCCAAAGTTTCCGGGGTGAGGCCGGGGCGGGAGCGGGATAAGGTGCCGGCCTCCCCAGCGAAGCGGAGGGCCCCGGTGAGGCTCAGTGTCGTCATGCCGTACTTCAAGCGCATCCGGGAGTTCCAGCGGGTGTTGCCCCTGAACGCGCCGCACTTCAGCCGGCCCGACTGCGAGGTCATCCTCGTGCTCGATGAGCCGAGCGAGGAGGCGGACGTGCTGCGCCTCGTGCGCGACTTCCCCTCCATCCGCTGGCGCGTGGTCGTCAACGACTTCGACCATCCCTGGCGGCCCCCGTGCCGCTCCATCAACGTGGGCATCCGCAACGCCGTGGGCGAGCACGTGCTCGTCATGTCCCCGGAGTCCGCGTTCGTCACCGACGTGCCCTCCGTGGCGCTCGCGCACATCGCGGAGAACCCGGGCACGGCGGCGCTGGGGCACGTGGCGTTCGGCACGTTCGACCAGGTGGCGGCGGCGGACGGCTCCCTCGCGGCGGCCTATACCGGACCCATCACGCCCTACGGCTCCATCTGCGTGGCGCGCGAGCGGCTGGAGGCCCTCCACGGCTACGACGAGGGCTTCGACCGCTGGGGCGGAGACGACGACAACCTGCGCGTGCGCCTCATGATGACGGACACGTACCTCTTCCCGCTCGTGGACATGAAGCTCCTCCACCTGTCCTTCGAGCCCCGGAAGGTCCGGCAGGTGTCGGAGCCGCCGCCCCCCGACTACGCGGAGCGCATCTTCAGCCCCGCGTCGGCGCAGGCGAACCCCGACGGCTGGGGTGAGAGCTTCCGGCGCATCGCGTTCGACTGGCGCACCTAGGAGTCCTCCCATGCTCGTCGCCGTCCTCCAGCTCCGGAACGAGGCCTACTACCTGCGCGGCTGCCTGGACCACCTGCGCGACCACGTGGACGCCTTCGTCGCGCTCGACGACGGGTCCACGGACGACACGCGGACCCTGCTCGCCGCCGAGCCCAAGATGGCGGACGTCCTCACCAACCCGCCGCGCCCGGACGAGACGGGCTGGGACGAGCTGGGCAACCGCTCGCGCCTGCTGGAGCGGGCCAAGGCGCTGGGCGCGAAGTGGGTGCTCTGCGCGGATGCCGACGAGCGCTTCGAGCAGGCCTTCCTCGACCGGCTCCCCGCGTCGCTCCGTCAGGCGGAGCAGCAGGATCGGCCGCTGGTGGCGGTGCGCTACCGGGAGCTGTGGGACGGCGTCGCGCAGTACCGCGCGGACGGTGTCTGGGGCCGCAAGACGCGCTGCTGCGCCTTTCCGCTGCCGGAGCGGATGACCTTCCAGGGACGGCGCCACACGAAGTTCCATGGCGTGTGGTACCCCGAGCAGCTCGAGGGCGCCCGGCATCTGATGCTGCGCCACGACCTGTACCACCTGCGCATGGTGAAGCGGGAAGACCGCCAGGCCCGGCGCGACCGCTACGTGCGGCTCGACCCCGATTCGAAGTTCCAGCGCGGGGGCTACGACTACCTCACCGAGACGCGCGGCGTGAAGCTGGAGCCCATCCGCCGGGGCCGGGAGTATGCGTTCCAGACGCTCCCGGACGACCTGCGGCAGCAGCTGCCCGCGGCGTACCTGAACGGCAACGCTCCGTCGGCGGGCCTCGCCGGCTGGGTGCGCAACCTGTTCTCGTGACGTCGCGCCGGGCCTCGCGCGTCAGCGGGCCACGCCTTCCACGAGCCGCGCCGCGTGGGCCGCCGGCTCGCTTCCGGCCAGCTCCTCCGCGAGCGCCTTGAGCCTGCGCCGCAGGGGTTCGTCCTGGAGCAGCGCGGACACCCGCTCCTGCACGGCCTCCGGCGTCGCCCGCGAGAAGGGCAGGTGGTACGCCAGCCCCAGCTCCTCCAGCCGCCGGCCGGTGAGGGGCTGATCATTCACGCGCGAGATGATCAGCATGGGCAGGCCGTGGCGCAGCGCCTTGCCCACGGTGCCCCAGCCGCCATGCGCGACCAGCGCCGCCGCGCGCGGGAAGACGCGGTCATGCGGCAGGAAGCGCACGCAGCGCACGTGCGCGCCCAGCCCTTCGGGGATGACCGTCGACGCGGCGGTGGTGGCGAGCACCGGGTTGCCCAGCCGCGCCACGCCGCGCAGCGTCCTGTCGAGCATCCCGTGGTCCCAGCCCTGCGCCGTGGTGGTGCTCACCACCACCGTGCCGGGCTCCAGCGCTTCTTCGGCCGTCCGGTCCGGCGCCTCGGGAGACGGCGGCTCGAAGGACATCAGGCCCGGGAACTCCTGCGCCTGTCGCAGGCCTCCGGCGGGGAAGAGCTGACGGGGCGCGAGCACCAGGTGCAGCGTGTCGGACGCGCCCAGGTGGAGGAACTCCGCCTGCGCCTGCGCGCGCGGCGGCAGCCCCATCCGTTCACGCATCGACCGCAGCGGGTGCAGCGCGTCCATCACCGCGAAGCCCACGCGCTCGGGCAGGTGTTGGAGCAGCGGCGCGGGCTGGAGGAGGAACGCGCCTCGGGCATTGAGCGCCCCGACGAGGTTGGGCGACACCGTGACGAAGGGGCAGCCGGTGCGCTCGGCGGCGTAGCGGGCGCCGGTGGCGGAGAAGTCCGCGACGAGGGCGTGGACCGGCTCGCGGTGGATGACGGCCTCCAGCTCCTCCACCAGCTCCGGGATGCTCTCGCGCAGGACGATGTTCGCCCGCCACAGGCCTCGCGCCAGCGGGGGCAACCAGCCCGGCGGCTTGCGGTCCGGCTTGCGCGTCAGCGCGTCCCGGTAGCGCCCGTAGGGCACGCACGTCGCGCCCGCCGCGGTGATGGCGTCCGCGAAGGTGCTGCTCGCGTGGAACAACACCCGGTGTCCGCGCCGCGTCAGCGCCTGCGCGAGCGCCAGCATCGGCATCACGTGGCCCGCCATCGCGGGCGCCGTCATCAGGAACGTCTTGCCCGGGGCATGGCTCATGAGGCGGCTCGCTGTCCCGGAAGCAGCGGCCCGGTGGGGGGCGCGTCCTCCATCATGCGGCCGGAGTCGAGCTGGAGGATCCGATCCGCGACATGGAAGTAACGGTTGTCGTGACTGATGACCACCACCGCCTTGCCCCGCGAGCGGAGCTCCGGCAGGAGCTGCTGGTAGAAGATGTCCTTGAAGAGCGGGTCCTGATCCGCCGCCCACTCGTCGAAGAGGTAGATGGGCCGGTCCTCCAGGTACGCGGT
Source organism: Corallococcus llansteffanensis (assembly GCF_003612055.1). Taxonomy (GTDB): domain Bacteria; phylum Myxococcota; class Myxococcia; order Myxococcales; family Myxococcaceae; genus Corallococcus; species Corallococcus llansteffanensis. Next base: position 9,944 of record NZ_RAWB01000191.1, read on the forward strand.
GAGCAGGGCCAGCCGCTTGCGCTGCCCCTGGGACAGCGCCGTGGTGGACAGCGTGCCGTCGCCGCTGATTTGCACCTTGCGCTCCAGGTGCAGCCGCTCCAGGTACGCCTTCACCTGCGGCTCGCGCTCGGGCGACGTCAGGCCGAGCAGGTTGTCGAAGAGGAAGAAGTCGGAGAACACCGTGGAGAAGTGCTGGCGATAGTGCTCGCGGCGGGCGTCCGTGACGGGCTGGCCGTCCAGGAGGATCTCTCCCGACTCCGGCACGTACAGGCCGGTGAGGAGCTTCGCCAGCGTCGTCTTCCCGCTGCCGTTGCCGCCGATGATGAACACCAGCTCCCCGGGCCGGAGCGACAGGTTGATGGGGCCCAGCGTGAAGGGGCGCTCGTCCTGGTCGCGGAAGTAGGCGTGGGTGATGCCCCGCAGCTCCAGGTGCTCGAAGCGCTGCACGGGGGGCGGCAGGGCCTGGGGGCTGCTCAGGTCGAACTCCCAGACCTGGGGCTCCAGCCGCTGGAGCTTCTCCAACGCGACGCTGCCCCGGCTCAGGAAGTGGACGCTGCTCATCATGCTGTCGAGCGGCTGCTGGAGGAACAGCACCGTCAGCGTGCAGCTCGTCAGGGTGGCGGAGTCCAGGTCGGTGAAGCGCGTGAGGACGAAGAGCAGCAGGCCGATGAACGTGAAGAAGAGGAAGCCGCCCCAGCTCGCCGTGAAGTTGAAGAGGTTGGCGCTGGCCGCCCCCAGCCGTTGCATGTCGCGGGCGGTGGCCTCCACGTCCCGGTGCAGGAAGACCGAGCGCCGCTGCGCGTGCAGCTTCAGCTCCTTGTTGCCCTCCAGCACGGCGCGGAAGAGCTTGAAGAACGCGTCGCTGCGCGTGCGCGCCTGCTGGAGGATGCCCAGCCCCAGCCGGGTGGGGAGCTGGTAGACGCCCAGCCCCACCACGATGAAGCCCAGCAGGAAGACGAAGATGAGGCGCGAGAGCGTGGCCAGGTAGACGAGGCAGCCCAGGAGCGCCGCCGCGTTGATGGTGAGCGTGGGCAGCGCCATCAGGCTGGTGGTCACCGCCGGGATGTCCTCGGCCAGCATCGCCGTCACCCGGTGGTTGCCCAGCTCCTCCAACTGGCGGAGCGGCGAGGCGAGCACGCGGCGGAACAGGTGCATGCGCAGCTCGTAGAGCGCGCCGAAGTTCAGCCGGTTGAGCAGCACCTGCGCGCAGATGCGCAGCAGCATCCCCACGCACAGCACGCCCGCGAAGGCCGCGAGCGTCGTGCTGGAGCGGAACGTGCCGTGCACCAGGGAGCGGTTGATCAGCATGATGAGCGCGCTGGAGCTGGCGCCGCTGAGCAGGCCGACGAGCACGGCCAGCGCGAAGGTGCCCTTGGAGCGGTGGATCAGGAGCTTGAGCAGGCGCATGGGTTATTCCTGGGAGGCCTTCGCGGTTTGCGCGAGGAGCGCCTCGGCTTCCTCGGTGGACATGTCCTCCAGCTCCGCGAGGAGCAGGGCCAGGTCGTCCGCGGCGATGTTCTCCGCGGAGGCCTTGAGGAGGAGCGAGGCGACGTGCGCCACGGTGGGGTGGGAGAAGATGTCGCGCACGGGGAGCTCGACACCGAACGTCGCCTGGATGCGGGAGATGGCCTGCGTCGCGAGCAGCGAGTGGCCTCCCAGCTCGAAGAAGTCGTCGTGGATGCCGATGGTCGCCACGTCCACGCGGAGCAGCTCCGCCCAGAGGGCCGCGAGCTGGCGCTCCGTATCGTTGCGGGGCGGGACAGCCGCCTTCTCGCGCTCGGCGCCGCCGGGACGTGGCAGCGCGGCCCGGTCCACCTTGCCGCTGGACGTCAGCGGGAGCGCGTCCAGCACGACGAAGGCCCCGGGCACCAGGTGCGCCGGCAGTCGCTCCGCGAGCGCGCTCCGCAGGTCCGCGGTGGACGGGGGCGCTCCGGCGTCGGACGGGACGACGTACGCGACGAGCTGCTTGTCGCCGGGGGCCTCCTCGCGCGCGAGGACGTGGGCCTCGCGGACCGCGGGGAGTTGACGGAGCGTGGCTTCGATCTCCCCTGGCTCGATGCGGAAGCCCCGCAGCTTGAGCTGGTGGTCGACCCGGCCGAGGAACTCCAGCTGTCCATCCGGCAGGCGCCGGACGCGATCCCCGGAGCCGTAGAGGCGCTCGCCAGGGCCTCCGAACGGATCCGGGATGAACCGCTCCGCCGTGAGGCCCGGTTGGCGCAGGTAGCCCCGCGCCAGCCCCACGCCCGCGATGTACAGCTCTCCCGGGACCCCGAGCGGCACCGGGCCCAGCGACGCGTCGAGCACGTGGACGCGGGTGTTGGGCAGCGGCAGGCCGAGCGTGGGCCGCGCCACGTCCACCGGTCCGGAGATGGTGGCGCAGATGGTGGCCTCGGTGGGGCCGTAGGCATTGAGCAGGGTGGGGTGCCCGGCCCAGCGCGCCGCCACGGCGGCGGGGAGCGCTTCGCCCACGGAGATGACCGTCTCGAGGGACGTCAGGCCCGCCGGCTCCAACTGCGCGAGCACCGACGGCGTCAGGGTGAGGGTGGTGATGCGCTGCGCGGCCAGCAGCCGCTGGAGCGCCGCTCCGGGCAGCAGTGCTTCGCGCGGCGCGAGCACGAGGCAGGCCCCCGCGAGCAGCGTGGAGAAGATCTCGCAGACGGAGGCATCGAAGCCGATGGACGCGAACTGGAGGACGCGGCTGTCCGGCCGGACGCGGTGGGCCCGGGCGACCGCGAGCGCGGTGTTGCAGAGGCCCTGGTGGTGCAAGAGCGTGCCCTTGGGCTGGCCGGTGCTGCCCGAGGTGTAGATGACGTAGGCGAGCGAGTCGGGCGTGGTGACCGACGGCGGGGCGTGGCGGGGCTTCGCGGCGATGCGCTCCCGATCGGCGTCGACGCAGACGGGTTGCTGGCCCAGGTCGGGCAGCTCGTCCGCCAGCGCTTCCACGGTGATGAGGACGGGCGCCGCCGAGTCGCGCAGCAGGAAGGCGAGCCGCTCCGGCGGATAGGCCGGATCCAACGGCACGTAGGCACCCCCCGCCTTGAGGACGGCGAGCGCGGCGACGACGAGGTCCGCGTCCCGCTCCAGGCAGACCGCCACCGGCGTCTCCGGCCGGACGCCCAGGCCGCGCAGGTGCCACGCGAGCTGGTTGGCCCGGCCTTCGAGGGCGTCGTACGTGAGCGACGTGTCGCCGGAGACGACCGCGAGCGCGTCGGGCGTGAGGCGCGCCCGGGCCTCGAAGAGCAGGTGCGCGCCCTGGGCGTCCGGCAGCGGCGCGGCCGTGTCGTTCCAGGCGGTGAGGAGCCGGTGGCGCTCGTCGTCCGCGAGCAGGGGCAGGTCGGCCAGCCGCTGGTGGGGCGCGGCGACGGCGGCGCCGAGGAGCGTGTGCAGGTGGCCCAGGAGCCGGTGGATGGTGCCGGCGTCGAAGAGGTCGGTGCTGTACTCGGCCAGGAGCGCCAGGCCCTCGGGGCCCTGACTGATGGACAGCGTGAGATCGAAGCGGGCCGTGTGCGTCTCACTGCCGCTGTAGCCGAGCGTCAGCCCCGGCAGCGCGAACTGCGTCGAGGGTAGCTGCTGGTACGTCAGCTTGACCTGGAAGAGCGGCGAGTGTCCCAGGCTGCGCTCGGGGTTGAGCGCGCGGACCAGCTCCTCGAACGGGAGGTCCTGGTGGGCATGCGCGCCCAGGGTGGACTCGCGCACGCGGCCCAGCAGCTCCCGGAAGGACAGGCCTCCCGACAGCCGCGTCCTGAGCGCGAGCTGGTTGATGAAGAAGCCGATGAGCCCTTCGGTGCCGGTGTGGTTCCGGTTGGCGATGTCCGTGCCGACGACCAGGTCCTCCTGCCCCGAGTAGCGGTGCAGGAGCGTCTGGAACGCCGCCAGCAGCACCATGAAGGACGTGGCGCCCTCCTGACGGGCCAGGGCCTCCACGGCGAGCGACAGCTCCCGCGGCAGCGTGGCGGTGGCGACCGCGCCCTGGAAGGAGCGCACCGCTGGACGCGGTCTGTCCGTGGGCAGCTCCAGCAGGGGAGGCGCGCCCTCCAGGTGGTGGCGCCACCAGTCGCGCTGGAGGTCCAGCGCTTCGCCCTGGAGCCAGGCGCGCTGCCACGCGGCGTAGTCCGCGTACTGCACGGGCAGCTCCGGCAGCGGCGAGGGCAGCCCCTGGTGGAACGCGTCGTAGAGCGCGGCGATCTCCCGGACGAGGACGGTCATGGACCAGCCGTCGGAGACGATGTGGTGCAGCGTCAGGAGCAGCACGTGCGTGGTCGGTCCCAGCTGGAGCAGGATGCCGCGCACCAGTGGTCCGTGCGTCAGGTCGAACGGACGGTGCGCTTCCTCCTGTGCACAGCGCGTGGCCTCCGCGTCGCGGCGGGACTCGGGGAGGTTGCCCAGGTCCAGCCGTGCGAGGGGAAGCTCCAGCGGAGGGAGGATGACCTGCTCGGGGCCGTGCGAGCCCTCCCGGAACGACGTGCGCAGCGACTCATGCCGGCGCACCAGCTCCGTGAAGGCGCGCCCCAGCGCGGCTTCGTCCAGCGCGCCCTCCAGCCTCACGGCGAGCGGGATGTTGTAGAGGGGGCTGCCCGGCTCCAGGCGATCCAGGAACCAGAGGCGCTGCTGCGCGAAGGACAGGGGCGTGGGCCCGGTCCGCGGCTGCGGCAGGAGCGGCGGCGCCTGGAGTCCTTCCTCCTGGCGCAGCAGCGCTTCGATGCGCGCGCCCAGCCCCGCGACCGTGGGCGCATCGAAGAGGTCCTTGAGGCCCAGCTCGACGTGGAAGAGATCCCGCACGCGCGAGGCGAGCTGCGTGGCCAGCAGCGAGTGCCCGCCCAGCTCGAAGAAGTCGTCGTGGAGGCCGACGTGGGCGACGCCCAGGAGCCGGCTCCAGGTGGACACCAGCAGCTCCTCCACCGCGCTGCGAGGCGCGGCGGCGTCCGGCGCGGCCGCCACGTCCTCCCGGGGGGCGGGCAGGGCGCGGCGGTCCACCTTGCCGCTGGAGGTCAGGGGCAGCGCCTCCAGCACGACGAAGGCTGCGGGGACCATGTAGTCCGGAAGCTGCTCCAAGAGGAACGTCCGCAGGGCGGAGGAGGCCGGTGCCTCGGCGGTGGGGACGACGTAGGCCACGAGCCTCCGGCCGGTGGGGCCGTCCTCGCGGGCCATGACGACGGCCTCGCGAACCTCGGCGTGCCGGGTGAGCACGGCCTCCACCTCTCCCAGCTCGATGCGGAAGCCCCGCAGCTTCACCTGGTCGTCCGCGCGGCCCAGGAACTCCAGCGAACCGTCGGCCCGCCACCGCGTCCGGTCACCCGTGCGGTACAGGCGCTCTCCCGGCGTGGCCGCGAAGGGGTGCGGCACGAACCGCTCGGCCGTCAGCTCCGGCCGCCCGAGGTAGCCGCGCGCGAGTCCACGGCCGCCCACGTACAGCTCCCCTGCGGCGCCGGGCGGGAGGAGTTCGAGCGCCGGTCCCAGTACGTACACCTGGACGTGGGCCAGGGGCGTGCCGATGGTGGGCCGCTCGATGTCCACCTCCGCGCTGAGCGTCGCGCAGATGGCCACCTCCGTGGGGCCGTACGCGTTGATGAAGCGGCGGCCCGGCTTCCAGCGCGTCGCGAGCTCCGCGGTGCAGGCCTCGCCCGCCGCGACCACCGTCTCCAAGAGCGGCAGGTCCTGCGGCGACAGGGGCGCCAGCGCTGACGGCGTCAGCGTCACGGTGGTGATACCCGCCTCCACCAAGAGGCCCTGGAGCGGAGCGCCCGGCATCAACCGCTCCCGCGGGGCCAGCACCAGAGAGGCGCCGGACAGCAGCGCGGTGAACGTCTCCCACACGGAGGCGTCGAAGCCGATGGAGGCGAACTGGAGCACCCGGCGCCCGGGGCCCAGGTCCATGGCCGCGATGGCGGCGCGGGCGGTGTTGCAGAGGCCCCGGTGCGTCAGCAGCGTGCCCTTGGGCCGGCCCGTGGAGCCGGAGGTGAAGATGGCGTAGGCGAGGTGGTCCGCGCGGG
>NZ_RAWB01000192.1 GCF_003612055.1 Corallococcus llansteffanensis
GTCCGGGGGAAGGCGCCGGCTGTCAAGGCGCCCGGGAAGTCCTGTTCTCACGTTCACTTGCCGGATCCACGAAGGTCTGGTTCATGCTTGGCGGTATGTCCGCGAACAAACCCCGCGCCGCCTCGATGTACGTCGACCTCGACCGCGACGCGTGGCGTGAGCTGCGGGCCTCCACGCCCCTGACGCTGACGGCGGAGGAGGTGGAGAAGCTGCGGGGCCTGGGCGAGCGGCTGGACATCGACGAGGTGGTGGACGTCTACCTGCCGCTGTCGCGACTTTTGCACCTGCAGGTGGCGTCGGCGCAGTCGCTGTGGGCGGCGCAGCAGGCGTTCCTGGGGTACTCGGTGCGCAAGGTGCCGTTCATCATCGCCATCGCGGGGAGCGTGGCGGTGGGCAAGAGCACCACGGCGCGCATCCTCCAGGCGCTGCTGGCGCGCTGGCCGGATCATCCCCGGGTGGAGCTGGTGACGACGGACGGGTTCTTGTTCCCCAACCGGGTGCTGGCCGAGCGCGGCATCATGAACCGCAAGGGCTTTCCGGAGAGCTATGACCGGCGCGGGCTGGTGCGCTTCCTCGCGGAGCTGAAGGCGGGGCGGGAGACGGTGTCGGCGCCGATGTACTCGCACCTCGTCTACGACATCGTCCCGGACGAGGCGCAGACCATCCGGCAGCCGGACATCCTCATCCTGGAGGGGCTCAACGTCCTGCAGACGGGGCCGGTGGAGGGCGGGCGGCTGCCGCAGACGTTCCTGTCGGACTTCTTCGACTTCTCCATCTACGTGGACGCGCCCGAGTCGGACATCCGGCACTGGTACGTGAAGCGCTTCCTCCACCTGTGGGAGACGGCGTTCCGCGACGAGCGGTCCTTCTTCCGGCGCTTCTCCGAGCTGACGCGCGACCAGGCGGTGGCCAGGGCCGCGTCGGTGTGGGCGGAGATCAACGGGCCCAACCTGGCGCAGAACATCGCGCCCACGCGTTCGCGCGCGAGGCTCATCCTGGTGAAGGGCAACGACCACAAGGTCCGCCGCGTGCGCATGCGCAAGCTGTAGGCGGCGAAGGGATACAACGACATGGCTCCACGAATGGGTTCGCTCTGGGATGCGGTGGGCAACACGCCGCTGTTGCGCATCGGGTCGCTCAGCCGGAGGACGGGGTGCGACCTCGTCGCCAAGGCGGAGTTCATGAACCCGGGCGGCAGCATCAAGGACCGCGCGGCGAAGGGGATGATCCAGCGCGCGGAGGCGTCCGGGCAGTTGAAGCCGGGAGGCACGATCGTCGAAGGGACGGCGGGCAACACGGGCATTGGCCTGGGGCTGCTGGGGCGCGAGCGTGGCTACCGGGTGGTGGTGACGATGCCGGACAACCAGGCGCGCGAGAAGTACGAGTACCTGGAGGCGATGGGCGTGGAGGTGCGGCGCGTGCCGGTGGTGCCCTTCTCCAACCCCGCCCACTTCTTCCATCAGGCCCGCGTGCTGGCGGAGGCGAACGGCTGGGCGTGGATGAACCAGTTCGAGAACACGGCCAACGGCGACTACCACTACGAGACGACGGGCCCTGAAATCTGGGAGCAGGCGGAAGGGAAGGTGGACGTGCTGGTGGCGTCGGTGGGCAGCGGCGGCACGCTGTCCGGGACGAGCCGCTACCTGAAGGAGAAGAACCCGGCGCTGCGCGTGGTGTTGGTGGATCCGCCGGGGTCGGGGCTCTACAGCCAGGTGCGCACGGGGAAGCTGGAGACGGCGGGGAGCTCCATCACGGAAGGCATCGGCATCATGCGGCTGACGGAGAACTTCCGGCAGGCGCGCGTGGACGAGGCGATGCGCCTGGAGGACCAGGACATGCTGGAGATGCTGTACCACCTGTCACGCGAGGACGCGCTGGTGGTGGGCACCTCCGCGGCGCTCAACGTGCGCGCCGCGTGGGAGGTGGCGCGCAAGCACCAGGGACAGGGGCTGCGCATCGTCACCTTCCTCTGCGATCACGGCAGCCGGTACGCGTCGAAGGTGTTCAACCCGGAGTTCCTCGCGTCCCGGCAGCTCACGGTGAAGCCCCTGCCGGTGGATTGAAACTCCCTGGAGGGAAGGGGACACGCACCGACAGCGTGTCTAGGATGGGTGGCCTCTCCTTCCTTCGCGGAGCTTCGATGGTGCGCTGTGCCATGGCGCTGGTGCTCCTGTCCCTGCTGACCGGTTGCGCCTCGGCGCGCAGGGTGAGTCTGGAAACGAAGCAGGGGGAGGTCATCACCTTCGCCCCGCGTGCCGAAGTGGCCAGCCCCGTGGAACTGGAGGAAGGCGAGTTCCAGCGGGCGTTGTCCGCAGAGGGGCGGATCCGGCAACCTCCAACCCATCCGCAGAAAGCCGCCCGACGTCTCTTCGAGATCGATGCTCGTGAGGGATCGTTCCAGTTTGATGCGCGGACCCGCCGAATCACGCCGCTTGGACCGGGCGAGCATCTTCTTCAGGAAGAAACCTTCGAAGCCGACAGGGAACTCACGCGAGCCTACCTGCGCTGGTGCGAGCGCACCGGGAGGCGAGGGGATTGCCTTCGCCTGCTGACGGAAGGGCAGACGGTGAACAGGGAGGGCCGGTACGCGCTGGCCATGGCAATTGCCCAGGGCTCCGTGAACGAAGAGATGCTGGAGGCGTTCAAGGACATGGCCGACCCGCAGGCCATGCTGGCGGCAGCGTTGTGGACGGGGACTCTGTACCTCGTCTTGTGGTCGGTGCCTGAGCCGGTGAGCAAGGGCCTCGCTGCCGTCATGACGGCCACGCTGATTGTCTACCTGGGCGTGGATACCTTCTGGGGGCTGATCACGGGCTTTCGCAGTTTGGTGGATGAGGCGGATCGTGCCCGCACGTTCGATGAGCTTCGCAACGCTGGCCAGCGATACGGCAAGGTCATGGGTCGGAACGCGGCGCGTGCCTTCGCCATGCTCGCCACGGTCGCAATCGGAAACACGGCGGCGGGATTCGCGAGCACGGTGCCAACGCTGCCCGGCTCGGCGCACGCCTCCATGCAGGCCAGTTCCCAGGCTGGCCTTGTTCTCTCAGCCGTTGGCGAGGTGCAGGCGGTCACAGTGTCGGGTGAGTTGGTGACCATCGCGCTCTCCCCTGGCGCGGTCGCCATGAGCGCACGGGGGCTGGGCGGTGTGGCCGCCAATCCGGTGGATGCGAAGGGGCACGATCATCACATCGCCACGGACAAGTGGTGGGACTCCACTCACAATGGCGGTCCATGGTCACCCCAGTTCCAAAGCATCTTCGATAGGGCGGGCATGTCGCTCAACGACCCGGCCAATATCGTCAAGGTGAAGGGACACAAAGGGCCGCACCCGCAGGAGTATCACGAAGAGGTTTTGAACCGACTGTTCACGGCGACGCGAAGTTGCCGGAGCATGCAACAATGCCGTCAGGCGCTGACGATGGAACTCGAGCGACTGGCCCAGGAGATCTCCACGGAAGGCACCGAACTCTACAAGTTGGTGACCCGCACCGGGTGACGCCACGATGAACAAGATGCCAAGGTCATATTTCGAGCTTGCGGAGGACATGACCGTTCCGGGTCGGTGGGCTCTCGGAACACCCACCGATGGTGAGGGACGGGAGTTGGAAGACCCGTGGGCATTCACGGATGGAAGACCGATGCCCGCTCCCGGCCGCTTGACGGTCCCCGTGGTTTCAGCGGGCAAAGCGCTCGATTTCTCTCGCGCGGGGCTTTGCATTCCGGTTGTTCACGTCAAGGTGGCCACGGTCTTCGCTGAACTTGCACCGGAAGAGGTGCAATTGTTTCCAGTGGACCTGCCGCAGCAGCCTGAACAGTTCTGCATCCTCGTGGCGACGCGACTCATTCGCTGCATCGACGATAATGCATCGAAGGCCATTGAACGCTGGCTTCCAGAGGATGGACAGCCCGAGAAGGTGGGCGAGTATCGGAACGTGCGGGGCATGCGCATCGATGCCGCGAAGGTGGGGGATGTCCGGGTGTTTCGTCCTTGGGGCTGGAACGTCGCACTGATCATCTCCGAGGAGATCCGGGACGCACTGGTGCTCGCAGGCGCCACCGGGGCGAAGTTCAAGCAGGTCTAGACGCGGAGGAGAGCCATCGCGAATCGCATCCAGTCGTCTAGGATGAGCGGCTCCTCCTTCCTTCGCGGAGCTTCGATGGTGCGCAACCGGCTGGGCCTCTTGGCGTTGCTGTTCGTTGTGGTACCCGCGGTGGCGGGGGCGCAGGAGACGGCCGCGCCCGCGGCGGTGGCCTCCGGGGACGAGGCGACACACCAGGCGCTGCGCGCCATCAAGCAGGACATGGAGGACGCGCTCAACAAGCAGGACCTGGAACGGCTGCTGTCGCACCTGCACCCGGACGTCGTCTTCTCCACCATGAACAACGACGTGCGCGTGGGCAAGGACGCCATCCGCGCCTACTACGCGCAGATGCTGGGCGGGCCGGACAGCGTGGTGAAGAAGGTGACGGCGAAGTTCGACGTGGACGCCCTCACGCGCCTGTATGGCGACGCGGGCATCGCGTATGGCTCGTCGCTGGACCACTACGAGCTGAACGATGGCAGCGACATCGTCATCCATGGGCGGTGGACCTGCACGCTGGTGAAGGAGGGCGACCGCTGGCTCATCGCCGCGTTCCACTACTCCACCAACGTGTTCGACAACCCCCTGCTCACCAAGGTGAAGAACGCCGCCATGGGCTTCGGGGCCCTGGTCGCGGTCGCAGCGCTCGCGGCGGGGTTCTTCCTCGGCCGCCGGGGCCGCCGGACCGTGTGAACCCAGGGCCGGTGGCCTCTACCCGTCCTGGCGCCACAGGCTCGGCCGACTCGCGAACAGCTCCATCGTCCAGTCGATGAAGACCCGCAGCCCGGCGCCTGGCTGCCGCGCGGGTGGGTAGACCAGGAACAGGGGCCGGGGTTCGGGATGCCATCCCTCCAGCACCGGCACCAGCTCTCCGGCGGCCACATACGGCTCCAACACGAAGCGAGGGGCGTACATGACGCCCAGGCCCGCGAGCCCGGCGGCCAGGTACGCGTTGGTTTCGTTGAGCGTGAGCAGGCTGCGGCCCTGCACCTCGAGCCGCTCGCCCTCGCGGATCAAGACGAAGGGAAGCTCCTTGCCGCTCGGCGACGAGAAGTAGCTGACCACCGCGTGCGACGCGCCCGCCAGCTCCAGCGGGTGGTGTGGCATGCCGTGACGCTCCACGTACCGCGGTGATGCGCACACCCAATAACAGAGGTCGCCGAGGTGGCGTGCCACCAGGGACTCGTCCTTCACGGCGCCTCCTCGAATGGCGCAGTCGACGTTGTCCGAGAGCAGGTCCACGACGCGGTCGCTCACGCCCAGCTCGATGTGCAGCTGCGGGTAGCGTGCGTAGAACGACGGGAGCGCGGGGACGATAAGCAGCCGGGAGATCGTCCCACTCGACTCCACCCGCAGGCGCCCCCGGGGGCCGCGCCGCGTCTGGGCCAATGACGACTCCAGCTCCCGCACCTCTCCCAGCAGCCGCACCGCCTGCTGGTAGTAGGTCATGCCCTCCGGGGTGACCGTCACACGACGCGTGGTGCGGTGCAGCAGCTTCACGCGCAGCTGCGCCTCCAGCTGTTGGATGAGCCGGGTCACCGCCGTCTTCGGGCGGCCCAGCGCGTCGGCCGCCTTGGTGAAGGTGCCGCTCTCCACCACGCGGACGAAGGCTTCCATCGCCGTGAACCGGTCCATCTTCCACCTCATTGTTTCAGCGGTGAAACGAAGTGTGTGACGAGCGCCTGTTTATCCGAAGCGAGGCCAGGCGCTATCTCCTCGCTCATGAAAAGACCTCTCCCCCGTGGTGTCTTCCTCGCTGTCTCACGCGCCCTCACCCTGCTGGTGCTGGCCGTTGCTCCACTGCTTCCGTCCGCGGCCCACGCGGCCGCGCCCCAGGTGCGAACCCAGGCACCTGGCTTCTACCGGATGATGCTCGGCGACTTCGAGATCACCGCGCTGTCTGACGGCACCGTTCCCCAGACCGTGAGCGAGGTGGCGACGCACACGACGCCGCAGCGGGTGGAGGAGCTGCTCGCGCGCGACCACCTCGAGGATCCGGTCGAGCTGTCCATCAACGCGTTCCTCGTCAACACCGGCACGGCGCTGGTGCTCGTGGACACGGGCGTGGGCGGCTTCTTCGGTCCCGACGTGGGAGGCCGGCTCCAGCAGAGCCTCCGGGCCGCCGGCTACCAGCCCGAGCAGATCGACGTGGTGCTGCTCACGCACATCCATTCCGACCACTCCGGTGGGCTCATGTCCGGCGCGCAGCAGGCGTTCCCCAACGCCGTCCTCCAGGTGCACTCGCGCGAGGCGGACTTCTGGCTCGGTCGCGACAACAAGGCGAAGGAGCCGGTGGACCCGAAGTACTTCGAGGAGGCGCGGGCGATGGTGGGGCCGTACCAGGGCGCCGGGAAGCTGAAGACGTTCGGAGACGGGGACGCCATCGTCCCGGGCATCCGGGCCGTGCCGACCCCGGGGCATACGCCGGGGCACAGCGCCTATGTCATCGCGAGCCGTGGGCAGCGGCTGGTCCTGTGGGGTGACCTCATGCACTTCGGCTCGGTGCAGCTGCGCGAGCCCTCGGTGACGGTCAGCTACGACGTCAATGCCCGTGCGGCGGCAGCCCAGCGTGCGCGGGCGTTCGCGGAGGCCGCGGAGCGCGGCGACCTGATCGGCCTCGCGCACATGCCCTTTCCCGGACTGGGCCGGCTTGGCACGGAGGGGAAGAACTACCGGTGGATCCCGGCCAACTACAGCTCAGGCCAGCGCTGGTAGCACCCGAAGGACAGGGCGGAGTGATGGTGGCTCCGCCCGGTCCTCGTCAGTCATTGCCCTGACGCCCGAGAAGCCTTCCGCCTGAAAGTGGGACTTCGATATTGAAAATGAGAATCGTTATCGATATGGATCGGCACCTTCGAAGACGGCGGTGTTCCGCCTCGAAAGGTGACGACGATGGGCTTTCCTGGAGGCGTGGTCCGGAAGCGCGGTGCAGGGCGGTACGGCATGGGGACCCTGGCGGCCCTCGCGCTGACGCTGGTTGCGGCGGGATGCAGCGGCGATGAATGCGTCGATGCGTTCGACTGCCGTGACAAGGGCCCGGCGCCGGAGGGCCAGGCGTATGCCTGCAACGCTGACGCCAAGTGCGAGCTGCGCGCCCTTCCCCCCGTGACCGGGACGGATGCGGGTACGACGACGGATGCCGGCACGACGACGGATGCCGGCACGACTACGGACGCGGGCACGACGACGGACGCCGGCACGACGACAGATGCGGGCACCGGGACGGATGCCGGCACGGAGACCGACGCAGGCACGACGACGGACGCGGGCACTCCGGACGGTGGCCCGCAGGTGTGCGGCGGCCCGGTGGCGTGCAAGGAGCAGAGCATCGACGAGCTTGCCCTGCGCACCAACATCGCGACAGGGCTGGTGCAGGCGGAGGGGGCCCCGCAGGGGCAGTTCCTCACGTTCCTGGATGCCCGCGCGGGTGGGACGTCCTCGACGGAGTCGTACACCTACGCGCGCTTCACGCCGACGGGGCTGGTGAAGGTCGACATCGATGATCAGTCCGCGCTCGCCTCGACGGCGTGGGACATCGCGGTGCGCCGCTACAACATCCGCGTGAACAGCGGCGTGTCCGGGCCGTCCTGCGTGACGGTGGCCCAGACGCCCGCGGGCACCGGGTTCGACGCGGTCACCTCCGTGGATCCCGCTTCGAACTTCCTCGCGGAGGCGTACTTCACCGCCAACACCTGCGAGTTCGTGCCGGACGAATCGGGCATCAACGCCCCTGGCACCGCGATGGCCACGTTCTGGCGCTACAACAACTGCCTCGCGATGACGAACAAGGTCTTCCTGGTGCAACTGGCCGACGGACGTCACGTGAAGCTGCAGGTGGCGTCGTACTACGAGCCCGCCGCGCAGGAGCAGTGCAATGCCTCCGGCACGCTGCCGGCGACGAGTGGCGCGGCCCAGTTCCGCTTCAAGTGGGCGTACCTGCCGTGATGGCCTCCGGGGTTCCCGCGCTGCTCCTGCTGCTGACCGGCGCGGGGACTCCGCACCGTCTCCTCCACGAGGAGGCGGTGGCGCCCGTGCCAGGGGTGGCCGCCGAGTCCGGGCGACCGACCTCGGCCACCGCGCCCGTGCCACGCTTCGAACCGACGGAGACGGTGGAGTCCGCCGTGTCCGCGGGAGAGCGCTTCCGCGTCCACTTCACCCGCCAGGGCCCGAACGCAGTGCCGCTGGCGGACGCGGATGGCAGCGGCGTGCCCGACTTCGTGGAGCTCGTCGGGCGCACCTACGAGCGCGTGGCGACGTTCTACGCGGGCCTGGGCTTCCGCCTGCCGCCCGATGACGCGACCACGCCGGGAGACAACGGCGGCGATGGCCGCTTCGACGTGTACCTGGTGGACTTCGCCCGGCACGGCGACGGCGCCTTCCGGATGGAGACGTGCCTGGAGGGCGCCACCCGCTGCACCGGCTACATGCTCCAGGAGAACGACTTCGCGGGTTATGGCTACCCGTCCGACGAGGAGGCCGTGGAGACGCTGGCCAGCCACGAGTTCTTCCACGCGGTGCAGGCCGCCTACCGGCCGGACCTGGGGGGCATCGCCTCCGAGGGCACCGCGGTCTGGGCCACCGAACGCTTCGAGCCCGCGCTGGATGATCTGGAGGGCTTCACCCACTACTACCTGGAGAGCCCGGACCGCAGCCTGCTGACGGACCCGAGTGGCCCCGGCGTGGGCTTCAACTACGGCGCGGGCCTCTTCTTCCAGTTCGCGGGTGAGCACTTCGGTGATGCCCTCCTGGTCGCGCTGCTGGAGGAGTCCGTGCGGCAGCCGGAGGCGCGCTGGCCGCTGCTGCTGGACACCTGCCTGCGCCGTGACTTCGCGTCGTCCTTCGCTGCCGCCTTCGCGCGCTTCTCCGCGTGGAACCTGGGGACTGGCGCACGCGCGACGCCCGGTCATGGCTACGCGCAGGCCGAGGGCTATGCCCCGTTGGTGACGACCGCCACTGCGTTGCCTGCTTCGCTCGCCTCCCTGCGGGTCGCCGCGGCGTCGTCGCGGATCTTCGAGGTCGCGGGGGGCGCGTCCTTCGTCTCGGCCACGTTCGAACCCGAACCCGGCACCGACCCCGCTGGGCTGTCCCTGCTTGTGGCGGCCGTCACCGACGAAGCGGTGCTGCGCGTCGTCGAGGCGGCGGGGCCCGAAGGACTTCGGGCCCAGGTGCCCGCGCACGATGCGACACACGTCGTGGTCGCCGTCGTGGACGGCAGGCCGCAGGGCCTGGGGCGCTATGGCCGGCTGTGCATCGCGGCCACCGGCCAGGACGCTACCTGTGCCCCGGTGTCGTCTCCTCCGGCCGATGCTGGCACGGACGCCGGGACGACCCCGGACGCAGGCCCCACGGACGCGGGGACCGGTGACCCGGATGCGGGCCATCCCGAAGAGCCCGAACCGCCAGGCCCGTCGGTCGCGGAGGGCGGTTGTCAGGCGGCGGGGGGCTCCCTGTCCGGCGCGCTCATCGCGCTGCTGCTCGGCCAGGGGCTTCGGGTCCGAAGGCGCCCGCGTCCATCCGCGCCCCCACGCAGTTGAAGGGAGCGCGAGGAGCCGCGACGCTCCCCGTCAGTGCGAGCCCTGCGGCGTCCCCGGCGCTCCCGCGGGCCGCTCGCCGGGAGCGGTGGACGCATCGCGAGGGTGCAGCGCGTTCTGGCCCAGGCGCGCGAAGTTGATGGAGTTGCTCAGGATGCGCACCGCCTCCTGGTCCGCGTGGAAGCCCATGGAGTTCTCCGCCTCCACGAAGTCCAGGTAGAACTGGGCGCGCCGTTGCAGGCCTCGCGCCTTGGCGAGCGCGTCCTCGGACAGCCCGGCCTTCTGGGCCGCCTCGATGTCGTGGATGAGGTCCACCAGGGCATCCATGGCGATGTTGCGCGTCTGGAAGGTGCGCGTCTGGATGGTCTGCGCGCGGTCGAGCAGCTCCGCCTCACTCCACTTGTGGCACGTCTGGCAGGCGCGGTTGATGTTGAGCAGCGGGCTGCGCACGTGGTGGTCGCTCACCTTCATGGCCCCCTCGCGCTTGTAGGGCATGTGGCAGTCCGCGCACGCCACGCCGCTGCGCGCGTGGATGCCCTGGTTGTACAGCTCGAACTCGGGGTGCTGGGCCTTGAGGACCCTGGCGCCGGAGAGCTGGTGCGTCCAGTCGGTGTGCCCGTCCTCGTCGTAGTAGGCCATGATCTGGTCGATGTTGATGCCCTTGGCCCAGGGGTACGTGAGGCGCTTCTCCTTGCCCTTGAAGTAGTACTCGACGTGGCACTGCCCACACACGTACGTGCGCAGCTCCTGGCGGGTGGCGTCCTGGTTCACGCGGAAGCCCGGCACGCCCTGGCTCGCCTTGAGCGCCGCGATGCCCTCGATGAAGCCGGGCCGCGTCACGCGCAGCTGCATGTTGGCGGGGTCATGGCAGTCGATGCAGGAGACGGGGTGCTCTACGAGCTTGCGCGCCTCCGCGAAGGGCATCGCGTTCATCTTTTCAAAGCCCTTGATGAGGTCGCCGTCGCCCAGCTTCTTGTAGGGCACGTACACGCTGCCATGGCAGTGGATGCAGGTGCCCGGCTGCGCGGTGACGTGCTGGCGTTCGGTGAAGGTCTGGTCCTCCAGCATGTGCGCGTGGCCGCGCTCCTCGCGGAAGTCGGTGGCGAAGGCATAGCCGGCCCACATGACCTTGAGGCGCGGGTCCTCCTCCAGCCGCGACTGCGCCACCACCGAGCGCGGATCCGCCTGGGTGGGCGTGCGCGCCACCGCCTCGCTGCCGCCGTAGCGGGTGCGCTGCTGATCCACCGTGCGCCGGTAGTCGTCGTATTGCAGGGGGAAGTTCTTCCCCCACACGGCGGGGTCCGTGATGGTGTCGTCCAGCTCCACCACCCGGTAGAAGGGGTTTCGCGCCTCCTGCTTGCGCTCCATGATGTTGACCAGGAGCGCCGTGATGCTGGCGGTCGCCACCGCGGACAACACGGCGATGAGGACGACCACCCTCGTACCCACGAGGCGCCGGGGCTTGCCGGGCTCGGTCATGGTGACTGCTCCTTCTGCGTGAAGTGGGGCGGAACGAGCGTGGGGTTGCCGGAGCCTTCCGGGTGCCCCACGGAGTTGTGACAGGTGAGGCACTGCGTCCCGTCCACCCCCGCGGGCGCCTCGATGGCCTCGACGATGGTGCCGTGGCACTTGCGGCACGCGCTCTCGGTCACCTCGCGGTTGCGCGGGCGTAGGCGGATGGGGTCCGGGAAGGTCCCCATCGTGAAGTAGAACGAGTGCCAGAAGCCATTGCTCGCCTTGGTGGCGTACTTCGCCAGCGTGCCGGGGGGCGTGTGGCAGTCGTTGCAGGTGGCCACGGCGTGGTGGCTCGACTTGCGCCAGCCGTCGTACTGCTCCGTCATGATGTGGCAGTTGGCGCAGGCGGCCGGGTCGTCCCGCAGGTAGCTGGACCCCTTCGCGTAGACGAAGGTGTAGCCGCCCAGGCCCACGGCCACCCCCAGCGAGGTGCCGAACACCATGGCCAGCGCGGTACCTCGGAGGGAGAGCACCGCCCCACAGTAGCGAGCCCTTCGAGGAAGTGTTCATTCGAAGTCTTTTGACTTTGATAGTCAGTATCAATATCGTCCGGCCCCATCAAACGCAGGGAGCCGCGATGCACGAGGGATGCGGGCCACAGGGAAGTGCCGGGGAGCTGCGCTGCATGTGCGGCAGCCTGCTGGCGCGGCTGGTGCCGGGCGGCGTGGAGCTGAAGTGCCGCCGGTGTCACCGGACGCAGGTGGTTCCGCTGGAGGGCTCCGCGCCCTCCCGGGACGCCCGCGGGGGCACGGCGGCGCCCCGGGGTGGAGGCGGCTGAAGAGGGCCCTGGCGTGTCCGGCTTCCCGTGAGGGGCCGGGGTGGTGGCGGTGCATTTCCTGAGGCCCGAGGCCCCTGAGCCCAGCGCCCGACAGGCTTCCCGTTCGCGGGAGGCCCCCCGGCTGTCGTGCCGGGAGGACGTTGGATGTCCGGGCGTGCCTGGCTTTACGCACTGCTTTGCATGGGCCTGTCCGGCGTGGCCCGGGCACAGGGCGTGCCGTCCGTGGATGGAGGCGTGGCGGAGGAAGCGCCCGCGCTCCAGACGGTGGTGACGGGCTCGCGCAGCCAGGAGCGCCTCCGGGAGACGCCGGTGGCGACGGAGGTCATCACCCGCGCGGAGATCGTCGCGAGCGGGGCCCGGGACGCCTCGGAGCTGCTCGCCACGCGTCCGGGCCTGGTGGTGCAGCAGGGCTTCTCTGGCGCCACGCTGTCGATGCAGGGACTGGCGCCGGAGTACGTGCTGGTGCTGGTGGACGGCGAGCGCGTCACCGGCAAGGTGGACGGCGACGTGGACCTGTCGCGCCTGTCATTGGAGGACATCGAGCAGGTTGAAATCGTGAAGGGCCCGTCGTCGGTGATGTACGGCAGCGACGCGGTGGCGGGCGTGGTGAACTTCATCACCCGCAGGGCGCAGCGCACGCTGGGCGCGGACCTGAGGGCCGCCTACGGCACGCTCGGACGCCTGGACCTGGATGCGACGGGGGAGACGCGCCGCGACGCGTGGGGCCTGCGCCTGAGCGCCGGACTCCAGCGCCGCTCCGCGTATGACCTGGGCCCGACGGACGTCGGCACCACGGGCAGCAGCCTGGAGGGCTACGACCTGTCCGCGCGCGGCGACTGGCGCGGCTCGGAGATGCTGACGCTGGAGGGCACGGCGTCCTTCTCCCACCGCGTCCAGCGCGGCGTGGACCTGGGCGCGGGCAGCGCGGTGTTCGACCGGGCGACCCGCGACAACACCTTCGCCTCGCGGCTGTCGCCGTCCTGGCGGCTGGGGGAGAAGGTGACGTTGCGCACGGACGTGTCCTACGGGCACTACGAGCGCCGCTACCTGCGCGACCAGCGCAACGCCTCCGCGCTGGACTCGGTGGAGGACACGCGCGACCAGCAGGCCCGCGTGGGCGCGCAGGTGGACGCGCGGCCCGGCGGGGGACACGCGCTGGTGGTGGGCACGGAGTACCTGGGCGAGTGGCTGCGCTCGGACCGGCTGGACGGCGGGCGGGGACGGCGCGGGCGCGGGTCCCTCTACGCGCAGGACAGCTGGACGCTGGTGGAGTCACTGGGGCTGGTGGCGATGCGGGGCGGACGGGTGGATCTGGATTCGCAGTTCGGGTTCGCGGTGACGCCCCGGGTGGCCCTGAAGGTGGAGCCCCTGTCGTGGCTCACGCTGCGCGGCGGCTACGGGTGGGGCTACCGCGCGCCGTCCTTCCAGGACCTGCTCATCGACTTCGAGAACCCCGCGGTGGGCTACACCGTGCGCGGCAACCCGGACCTGAAGCCGGAGCGCTCCCGCAGCTTCAGCTTCAACCTGGAGGTGCGGCCCCTGCGCGACGCCCTGGTGTGGGCGGGCGTGTTCCAGCACTCGCTGCGCGACATGATTTCCGCGTCGCTCCAGTCCGAAGGCGAAGCGCTGCGCTACTCCTACGTCAACATCGCCCGGGCGCGCGTGCGCGGCGGCGAGCTGGGCGTGCGCCAGTCGCTGCCCGGCCGCGTCCAGGTGGAGCTGGGCTACACGCTCACCGATGGCACGGATCAGGACCTGGAGCGCGCGCTGGAAGGCCAGGCGCGCCACCGGTTCACCGCGCAGGCCACCTGGCGTCACCGCGCGTGGGGCCTGGAGGCCCTGGTGCGCGGCGTGCTCACGGGCGAGCGGCCCTTCTACCCGGATACCAACGGAGACGGTGAGGCGGATCCCTACCGTGCCAGCCGCACCGTCTCCCTGGATGCCCGCATCGCCTGGCTCATGCCAGCGGGCGGGGTCCAGCTTTTCGTCGTGGGCAGCAACCTCACCGACACGGGCAATCCCAACGACCTGCCCATTCCACCCCGCACGCTCCAGGCCGGTGTGTCCACCCGGTTCTGAGCTTCCCCTCCACCCGTCTGTCATTGCCGAAGGAGTCCGCATGTTCCGCCTCCCGTTCCGCCCCGGTTTCCCAGGCCGCGCCTGCGCGGCGCTGCTCGTCGCGGGCCTGAGCTCCGCCTGTGGTGACGACCTCCAGCCCCAGCCGGGCCCCGAGGAGGAGGAGGACCCCATCGTCCATCCGGAGGACAGCGCCAACCTGAAGCATGAGGACCACGGCGACGGGTCCTTCACCTCCGTCGTCAACGCCACGGAGCCGACGCTGTGGGTGGGCCTGGACATGGATTCGGGCAAGGAGGCGAGCGCGACCGAGGACGCGACCTGGGACCTGGCCTTCCAGCGCTTCGTGGTGAAGTCGCGCGGGGGCGCCAGCGGGACGGGCGGCGTGCAGGTGGCCGTGCTCGCGGAGACGTCCTTCGAACAGCTCACCCAGGCGCCAGCGACGGGCTGGGCCACGGATGCCGCGGACGGCGACGACGTGGACACCACGCCAGACACGGTCTTCAACGCGGCGGGCGGCTGGTACGTCTACGACCTGAAGTTCCACACGCTCACGCCGCGCACGCAGCTCTACGTCGTCCGCTCCGACCAGGGGGCGTACTTCAAGGTGGAGCTGCTGTCGTACTACGACGCCGCCGGGACGCCCGCGAACGTGAAGCTGCGGTGGGCGAAGGTCTCTGCTCCGGCCGGGGGGCAGCCGTGATGACGACCCCGGTGGAGGCATCCGGAAGCACGACCGCCGCGCTGCGCGAGCGCTGGCAGGCCCTGCGGGAAGCCCAGCCGCGCCTGCGCATCCGCGACGCGGCGGAAGCGCTGGGGGTGAGCGAGGCGGAGCTGCTCGTCACCGGACTGGCCGGAGAGGTGGTCCGGCTGGAGCCGAGCTTCGACGTGCTCCTGCCCCGGCTGGAGTCTTTGGGACGGGTGATGGCCCTGACGCGCAACGCGTCCGCGGTGCACGAGAAGAAGGGCATCTACCGCAAGGTGGAGGTGCACGGCGCGATGGCGCTGGTGCTGGACGAGGACATCGACCTGCGGCTGTTCCTGTCGCGCTGGTGCTTCGTGTTCGCGCTGCGTGAGGACATCTCCGGCGAGGTGCGCCGCAGCCTCCAGGTGTTCGATGCCGCGGGCACCGCCGTGCACAAGATCTACCTCCAGCCCGACGCCGACGTCGCCGCCTACGAGGCGCTGGTGAAGGCGCTGACGTATGCGGACCCGCCCCCCGTGTTGAACGTGGTGCCGGTGGCCGCGCCCTCCGTGCCCCTGCCGGATTCGGAGATCGACGCGGCGGGTCTGGTGGACGGCTGGCGCGCGCTCCAGGACACGCACGAGTTCTTCGCGCTGCTCAAGCGCTTCAAGGTGGCGCGCACGCAGGCGCTGCGGCTCGCAGGCCCGGACTTCGCGCTGCCGGTGGCGCCGGACGCGCTGGGCTGGACGCTGGAGCGCGCCGCGTCGTCGGCGCTGCCCATCATGATCTTCGTGGGCAACGCCGGAGCGATTCAAATCCACACCGGTCCGGTGCGCACGGTGCGGCCCATGGGGCCGTGGATGAACGTGTTGGACCCAGGCTTCAACCTCCACGTGCGCGCGGATCACGTCCACTCCGCCTGGGTGGTGCGCAAGCCCACGCGCGACGGCACCGTCACCTCGCTGGAGCTGTTCGACCGGGCGGGGGAGAACATCGGGCTGCTGTTCGGCAAGCGGAAGCCGGGGGAGCTGGAGTCGCCGGCGTGGCGGGCGTTGATGGAGGAGCTTGGCCGGGCGCTGCCCGCGGTGGAGGTGGCGTCATGAAGCGCACGGCTTCGCAGTGGGGGCTGTTCGCGGCCCTGCTCGCCCTGGCCGCGCACGCGGCGGCGCCCGAGCCAAAGAAGGCTGAACCGAAGGCCGCGCCGAAGCTCGTCACGGTGGGACCGGCCGTCACGCAGACGGTGTTCGCGCTGGGCGTGGGGG
>NZ_RAWB01000193.1 GCF_003612055.1 Corallococcus llansteffanensis
CGTCGCCCCCGCCCGCCGTGGGCAGGCGGAGACGACGCCTGCCTCCGGTGGCGCACCCCTCAACGAGCTGTTCTCCGACCTGGACCTGCCCGGCAACCGGGGTGAGGCGGAGGACGACGAAGAGGCCCGCCAGGACGAGACGCGGGATGATGACCGCGACGACGAGGACGCGCAGCAGGCGGTGGAGGACTCGAAGGCCGCCCGCAAGCGGCCCGTCGTGGCCCCCCGCCGCAGCCCGGTGAAGATGGTGCTGCTGGTGCTGGTGCTGCTCATCGTCCTGCCGGTGGTGGCGCTGTTCGCGCTCTCGGCGTTGAACATGCTGCCGCCCGCGGTGGCGGACCTGGTCGGCAAGGTGACGGGCAAGTCGCCGGCCCCCATGGCTCCGGTTCCGGCCCCCACGCCGCTGCCGCGTCAGGCCGCTCCGGCGCGGGAAGGCACCGCACCCGTGGCGCCGCCTCCGGCCCAGGAAGGCACCACGCCCGTCGCCCCTCCGCAGGGCGGCGAAGCGGCGGCCCCGGCAGAGGGCACCACGCCGTAGCCGACCTGGCAGGTGGGCCTGCTCCGCGCCGCGCGGGGAGCAGGCCCTCGCCCGGGGCCTCCTGTTCCGTCGGGGGGACCCGGCACGTCGGACGGGCTGTCCCGGACGAGGCGCCGCCTTCCGGCACGCCTTCTTCCTACAGGTCGAAGTTCCCCGTGGGCGGCGGCTTCTTGCCGCGCTTCGCCCGCGTGCGTGTGGCGCGGACCTCGGCGCGCAGGGCGTCGGTGGTCTGGGCGTCCACCGTCCCCGCATCCAGGTCCACGACGTCGCCCTCGCGCACTCCGGGCGGCAGGGTGCTCAGGGCGCGGTTCACCTGTCGGCCGTCCACCACCAGCACGGCAACGTCGTCTTCGATGCGGTCCACCGTGGCCTTGGGCATGGTGTGTGTTCCCCTCCCTCAGGGATGGCAGTCGACCGCGGGCTGGCGGTCCGACTTCAACGCCTCCTCGCGGGTCTTGAAGGTGAGGAGGTTCTCCTCGTGGATCCTCCGCGCGCTCGGACAGGTGGGCCGGTGGAAGATCCGCTTGTGACGGCTCGCCACGTAGCCGCTTCCCATGGACACTCCGGCGGTCGCGCGTGGCGTGCGCACCGTCTCTTCCGTGCGGCTGCCCTGGCGCGCCGTGGGCAGGTCGTCCACTTCCATCACCTTGCTGACCCGGGCGGAGGTGTCGCGGGGGGCCTCGATGGCGCGCGTCGGCTCCGTCCGCGCGACGGGCGCCACTTCGGGCGGAGGCTTCTTCGCGATGGGCGGCGAGGGCTTCACCGTCCGCACCAGCGGTGGACGCGGATCCTCGCCCGGGAAGACGTGCCGCGCGGAGGAGGGCTCACCCGGTGACGGGCGCTGCAGGGTGAGCTCGAACCGCTTGCCGTCGCTCACCGCGTGCACCTCGCCATTCACGTCCGTGCGGAACGTGCTCGCGCCCACCGAACGCAGCCGCGCGAGGACGTCCCGGACCTTCGCGTCGTGGCCCAGGCTGTCGTCCCCGCTGAGCACGGCGGCCTGCGGGCGCACCGCTTCCAGGAACGCCTGCGAATTGGCCCCTTCCACTCCGGGCGCTGCGACCTTCAGCAGCGTGCCGGGCACCCACCTCCCGAGCTCCAGCAGGTGCGCTTCCGTCTCCGCGCGCGCCGCGCCCGCGAACAGCACCGACGTGTCCCCGTACGTGAGGCGCAGCACGATGGAGTTCGCCGCGTTCGCGCCCGCTCCGTCCGGCGCACCCGTCAGGAGCGGCTCGGCGGGGGCGCGAGGCCAGAGCACCGTGAGGTTCACGCCCTCTTCCAGCGTCAGGCGGACCGGCTCCTGGGGCGCGGTCGACGAAGGCGCGGGCGAGAACACCTGCACCCCGCGCGACCCCACCGCCGTCAGGAGCGCGTCGTAGGCGGACGAGGTGTCGGGGAGCTGCGGCTCCATCAGCCGGCGCGCGCCCACGCGCTTGAGCACCGCGTCCAGCGCACCGTGGTGCTTCGGATCCGGATGCGTGAGGACGACGAGATCCAACTCCCGGCGCAGCAGCTCCGGCAGCCGGTTCACCAGGTGCGACTGGGCCGACGCGGGCCCCGAATCCACCAGCACCGTGTTGCCGCGCGGCGAGACGATGAGCGCGGACTCACCCCCGCCCACGTTGAAGAAGTACACGTGGAGCTTCCCGTCCGGCGCGCCACCGAAGTAGCGCGACTTCTCCGGGGCCGCGCTCTTCGGTGGCGGCTGGGGCGCGGGCTGCTGCTGACACGCCAGGGAGGCGAGCAGCATCCCCACTCCGAGGGCGATGCGGGGACTCATGGGTGACAATCCTCGGCGGGGCGGCGCTCGCGCAGGGCATCAGCGCGGCGGGAATAGACGGTGCGCTCGTTCTTCGAGCGCTTCAAGGTCGGGCAGTCCTCGCGGTGGAACACCTTGCTGCCCTTCAGCGACTCGAAGCGCTGCCCCGTGTCCCCGGGCTCGCTCGGGCTCGAAGGCGACGTCGGCGCCGGCTCACGACTCGGCTCTTTCGACGGCTTCGTCCGGGGGGCGCCCGGGTCCGGCTCCTTCTCCACCGCGCGGTCGCCCTGGCGCTGCGGCGTGGGCTCGATGGGGCCGAGCGCCACGGGGCTTCCCGCCTTCTGGGTGCCGGTCACGACCGTGGGCGACGCCTCGGCCCGGGTCGTGCGCAGGGTGACGGTGGTGCCGTCGCTCACCGCCATCACCTCGCCGTCCTGGTCGGTGCGGAAGGTGCGTGCACCCACGTCGCGCAGGCGGCCCAGGGCCTCCGGGGTCGGGTGGCCGTAGTCGTTGCCCACGCCGCAGGAGATGACCGCCACCGACGGCTTCACGCGCTCCAGGAAGGCCCTGGTGGAGGAGTGCTTGCCACCATGGTGC
The DNA here is from genome assembly GCF_003612055.1 of Corallococcus llansteffanensis. Lineage (GTDB taxonomy): Bacteria > Myxococcota > Myxococcia > Myxococcales > Myxococcaceae > Corallococcus > Corallococcus llansteffanensis. Next base: position 2,895 of record NZ_RAWB01000193.1, read on the forward strand.
GCCACCTTCAGCACGGTGGCTGTGAGGTCCAGGGGCTTCTGCACCAGCACCTCCTCCGTGGGCGGCTCCGCGTCGCCGGTGAAGAGGAAGGCCGTCTTGCCGTAGGTCAGCTTGGTGACGATGGAGTTCGCGTTCGGGTCCGAGCGTGTGTCCTCGAGGAAGGGCTCCTGGGGTACGCGCGGCCAGAGCACGGTGAGCGCCACGCCCTCGCCCAGTCCGATGGTGAGCAGCGTCTGGGGCGCGTTGGGGTTGGGCTCCGGGTTCATCACCTGGCCGACCTCGCGACCCACGAAGTCCAGCAGGTCGCGGTACGCCTCGCTCGGGTGGTCGAAGCCGGGGTCCATGAACCGCTTCGCGCCCACTGCCTTCAGGGCCGCGGGCAGACCTCCCAGGTGGTCCAGGTGCGGGTGGGTGAGGATGACCAGGTCCAGGGGCTGCTTCACCAATTCGCGCAGCCGCGCCGCCAGCCGCTTCCCGGCCTCCGGGGGCCCCCCGTCGATGAGCACCGTCTTGCCCGTGGGCGAGACGATGAGCGTCGCGTCCCCCTGGCCCACGTCGAGGAAGTAGACCGTGAGCTTCCCGGGCGCGGGGGAGGGGAGGGCCGCATGGCTCGGCACCGCCGTGAGCAGGAGGAGGAGGACACCGAGCAGCCGCGCGAAAACCATCACGAAGAGAACTCTACTGCCCCACTCCCATTCGCGGCACCCCGTACGTCCGCCGGACGTCCTTGCGCACCCGCGAGCGCTTCCCCGGGGCCCTGGAACTGCGCTAAGGGGCCCGCATGTCGTCCGACGCCGAACCCTTCATCCCCGTGCTGGAAGAGCTGGTCGACCAGGCCCGTCGCCGCCTGCACGCCTGGAAGGCGGAGCAGGAAGCCGTTGCGCCCGCGCCCGCCGCCGCGCTGAACCCGGAGCCCCCGCGCCCGGCCGGGGGGAAGGTCGCCACCGCGCGCGTCGACCCCGCGTCCGTCCTGAAGGCGGCGGAGCTCGCGCCGTACATCGACCACACGCTGCTCAAGCCGGAAGCGCGCGCCGAGGACGTGGTGCGCGTGGCCGAGGAGGCCCGCCAGTACGGCTTCGCCACGGTGTGCGTGAACAGCTGCCACGTGGCCACCGCCGCGCGGGTGCTGGCCGGGTCGTCCACGGTGCCCATCGCCGTGGTGGGCTTCCCGCTGGGCGCCATGCTGTCCGCCGCCAAGGCCTTCGAGGCGCGCGAGGCCATCCGCGCCGGGGCCCGCGAAATCGACATGGTGATCAACCTGGGCGCGCTCAAGGCCCACGACTACCAGCGCGTGCACCAGGACATCACCGCGGTGGTGGAGGCCAGCCACCCGCTGCCGGTGAAGGTCATCCTGGAGACGGGCCACCTCACCGACGAGGAGAAGGTGGTCGCGTGCGCGCTGTCCAAGGCCGCGGGCGCCGCGTTCGTGAAGACGTCCACGGGCTTCGGGCCCGGCGGCGCCACGGTGAAGGACATCGAATTGATGCGCTCGGTGGTGGGCGACGAGGTCGGGGTGAAGGCCTCCGGCGGCGTGCGCTCGGCCGAGGACGCCGTGAAGCTCTTGCGCGCGGGTGCCAACCGGCTGGGCGCGTCCGCGTCCGTGGCCATCGTCACCGGCCAGATCTCCACCGCGCAGTACTAGCCAGAAGGCGCGAGGGCCCCACCGTGACACCGAAGCAGCGAGAGGACTTCCTGCAGCAGTTGCTGGCGCTCCACGCGGAGCTGACCGGGAAGACGCCCCTGCGCATCGAGCCCAACCGCACCGACGAGGCGCGCGTGGGCGGCGACGAGGACGAGCAGCCCCTCAACGAGATGATGCAGACCATCGCCTCCAGCCGGAACCGCAACACCGACGGCACGCTGGCGCGCGTGGTGAAGGCCCTGGGCAAGCTGCGCGAGGAGCCGGACTCCTTCGGCGAATGCGAGGAGTGCGGCGACGAGATCCCCCTGGGCCGCCTCAAGGCCATGCCCTACGCGGAGTTCTGCGTCGCGTGCCAGGGCAACAAGGACGGGCCCAAGGGCCCCGTCCGCCGCAAGCACCTCACCGACTACGACACCTGAAACGAGGCGACACGCAATGGACACCACCGGACTCAGGGAGCGGGCGGAAGCGTGGCGCAAGGCGGATCCGGATCCGGAGACCCAGGCGGAGCTGGCCCAGGTGCTCGCGACCTCCAACTGGGCGGACCTGGCGGATCGCTTCGCCCAGGACCTGGAGTTCGGCACCGCGGGCCTGCGCGGCGTGCTGGGCGCCGGCCCCAACCGGATGAACCGCGCCGTCGTGCGGCGCACCACCGCGGGCCTCGCGCGCTACCTCAAGGCCACCGTGCCGGACGTCACCTCGCGCGGCGTGGTGGTGGGCCGTGACGCGCGGCGGTTGAGCAAGGAGCTGGCGGAGGACACCGCCGCGGTGTTCATCGCGGAGGGCATCCCCGCGCACGTCTTCCCGGAGCCGGTGCCCACGCCCGTCACCGCGTTCGCCGTGCTGCACCTGAACGCCGCCGCCGCGGTGATGGTGACCGCCAGCCACAACCCGCCCGAGTACAACGGCTACAAGGTCTACTGGGGCAACGGCGCCCAGATTGTCCCCCCGCAGGACGTGGGCATCGCGGACGCCATCGCGAAGGTGGAGCCCGCCAACCAGGTGCCGCTCCTCACGCCCGCGCAAGGGCGCGCGAAGGGGCTGTGGCGCGACTTGCCGGAGGACGTGGGCAACGCGTACCTGCGCGCCATCCTGGACCTGCGCCTGCACCGCAAGGGCAGCGACACGCTGTCCATCGTCTACACCGCCATGCACGGCGTGGGCGGCGCGTGGGCCGTGCTCGCGCTGAAGGAGGCGGGCTTCCCGCGCGTGACGCCGGTGGCCGAGCAGCAGCAGCCCGACGGCCGCTTCCCCACCGTGCGCTTCCCCAACCCGGAGGAGCCGGGCGCCATGGACCTGTCGCTCGCCACCGCCGAGCGCGTGAAGGCGGACCTGGTGCTCGCCAATGATCCGGACGCGGACCGGCTGGCGGTGATGGCGCGCGACGCGTCCGGGAAGCTGCGCCTGCTCACCGGCAACGAGGTGGGCGTCATCCTGGGCCACTACGTGCTCACGCAGGGCACCAAGCGCTCGCGCCCGCACGTCGTCACCACCATCGTGTCCTCCACGCAGCTGGGGGAGATCGCGCGCGGGCTGGACGCCGCGTACGACGAGGTCCTCACGGGCTTCAAGTGGATCGCCAACCGCGCGCTGGAGCGCACGCAGAAGGAAGGCACGCAGTTCGTCTTCGGCTACGAGGAGGCGCTCGGCTACACCGTGGGCACCGCCACGCGCGACAAGGACGGCGTGGGCGCGGCGCTGGTGGTCGCGGACCTGGCCGCGTGGTGCGAGGCGCGCGGCACCACCGTGCTGGGCTACCTGGAGGAGATCCAGCGCCGCTTCGGCCTGCACGTGGGCGCCCAGCGCAACGTCACGCTGCCCGGCGCCGCCGGAGCGCAGACCATCCGCGCCATCATGGAGGCCTTCCGCGCCTCACCCCCGGAGCGCATCGGCGACACCCGCGTGAGCGCCGTGCGCGACTACCAGCGGGGCGAGGGCGGCCTGCCGCCGTCCAACGTCGTCGCCTTCGCGCTGGAGGGCGGCGGCCGCGTCACCCTGCGCCCCTCCGGCACCGAGCCGAAGATCAAATACTACTTCGAGCACAAGGAGACGCCCGCCCCCGGCGAGCCGCTCCCCCAGGCCCGCCAGCGCGCCGAGGCCCGGCTGGCCACCCTCATCGACGCCTTCCTCGCCCTGGCGCGCGAGCGCGGGCAGCCGGCCTGAGCGCCGGCCTGGGAGCCCGCTGGGGGGCTCTTTCTACTCCTGAGTCCTGAATCACCCTTCAACCCCGGGCCGCGCGTCCATCCGTCGCGGCCCTTCGCAGAAAGGAACCGCGTGAAGCGCTTCATTCCTGGTTTCCTCCTCGCCGTGCTCCTGGCCGCTCCCGGTACCGCGCTCGCGGGCCAGGGCTGGTCCGTCCTGGCCGCGGATTCGGTGGGAGCGGGCCGCAACGTGTTCACCGGGCAGATTGGCTACCCGGGCCTGACGCTGGGCCTGCTGCACGGCGGCTCGGACAAGGTCGACGTCGGCGGCAAGTTCACCTTCAACTGGGGCCGCGAGGGCCTGGTGGACGCGACGGACGAGGGCCTCAAGCTCCAGCTGTGGCTGCGCATCATGCTGGCCAAGACGTCCAACGTGTCCTTCGCCCTCACGTTCCAGCCGGGCCCCTTCGTCTACTTCATCGACCAGGGGCGCTTCGACGACAACACGGCCTTCGGCATGGCGCTGCCCATCGGGTTCGTGGTGGGGATTCCCGTCGGCAGCGCGCTGACGCTCAACGCCGGCATCGACATCCCGTTCAACGTCTACTTCGGCGAAGGCATCGGGCCGGTCATCCCCATCCTCTTCGGAGGCGGCCTGGAGTACTTCGTCACCAACCAGTTCAACGTGAACTTCAACCTGCGGCTGGGGCCTTCCATCTTCCCCCGCTTCGACGACAGCGCCTTCACCATGGAAGCGCTGGCGGGCGTGGCCTACCGCTTCTAGTTCGCCAGGCTCGGGCGGGGACGACAGCTTCCCCGCCCGGGCGTGTCCGCTACCAGGACGACGTCTGCTCGGGCAGCTCCACCGTGAAGGTGCTGCCCAGGTTGACGCGGCTCTTCACGGTGAGCTTGCCGCCCATGCACTCCACCAGGGTGCGCGCCACCGTGAGGCCCAGGCCCACGCTCTTCTCCGGGGCCTTGGTCGTGTAGTACGGCGAGAAGATGGCCTGCAGCTCATCCTCGAAGATGCCGATGCCGGTGTCCTTGACGAAGAGCTGCGGACCGAAGTCACCGAACAGGTCCGGCATCTCCACGCCCACGTGCACCAGGCGCGGACGGTCCTTCACGTCCTCCACCGCGTCCACCGCGTTGCACACCAGCTCCGTCACCACCTGCTCCAGCTGACGGCGGTTGAAGACCACCGCGATGGGGTCCTCCGGCAGCACCACGCGCACGTCCGCGCGGCCCAGCCGCCCGTCCGCGCGCAGGCGGGACACCACCTCCGGCACCAGCTCCCGCAGGTCGAAGCGCTGGATGTCCTTGGGGCTGGACGGTCCCAGCGACAGCAGGTGCTGGCCGTGCAGCCGCATCTGTTCGCCGGCCACGCCCAGCTTGAGCAGCTCACTGGGGTCCGGCGGCAGGCCCTCCGCCGCGCGCGAGCGCACGTGCTCCAGCGCCCGCTGCAGGCCCACGCCCAGCTGGCCCATCTGCGTCGCCACGTCCGCGGCGAGCGTGCCCACGCGGGCCAGGCGCTCCATGCGCACCCAGCGCGTGCGCGGGTCCTGCAGCACTTCGCGCAGGCCTCCGTGCTCGCGGTGCGCCTTGAGCTCCAGCAGGGTGTGGACGCGCACCTTCAGCTCCAGCGGGTCCAGCGGTTCGGTCGTCAGCAAGTCGTCCACACCTGCCTCCATCACCTCGCGGCGCGTCTGGCGGTCCGCGGAAGGCGTGAGCATGAGAATGGGAAGCTGCGGAGAGGTCATCTCCTGGCGGAACCGCCGGTACGCGGCGATGCCCACCGTGCGGGCCTGCTCCACGTCCAGGAGCACCAGGTCCGCGGCATGTCGGGACACTGCTTCCAGCGCGGCCGTCGCCCCGCGGGCGGGCAGCACGTCGTAGCCCGCGGGCGTCAGGATGGAGCGCACCCGCTCCGCGTCCCCCGCGTCCATGTCCACCGCGAGCACCCGCGGCCGGTGGTGTGACGTCGCGCTCATTGCCGTCGTCTCCATTCACGCCACCCCGACCTGGAAACCGCTCCGGACCGCGCCCGAAGGCGTCGTCCCGGAAACGGGGGAATGCGTCCCGGGCCCGGACAGGGCCACCTGCTGCGCCTGCTTGCTGACCCGTACGCAATCCGACATGCGCGTACTCTCTTGCCAGCGGCGTGCCGAACGTCCGCCAAAAGCCAGATCTGCTCACCCTGGAAATCGGAAAAACCTGATCCAATAACGGCGGGGGGTTGGCGGCCTCGGGGGGGATGGCCAACGCGCTGGATCTGAACAGCACTTCATATTTGATGAGTCAGACCTGACCAAAAGTCGTTTTCGACCCGGGTGTGAATATACCCAGGCCCCTCTCAAAATGGCCTACCGGGACTCCTGCTCGTAGGGGGTGCCCAGGGCGGCGGGGGCATGGCCGCGCTGCCCCTGGAGGGCGAGGACGAGGAGGGTCAACAGGTAGGGGAGGGCGAGCAGGAAGCCCTGGGGGACGAGGTCGAGCAGCCACGGCGCGCTCGACGCGAGGCCAATCCGCAGGGCGTTGCCGAAGGCGAAGAAGAGGGCGGCGGCGAAGGCGCCCAGGGGCGTCCACCGGCCGAACACCATGGCGGCCAGGGCCATGAAGCCCAGGCCCGCGGGGGTGTGCTGCTCGAAGCGGTCCAGGACGGCGGTGGACAGCACGGCGCCGCCCAGGCCCGCCATCAGCCCGCCGCCCAGCACCGCGCCCCACCGGAGGGCGGACACGGACAGGCCCAGCGTGGCCACGGCGTGGGGCTTGTCGCCCACGGCGCGCAGCCGCAGACCCAGGGGGGTGCGCGACAGCAGCAGGTGGAAGAGGAAGGGCAGGGTGAGCGCCAGGTACGTGGGCGCCGCGTGGCCGGACAGCGCGCCCAGGAGCGGCACGGCGGACAGGCCCGGGACGTTCCAGCGGGGAAGCTGGGTGATGGCCGGGGTGCCGTTGGGGCCGAAGAGGGACTCCAGGAGGAAGGTGCCGCCCGCCATGGCCACCAGGTTGAGGGCCATGCCGGAGACGACCTGATCCGAGCGCCAGCGGATGCTGAGGAAGCCGTGCACCGCCGCGATGGCCGCGCCCGCGCCCATGCCCACCAGCACGGCGACGGGCGTGGGCATCGCGAGCGCCGCCACGGCCGCGCAGAAGGCGCCGGTGCGCATCATGCCCTCCACGCCCACGCTCACCACGCCAGCGCGCTCGGACAGCATGGCGCCCAGCGCGGCGAACACCAGGGCGGGCGCGGCGTCCAGGGTGGAGAAGAGGAGCGAGTGGAGCACCTCAAGCACGGGGCACCTCGGCCGCCGGCTGCTCGCGGCGCCTGCGCAGGACGGCCAGCCACACCATCCGGCCCGCGACGAAGAGCAGCGCGAAGCCCTGGATGAGCTCCGGGAAGCTCTTGTGCACGCCCAAGAGCTGCATGCGCGTGCCGCCCGCGCGGAGGATGCCGAAGACGGCCGCGGACACCGCCGCGCCCAGCGGGTGGTTGTTGCCGATGAGCGCGATGGCGATGCCGTCGAAGCCGTACGGCGCGCCCAGCGAGCCCGGGTAGCGGCCCTCCGTGCCCAGCACCAGCACCGCGCCCGCGAGCCCCGCCAGCGCTCCGGCGAGCGCCATGGCCCCTCCCGCGCGCTGAAGGGTGGGGATGCCCGCGGCTCGCGCGGCCTCCGGGGTGAGTCCCACCGCGCGCGTCTCGTAGCCCGCGCTCGTGCGCCCCAGCCACACCCAGACGCCCAGCGCCGCCACCAGCGCCAGCGGGAAGCCCAGGTTGAGGCGCGAGCTGTCACCCAGGAGTCGGGGAAGCTGCGCGGTGGCGAGGATCTCCGCGGTGCCGGTGATGGACGACTGGTGCCCTTCGGCCACGGCGCGCAGGGGGCCGATGACGAGCCAGTTGTCCACGAGGCTCACCGCCACCCAGTTGAGCATGATGGTGGAGATGACCTCGTGCACGCCGCGCTTGAGCTTCAGCACGCCGGCGATGCTCGACCACGCGGCGCCCGCGAGCGCCGCCGCGAGCAGGGCCAGGGGCACGTGCAGCACGCCCGGCAGCGACACGTGCGCGCCGACGAGCGCGGCGGCCAGGGCGCCCCAGATCATCTGTCCCTGCGCGCCGATGTTGAACAAGCCCACCTTGAAGGCCACCGCCACGGACAGGCCGGTGAGGGTGAGGAGCGCGGCCTTCATCGCGGCCTCGCCCAGGGGACGGAGCACCGCCGTGGCGCTGCCGCCGTCCAGGAACGCGGGCCAGTTGCCCACGCCGCCCCAGAGCATCTGGAGGTAGGCGCGGGTGGCGGTGTCCGCGTCGCGCGTGAGGGCGATGGTCAGCCAGCACACCGCGAGCGCCAGCAGCACGGAGAGCACCGACGGCAGCACCTGCCGCGTCCGCTCACCCATGGTCGGACTCCGCGCCCAGCATGCGACGGCCCAGTTCGCGCTCGTCCAGGTCCTTGCGCGGGAAGTGCCCCGTCACGCGCCCTTCGTAGAGGACGTAGACGCGGTCGGACAGCGCCAGCACCTCCTCCAGGTCCAGCGACACCATCACCACCCCCGCGCCCCGGGCCTTCGCCTCGCGCAGCCGCGCGTGCACCTGGGCCACCGCGCCGATGTCCAGCCCGCGCGTGGGCTGCACCACCACGAGCAGCTTCGGATCCGCGTCCAGCTCGCGCGCCACGACGACCTTCTGCTGGTTGCCGCCCGACAGCGCCTGGAGCGCGACGGTCGGGTCGGGCGGGCGCACGTCGTAGGTGGCCAGCAGCCGGGTCGCGCGCTCGCGGCGTCCCTTGAAGTCCACCCAGGGCCCGCGTGCGAAGGGCGGCTGGCGGTGCCGGCCCAGCGCCACGTTCTCCTCCACCGTCATCGCCTTCACCACCGCGCGCGCCAGCCGGTCCTCGGGCACGTGGCCCACGCCGCGCGCCTTCGCGAGCGCCGGGGTGAGCCCCGCGAGCGGTCCGCCCAGCAGCGTTCCCCCGCCGCCCTCCAGGGCGCGCAGGCCCGTGAGCACCTCGGCCAGCTCGCGCTGTCCGTTGCCGTCCACCCCGGCGATGCCGACGATCTCTCCCGCGCGCACGGTGAGGCTCACGCCCTGGAGCGCGGGGCGGCTGTTATCGCCCTTCGCGCGCAGGTCCTTCGCGTCGAGCACGGGGGGACCGGACGCGACAGTGCCCGCACCTTCGCTCTTCGCATCGAGCGGGCCGGAAGCGGCGGTGGCCGCAGCCTCACGCCGCGCATCGAACACGCCCGGTGCGGACGCGGCGGTGCCCCCGCGCGCGTCCTGTGCATCGAGCGGAGCCAGGCCGGCCTGCGCGTCCCTGGCATCGGACACAACCGCACCCGGCGGCGCGGGCACGCCTGTCAGCGCGGCGCCGCGTGAACCCTCGCCCACCATCAGCGAGGCCAGGGCGGAGACGGTGGTTTCAGCGGCGCGCACCTCGGCCACCGTGCGGCCCCGGCGCATCACCGCCACGCGGTCCGCCACGCCCAGCACTTCCTTCAACTTGTGGCTGATCAGCACCACCGTGCGTCCCTGCGCCACGAGCCCCCGCATCACCTGCGCCAGCTCGTCCGACTCCTGGGGCGTGAGCACCGCGGTGGGCTCGTCGAGGATGAGCACCTGCGCGCCCCGGTGCAGCGCCTTGACGATTTCGACCTTCTGCTGCGAACCCACCGTGAGCGTGTCCACGCGCGCCCGGGGATCCAACTGGAAGCCGAAGCGCTTTGCCGTGGTGGCCACCTCGTCACAGGCCCGGTCCAGGTCCAGCAGGCCGCGCCGGGTGGGCTCGCGGCCCAGCACCACGTTCTCCGCCACCGTCAGCGTGGGCACGAGCATGAAGTGCTGGTGCACCATGCCGATGCCCCGCGCGATGGCGTCGCGCGGACTCCGGAGGCGCACGGGCTTGCCGTCCATCAGGAACGTGCCCGCGTCCGGGTGGTACAGCCCGTACAGCACGTTCATCAGGCTGGACTTGCCCGCGCCGTTCTCGCCCACCACCGCGAGCAGCTCGCCCGGGACGATGTCCAGCGACGCGTCCTCCAGGGACACGCAAGACCCGAAGCGCTTGGCGATGTGCTGGAGGGAGATCAGGGCGCGGCGACCTGGAAGGAGCCCAGCTCCGCCGTCGTGCCCGGCACCGTGAGCTTCCCGGCGAGGATCTGCTGGCGCAGCGTCTCCACCTTCTGGAGCGCCTCCGCCTTGCCCGGGAAGTCCACGCGCACGTCGGCCATGCCCACGCCGTTCTCCTTCAGGCCCAGCACCTGCTCGCCCGACGTCAGCTTGCCGTCCACCAGGTCCTTCGCCGCCTGGTACACGGCGAGGTCGCTGTGCTTCACCATCGACGTGAGGATGGCCTCCGGCGCCAGGTGCGACTGATCCGAATCCACGCCGATGGCGAACACCGTCTTGCCCGCCGCGCGCGCTTCCTTCACCGCCTGGATGACGCCCAGCCCGTCCGTGCCCGCCGCGTGGAAGATGACGTCCGCGCCCTTGGCGATGAGGTCCTGGGCCACTTCCTTGCCCGACGACACGCTGTTGAAGCTGCCCGTGTACACGCCCATCAGCGCGTCCGCCGCCTTCGCGTTCGTGGTGCGCACGCCCGCGCGGTAGCCCACCTCGAAGCGCTTGATGAGCGGCACCTCGATGCCACCCACGAAGCCCACCTTGTTCGTCTTCGTCACGAGCCCCGCCAGCGCGCCCACGAGGAAGCTGCCCTCCTGCTCCTTGAAGAGCACCGTGCGCACGTTGGGCAGCGACTTGGGCTTGCCCTGCGCGTCCATGAGCTGGCTGTCGATGAGCAGGAACTTCGCGTCCGGGTTCTCCGTGGCCACGTCCCGCACGGCGTTGGCGAGGAGATAGCCGTTGCCGATGGTGAGCTTCGCGCCCTGCTCCACGAGCAGCTGGAGGTTGGGGGCGTAGTCCTCCTGCGCCTTGCTCTGGAGCACCAGCGGCTGCACCGGCAGCGGCTTCACTTCCGGTGCGAGCGCGGCCAGGTCGGAGGAGATGGACTGACGCACCTCGCCAACGGGGGCGTCCACGTACCGGCCGCCCTCGTAGCGCTTGCCGGCGGCCCACAGCTCCAGGCCGCGCAGGGAGGCGTCGTTGAACGAGTGGTCCCCCCGGCCGCCCACGTCGATGACGAGCCCGATGACCATCGGCTTGCCCTCGGGCGGCTTCGTGGCGGTGGAGGCCTGGGAGGGCGCCTTGGGGGCGTCTTCCGTCTTCTTGGAACAGGCGCACAGGAGCGCGGCCAGGGCGAGCACGTGGAATCGGCGGAGCATCATGGGCCCAGCTATCTAGCAGATGAAGCCCGGCCTTTCCCTTTCCTGAGGGTGCATGGGGAGGGGACTTCCTGCTATGGCCCTGCCTCGTGCAACCCTACGAGCTCATCAAGGCCAAGCGCGACGGCGGCAGGCTGGACCCGTCGGACATCCAGGCGTTCATCCAGGCGTACACCGCCGGCACCGTGGCCGACTACCAGATGGCCGCGATGTGCATGGCCATCTTCTTCAAGGGCCTGGACGCGCGCGAGCTGGGGGCCTGGGCCCGCGCCATGCTGAACTCCGGCGAGGTCCTGGACCTGTCCGACACGCCGGCCATCAAGGTGGACAAGCACTCCACCGGCGGCGTGGGCGACAAGGTGTCCCTGAGCCTCGCGCCCCTGGCGGCGGCCTGCGGCGTGCCCGTGCCCATGATCTCCGGGCGCGGCCTGGGCCACACCGGCGGCACCCTGGACAAGCTGGAGTCCATCCCCGGCTTCCGCGTGGACCTGTCCACCGCGGACTACCGCCGGCTCGTGCGCGAGGTGGGGTGCTGCCTCATCGGCCAGACGGCCCAGGTGGCCCCCGCGGACAAGAAGCTCTACGCGCTGCGGGACGTCACGGCGACGGTGGACTGCATCCCGCTCATCGCGTCGTCCATCATGAGCAAGAAGCTGGCGGAGGGCATCGACGCGCTGGTGCTCGACGTGAAGGTGGGCAGCGGCGCCTTCATGAAGACGGCGGACGACGCGCGCGTGCTCGCCCGGACCATGATTGGCCTGGGCGCGGAGATGAACCGCAAGGTCGTGGCCCTGCTCACGGACATGGATCAGCCCCTGGGCCGCCAGGTGGGCAACGCCCTGGAGGTCCGCGAGGCGGTGGACATGCTCCGCGGCGAGGCCCCCGACGACTACACGGAGATCACCTACGCGCTGACGGCGGAGATGCTCGTGCTGGGCAAGAAGGCCGCCACCGTGGAGGAGGCGCGCGGGAAGCTGCGCCGCTCCGTGGAGGACGGCAGCGCGCTCAAGAAGCTCAAGGAGATCGTCCAGTCGCAGGGCGGCGACCCGCGCTCCATCGACGACTACTCGCTCTTGCCCACCGCGAAGGCCACGACGGACGTGGTGGCGCCGCGCGACGGCTTCGTCTCCGGCATCCACACGGAGGGCGTGGGGCTGGCGGCGGTGGCGCTCGGTGCCGGGCGGCAGCGGGTGGACAGCAAGATTGATCCGGCGGTGGGCTTCACGCTGCTCAAGAAGGTGGGCGACCCGGTGAAGCAGGGCGAGCCCGTGGTGCAGGTGCACTACAACGACGCCGGCCCCGTGCAGGACGTGAAGGCGCGGCTGCTCGCGGCCTACCAGTTTGGCGACCGGGCGCCCGCGGCCCGGCCGCTGGTGCTGGAGCGGCTGGAGTAGGCGCGCAAGGCACGGCAAGGCTACCGACCCACCATGGCCCCCTCGTTCCGAGACCTGCTGTCGGAAGTGAAGAAGGAGATCCGCGAGGTCTCCCATGAGCACGTGCGCCACCTGCTCGACACGGGCGCGAAGGTGAAGCTCATCGACGTGCGCGAAGACGACGAGTACGCCAGCGGCCGGCTCCCCGGCGCGGTGCACATCCCCCGGGGCTACCTGGAGCTGCGCATCGAGGAGAAGGCGGAGCGCGACGAGGAGCTCGTCCTCTACTGCGCGGGCGGCACCCGGTCCGCGCTCGCGGCGCGGACGCTGCGGGAGCTGGGCTACACGCGCGTGGCGTCGCTCGCGGGCGGCTACAACCGCTGGAGCGACGCGGCCTTCCCCGTCGAGAAGCCGGTGGTCCTCTCCTCCGAGCAGAAGGAGCGCTACCGCCGCCACCTCATCCTCCCGGAGG
>NZ_RAWB01000194.1 GCF_003612055.1 Corallococcus llansteffanensis
GCCCGAGGCGTCCATTCCTCAAGCTGTGCAGCCCCCACCGCCCTGGCGAGGGCTGAGTGTCGCCGGTCGCAAGCCTCCTCCTGCTCGCGTTCGCGTGTGGACAGACGTGGCCGTCATCAGGGCCAGCAGGAGGGCCGGGGTGGATCAACCGCGCACCGCGAGTGGGCCTGCTTTGCACGCTCGGCAGCAGGGCCGAAGGCGGTTAGGGTGGCGCCGCCTTCAGGAAAGCCTTCACGCGGGAGCATGCAATGAAAGCAGTGCGCTTCTCGGCCTTCGGTCCCCCCTCGGACGTCACCCAGGTGGTGGAGGAATCCCCCGCGCCGCTCCAGCCCGGCGAGGCGCGCCTCGCGGTGCTCGCCACGCCCATCAACCCCTCTGACCTGCTCACCCTCTCCGGGGAGTACGGCGTGCTGCCCAAGCTGCCCGCCACCCCGGGCAACGAGGGCGTGGGCCGCGTGGTGGAGGTCTCCGGCTCCGACGCCGTGGCCCCGGGCGACCTCGTGTTCCTGCCGCTGGGCGCGGGCACCTGGCGCACCCACCTCACCGCACCCGCCGCGCAGCTGTTGCCCGTGCCGCCGGGGTTGGACCTGCTCCAGGCGAGCATGCTGATGGTCAACCCGCCCACCGCGTACCTGATGCTGCGTCAGTTCGTGACGCTCCAGCCCGGGGAGTGGGTGGTGCAGAACGCGGCCAACTCCGCCGTGGGCCGCTACCTCATCACCCTGGCGCAGGTGATGGGCGTGAAGAACGTCAACGTGGTGCGCCGGCAGGAGCTGGCGGACGAGCTCAAGGCCCAGGGCGCGGACGTGGTGCTGCTGGACACCGACGAGCTGCCCCGGCAGGTGCGCGAAGCGACGGGCGGCGCGAAGGTGCGGCTGGGCATCGACGCGGTGGGTGGGGATTCGTCGCGGCGGCTGGGGGACTGCCTGGCCACCGGCGGCGTGCTCGTGAACTACGGCGCGATGAGCGGCAAGGGCCCCAAGCTGTCCGCCGCGGCCTCCATCTTCAAGGACGTCACCCTGCGAGGCTTCTGGCTGGTGCGCTGGATGCGCAACGCCGCGCGCGAGGAGCAGAACGCCACCTTCGCGCGGCTCGCGGAGCTGATGTCCGTGGGCACGCTGCAGGCGCCCGTGGACGGCACCTTCCCACTGGAGCGCATCCAGGACGCCGTCGCGCGCGCCCAGGAGCCGGGCCGCAACGGGAAGATCATCCTCACGCCCAACCCCGCGGCCTGAAGCTCAGCGCGGCCCACATCCCCACGGTTCAAGGAGCAACGACCATGAAGCGAGTCGAAGGCAAGGTGGCACTGGTGACCGGCGGCGCGGGCGGCCTGGGCGCCGCGTCCGCGCGGATGCTCGCGCGCGAGGGCGCGAAGGTGGTGGTGACGGACCGGCGCGAGGCCGAGGCGCGCGCGGTGGCACAGGAGCTGGGAGACGCCGGGCTGTTCGTCGCGCTGGACGTCACCCAGGAGGCCCAGTGGGAGAACGCGATGGCGCGCACCCTGGAGAAGTTCGGGCGGCTGGACGTGCTCGTGAACAACGCGGGCATGGGCATCGTGAAGGACGTGGAGGAGATGACCCTGGACGAGTGGCGGCTCGTGCACGCGGTCAACCTGGACGGCGTCTTCCTGGGCTGCAAGCACGGCATCCGCGCGATGAAGCAGTCCGGCGCGAAGGGCTCCATCATCAACATCTCCTCCATCGCCGGCATCGTCGGCGTGGGCCAGTTCCCCGCGTACAGCTCCAGCAAGGGCGGCGTGCGCCTCCTGTCCAAGTCCGTGGCGCTGCACTGCGCGGCCAAGGGCTACGGCATCCGGTGCAACTCCGTGCACCCGGGCTACGTGGAGACCGCCATGGTGGAGGCGCTGTCCCAGGCCAGCGGCCAGGCGGAGAAGACGCGCGCGCGCATGCTCAAGGGCATCCCCATGGGCCACTTCGGTGAGCCCGACGACGTGGCGAACGCGGTGCTCTACCTCGCGTCGGACGAGTCCAAGCTGATGACCGGCGCCGAGGTCATCCTCGACGGCGGCGCCACCGCGCAGTAGCTCACTCCCAGCGCGCGCCCAGCAGCTCCGCGAAGCGCAGGCCCAGCTCCATCCGGCCCACCATCGCCTGCCCCCACGCATTCGCCTGCGTGGCCCACGTGGCGGGCGTCAGGCCCAGGGCCTGGAAGAGCTGGAGCACGTCCGCGCCCCCCTGCATCGCCTTGAGCAGGCGGGCGTAGTCCAGGAGCCTGGGCAACGGGGTGCCGGGGAAGAGCACCTCGCGGTCCAGGGGATGCGAGGGCACCTGGGGCAGCACGTCCGTCAGCAGGCGCAGGGCCTCCACCCGGGCGCGGATGGCGTGCTGCTCGCGCTCGAGGGCCTGGGCGGCCTGGAGCGCCTCGGCGGCGCGGCGGGCGTCCTCGGCCTGGCGCTCCTGGTCGCGGCGGCGGGACTCGGCCACGCGGCGTTCGAGCTCGCGTTGGCGCTCGTGCTCCGCGTCCGCCTGGAGCCGGTCCCGGCGCTCTCGCATCATCCGCAAGGCGTCGTGCGTGTCGTCCAGGAAGTCGCGGTGGATGTTGGACTCCTCCGGCGGAGACGGCGTGGCGTGCACGCGCTGCTCGAAGGAGGGCAGGCGCGACTCGAAGTGCTCCAGCTCCGAGAGGAAGCGCGGGTCCCCGGACTCCACCGCGTTGAGCAGCGCCCAGGCCCCCTTCGACACGGAGAGGGATGCGGTGCGCGGGCGCGTGCCCACGGCCTCTTCCGCCGCGTCCCAGAGGGCTCGCAGCCTCCGGGACAGGACGTCCAATGGCGCGTCCGCCAGCAGGTGCTGCGCCTGCGGGTAGAGCCCTTCCGGATCCACGCGCCACCACGTCTGGAAGCACACGAGCGCGTCGGGCTCCGCATTGCGTTGCTTCTCCCACAGGGCGTCGCGCCAGGGTGCGAAGGCGGTGAGCAGCGCGCCGCGTTCGGACGGATGGGATTGGAAGCGCTGCCAGACGGCGTCGAGCAGGACCTCGCGGCCGGAGTACGGGCCCCACTGGCGCACCATGCGGGACAGCGGCGCCACCAGGAGATGCTGCGCCGGCCCCTCCCAGACCGCCATCAGCAGCCGGGCCGAGTGGCCGGAGTCGGAGCCGCCGAACCCCGCCTGCTCTCGCCGCGAGGGGAACACCAGCAGCGCTTCCAGCAGGGCCTCCGCGCTGTCCGGGTCACGGGCCCAGTCGTTCAGCCGGCGCTGTTCGTCCACGCCCGCGTGGTGGAGGAAGCGCACGAACTGGAAGTCCTTGAAGCACGCGCTGCGGTCCTTCGCCGTCGCCCGCTCGAGCGCGTGCACCGTCTCTTCCAGGAAGCACCACATCGCCTCCGTCTCCTCCTCGGACGGCTCGACGCCCTCGGTGGGGGTGGCAGTCCAGGCGAAGAAGTCCAGCGCGGTCTCCGCGGGCAGGTCGCGCAGCACCGCGCGTGCCCAGCGGGCCCAGCGCTGCTGATCCTCGTGCTTCCATTCATGGAAGGGCCGCTGCTTCGCGAAGGGCAGGAGCTGATCCGCGAGCGCGCCGGGCCTCCGCACGGACACGGTGAGCAGCGCCTCCAGGGCGCCTTCGGGCGGTGGTGATGGAAGGTCGCGCAGCACCTCCTTCACGAAGCGCGCGTCTCCGTCCTTCTTCAGCCGGTCGAAGAGGCGGCGCGAGCCCCAACCGCTCAGCGTGCGCCGGACGAAGGTGACGGTGCGCTCGTCGGGTGAGTCCAGCGCCTGCGCCACCTCCACCTCGTCTTCCAGGCACAGCGCGCACTCGAAGCGCACGTCCGCGTCAATGCCATACAGGCCCCGGTGCAGCGCGGCCTTCACCGCTTCGGTGGGCTCCTGCCCCGTCACGCGCGCCCAGGCCACCGCCGCGCGCGAGCCCACTTCGGGCACGTCCAGCACGCCCAGGGCCAGCACGCGGATCCGCTCGCGCTCCTCCGGGTTCAGCCGGAGCGAGAACACGGTGTGCCAGCGCGTCAGGGCCAGCATCGCCTCCACCGCCACGCGCCCGTCTTCATGCAGCAGGGAGCGCACCGTGTAGCGGGCCTCGTTCGACGCCGTGCCTTCGTGGACCCACGCGAGCGCCGCCAGCCGTCGCAGGTCCGTGTCCGGGGCCTTGTTCGCCAGGTACTCCAGGGAGTCGGGCAGCGGGCTGAAGGGCGCGAGCCGCGCGGCCAGGAAGTCATCGTCCATGGGCAGCAGCGCCGCCCAGGTGTCCTCCATGGCGCGCACGAACCCGCGCTGCAACAGCCGCGCTTCGATGCGCCGCGCGTCCTCGATGAGGCGCAGCGCCGTGCCCCACTGGCTCGCGTAGCGCGCCGTGAGGACCTCTACCTGGGCGGGCTCCAGCGCGGCGGTGCGGGCCGCCAGGGCGAAGCGGTCCACCCCGGACTTCAGCAGCGCCCGCGCGGCGCCGTAGCGCTCCGGCGCGATGGCGCCACAGAGGCAGTGGGGACAGGCGACGTCGGACGGGATGAAGCGGGTGCACCCGGGGCAGCGCACCTCCGCGCCCCGGCGCACGCCGCTGTCGAGCGGGGCGGACATGCCCCGTGTCTACTCCGGCTGGCGCCTCCGTTAGCCACGAATTCGTATGGACTTTTGAGGTTGTCAGAGCCGACTGGTATGTGGCGGATCGCTGCTGATGCTGGCGGCTGAACCTGGGGGCCACATGAGAGTTTTCGCAATAGCCGCGCTGATGCTGCTGACGGCCGGATGCGCTACGACTCGGGTCGTCAACCTCAACACGGGATACGGCAAGACAATCAGCTACACGCCCATTGAATCCAACCCTGTCGAGATAGGGCGGGATGCATTCAAGGAAGCGGTCACGCAGCTTGTGCTCGACATGAAACTAGATGTCACGCTCAAGGAAGTTGAACGGGATGACCGTCGCTCCCTGCTCGCGTCGAATGGTGGAGTCGTCGACGGTGCTCAAGGGCAAGCCATCCCGTCGGCCTACGAGCGCATTTGCCAGCGGCAGGACGACCCCAACGGCTGCATGGGGATGCTGGCGGGTGGGCTTACGTTTGGGCCGATGGAACGCCGTATGATGGCGCTCTACTTCGCGCTCGATACGGTCTGGGAAGGTGTTGAGGATGCCATCCGAGACATGGTGAACGGGGCTGCCCTGAGGGCCATGGTGACGACGATGATCGGGACGGCGCTTGTGATGCTCGTCGCGCCTGAGCCGATTACGAAGGTCCTTGCGATTGCGCTGACGGCATCGCTGATTGCGTATCTCGGCACAGGGCCGGTGTGGAATCTCGGGCGGGGGTTCCTGCGTCTCATGGATGAATCGAGGGACGCAGCGAACGTCTCGGAGCTGGAACGCGCGGGACATCGCTTCGGTAGGATCCTTGGGGACAACGGCGCCCGGGTCCTGGTGATCGTCGCGCTGTCAGCGCTTGGCGGGAAGAATGCGATGGCCGCACAGGCGCCAAGAATGCCGGGCTTCGCTCAGGCAGCGGCAAGGGCTGAGGCTGAAGGGGGCTTCGTGCTTGCCGGCGCTCTGTCGGGAGGAATCCAGTCGATCTCAATCTCTTCGGCCGGCGTGCTGAACGTGGCGCTCGCGCCGACCGCGGTCGCCGCAGTCGCCATGGGCCCCGGGGCTGGTGTGGAGGGCCGTGCTACCGGGGGAGTTGGGGGAGGCATTCAAGGCGACCCTGACGGCAAGGTTCATCACATCTGCACGGACAAGAACACCGTGTCCGACGCGAATGGGGGGCCATGGACTCAGCGCTTTCAGGAAATTTTTGACAAGGCGGGTATGAGCCTAAATGACCCCGCGAACTTAGTTCGTATCAGGGGGCACGAGGGGCCGCACTCTCGGGGGTATCATGAAGCCGTTTTCGAAATTCTTGAGTTCACGACAGCGGGATGCCGGGGGCCTGCTCAGTGCCGAGTTGCGTTAACGGGGGCTCTTGCCAAGATTGCCCAGGACCTCGTAAGGGAGGGGACCAAGCTGCGGACGCTCTTACTGAAGGGTGCCGGGGAATAGGCTATGGAACGACGCTTTTTTGCTTTGAAGATCGATGTGTATGTCAAAGGTCGTTGGTATCTCGGGGATCCGACGGATTCAGCAGGGAAGGAGATCGACGACATTTGGCAATTCAAGCATGGGAAACGCGTAGAAGTGCATGAGAGGCTACGGATCCCAGTCAATAAGCCTGGGGAGCCGCTTGACATCGAGTTTGCAGGGGCAGGGGGGACTCCCATTGTTGGTGCGCGAGTTGCGTCCGTGTTCCGTGAGATGGCCCCTGACGATGTTCAGCTCTTTCCGGTCAATGTCGAAGGCAAGTCCAATCCTTATTTTGTGCTCAATGTGGCTCGGACGATTCGCTGTATCGATGACGCCGCAAGTGACGAGGTTAAGATCCGCACAGCGGAGGAGTTCACTGATCGTATTGGTCAATATTTCTCTGTTATCGGATTGAAGATTGATAAATCGAAGGTCGACGATGCGCGCGTGTTCCGAACGTGGGGCTGGGGCCCGCCGATCATCGTCGACGAAGAGATCAAGGATGCTCTAGAGGCAACCGGCATCTCTGGTGGGAAGTTCGACGAGGTCTGAACGGCCCTGCCGCAGTCGCGGAACTCGCCCCGACGCTGCTCACGGTCGCGTCGGGGCGATCTGCTTGTAAGTGGCACCCCTCTCAACATCTTCGGCATTGGCCCCCTGCGAGGGAGGAAGCCCTGCTGGCTGGCGAGCAGGTGTGCGCTGCAAGGAGCTGCTCCATCCGCTCCAGCGGCACCTGGAGCGCGCGGTACACCCGGCCCATGCCCCCGGCGCCCAACGGCTCCAACACCCGGAAGCGGTCGTGGAGCACCTGTCCGATGAGCGGATCCCCCGGGAACGGCAGCGGGGCTGCGGGACGCGGTTCAGTCTGCATGGCGGGCACCTGGACGGGACCGTCGCATGCACCCGTCACGGCGGGGTGCCGGCGGCGTCACACCCCGGCCAACCTGACGCAACACCTGCCGCACCGGGAAACAGGACCTTGCGGCCCCCTCGCCCGTCACCAGTCCGTCAGCCACTCCTCACGACAAGGTGACCACCGGCCCGCGCGGGGCATGGACAATCCAGACTTCCATCTTCTCTGGAGGAGCCTGGATGCGTCTGGATCGCCGTCATTTCCTTCGTCTCTCCGCGCTGGGCGGTGGAGCCCTGGCCCTGGGGCCCGGCTTCTGGCGCGACGCCTACGCCGCCCCCGCGCAGCCCGGCCCCGGCCCTTACGGGGCCATGTCAGGCACGGCGGACGCCAACGGGGTACGGCTGCCGGCGGGCTTCGCGTCCCGCATCGTCGCGCGCTCAGGCAACAAGGTGGCGTCCACGGGCTACACGTGGCACCCGGCGCCGGACGGCGGGGCCTGCTTCGCCACCGGCGAAGGCGGCTGGGTGTACGTGTCCAACAGCGAGATGTCCTCGGGCGGTGCGAGCGCGCTGCGCTTCGAGGGTGGGGGCGCGGTGGTGGGGGCGTACCGCATCCTGTCCAGCACCCGCACCAACTGCGCGGGCGGGCCCACGCCGTGGGGGACGTGGTTGTCCTGCGAGGAGTACAGCGGCGGCCGGGTGTGGGAGTGCAACCCGCTGAGCGCCTCGCAGGGCACGGTGCGTCCGGCGCTGGGCACCTTCGCGCACGAGGCCGTGGCGGTGGATCCGGTGGACCGGCGGCTCTACCTCACCGAGGACAGCACCAGCGGGCGCTTCTACCGCTTCACGCCCTCCGCCTGGCCGTCGCTGGGCACGGGCACGCTGGCGGTGGCGAAGGTGACGGGGGATCCGCTCACCGGCGCCACGGTGAGCTGGGTGACGGTGTCCGCGTCGCAGCCGGCGTCGCAGCAGTCCAATGCCTCTCAGTCCACGGTGTTCAACGGCGGAGAGGGCTGCTGGTACGACAGCGGCTGCGTCTACTTCACCACCAAGGGCGACAACCGCGTCTGGGCCTACACGCCGGCCACGTCGAGGCTGGAGCTCATCTACGACGACAACCTCTACCCGAGCTCGCCCCTCACGGGCGTGGACAACGTGACGGTGTCGCGCTCGGGCGACCTCTACGTGGCCGAGGACGGCGGCAACCTGGAGCTCTGCATCATCACCCCGGACCGGGTGGTGGCGTCGTTCCTCCGACTGGTGGGGCACTCCGCGTCGGAGATCACCGGCCCGGCCTTCAGCCCGGATGGGAAGCGGCTGTACTTCAGCTCGCAACGCGGCACCACGGGCGCCAGCGGAGGGGGCATCACCTTCGAGGTGACGGGCCCCTTCCGGTGAAGCGCTGTCGCCCCGCGTCCCAGGCAGGGCGGAGCCCACACAGTAAACATGAAATACACGAATAAATTGAATTAAACAGTAATCATGATTGGCTTCCGGAGGCCTGGGGCGCGGGGCATCGCGCCAGGGCCTCTTTCCGTGCACCCTCCGTGGAGCCCATGTCATGACGTCCGCCTTCTTCCGAACCGCCCGCCCGCGTGGAGTCGCACGCCTCGCCTCCTTCCTGCTGCCCGCCCTGCTCGTGGCCTGTGGCGGCGACGAGCCCTCGGGCCCGTCCCGTTCCCAGGGCACCGGGGCCCGCGACCTCGTGGTCGGGTCGGTGCCCCTCAACGACCTGCTCACCGGCACCTACCAGGGCTTCACCGGGGGCCAGTACCCGCAGGGCCGCAACAGCATGCCCGCCGCGCATTCCACCGCCGGCCAGCTCCAGGCCGCGGCCATCCAGCCCCTGAACGTGAATGGACAGCCGAGCGCCAGCGGCAAGTACGTGCTGCTGTCCATTGGCATGTCGCACACCACGCAGGAGTTCTGCTCGGCCAGCGGTGCGCAGCCGTGCGAGGCGTGGACCTTCATGGGCCGGGCTGCCGCCGACGCCTCGGTGAACAAGACCACGCTGGTGATCGCCAATGGCGCCAAGGGCTCCCAGACCGCCGTGACCTGGGACTCGCCGAGCAACGAGAACTACGACCGGGTCAAGGCGGACGTGCTCGAGGCGAAGGGACTCAGTGAGAAGCAGGTGCAGATCCTCTGGGTCAAGATGGCCAACGCCAGCCCCTCGGTCTCGCTGCCCGCCTCCAATGCGGACGCGTACCAGTTGAAGAGGAGCCTCGGGGACATCCTGCGTGCGGCCAAGGTCCGCTATCCCAATCTCAAGCAGGCCTTCATCTCCAGTCGGAGCTACGGGGGCTATGCCACCACCCCGCTCAACCCCGAGCCCTATGCCTATGAGAGCGGCTTCGCGGTGAAGTGGCTCGTGGAGGCGCAGATCCGCCAGAAGCTGAGCGGCACCATCGACTCCCGCGCGGGTGATCTCGACTACGACCAGGGGATCGCGCCCTGGGTGGCGTGGGGTCCCTACTTCTGGGCGAATGGGGAGGTCCCGCGTTCGGATGGGCTCACCTGGGTGGCCGACGACTTCGTGGCCGATGGCACCCATCCCAGCAAGTTCGGGGAGACCAAGGTGGGCACGATGCTGCTCGACTTCTTCAAGAGCTCGCCGCACACCCGCTGCTGGTTCCTCGCCGGACAGACCTGTTCATAGCAGGCACGGCCACCCGCCTCGCCCGTCGTCGACCTCGACGGCGGGTGGACCGCCGTCTGAGCAGGCGCTGCTGCTACGGCAGCTTGTAGACGCGCACGTAGTCGATCTCGAACACCGCGGGCAGCGGCGTGAAGAACAGGCCGGTGGTGTCACAGCCACTGGCCCCCGGCGCGGCCTGCGTCCTGGAGCAGCGGTGGACCATCGGGAGGTAGCCCAGCTGCTGGTCCGGCTCTCCCACCCACTTGCCGCCGACGGCCGTGTTCAGACAGACATCCCAGGTCGAGTCCGCGCCCGGCTCGTGCAGCATGGCGATGGTCGCGGCATCGGTCAGGCGGTAGCTGCCGTACTGCACCCCGTCCAGGAAGGCCTTGAAGTCGATGGGCCCGGTGAGCGGATCCCCCGCGGGGGTGATCTCCATGGACCAGGTGTGCCAGCCACCGGTGCCCTGAACGGGCGACTCGAACGTCACCAGCTGCTGGGTCGTGTTCACGCCGAGCGTGTTGGGGAAGTGCAGCGAGAACTTCCCGCGCCCCGGCCGGTAGTTGAAGAAGTACTCCATGATGTCGACCTCGCCGTACGAGGCCCCGCCCTTGCGGCGCAACCAGAAGGCCGGCAGCAGGCCCTGCCCATGCGGCAGGCGGGCCCGGATTTCATACTTGCCGTAGAGCGGAAAGAAGGTCGCCGGACTGCCTTCGCGGGTGTTGATCATCCCGGAGGTGAAGTAGCGCTTCCCCGCCGGCAGTCCCGTGCGGGGCGTCGCCCGGTTGACGCCGTCCGGGCTGACGAAGGACAGGGCCGGGGCCTGGGTGGTGGAGCCGACGAAGTCCTCGCGCCGGGAGTGGATCTTCAGCGTCCCCGCCGAGACCTCCAGGTTCTCCGGCCGGTACCACTGCGACTCGCTGTTCCCGACGCCGTAGGGGTTGGGCATCTTGTACCACCACGCATTCAAGGCCGTGCCGTCGAACTCGTCCTGCCACAGCGGCGCACCCCAGGCTGGGAGCACCGCCGCGGAGGCCGTGCGAACCCCCTCCACGGCGCCGGGGGGCTCCATGCGGGCAGGCGGCTCCGGCGGCGGCGCGTCACAGGCAACCCCCAGGCCCCAGGCACACACCACCAGCCAATGTCTCGTCGCAGGGAGCATGCGCATTCGCGATGACCTTCCGTGAGGGGGTGTCACTCGGCCTGGCAGCGTAGCTCCAAACGGAAGGCGTCGGCTGACGGTCTCCTTCGCAAATCCGTGGCCCCATGACGCGCGTGTCAGGAATCAACGGGTCGCAGCGGCGCGAAGCCGCACTTCCTGGCGCGGGAATCCCATCCGGCACGTTGATTGCTCATGCAGCGCGCCTCCACGAGGGGATGTGATGATGCCGCGTTTCAGCTGTCTGTTCATGCTGTGGTTGGCCACGTCGGGGGCTTCCTCCTGGGCCGAGGAGCCCGTCACCGTGCCGCCCGAGGCGCCGCCGTCCCGAGGCTGGTTCGAGAATCCCACCCGTTCACGCAGCATCGTGAGTCCCACGGCGCTCCCACTGCATGCGGGAGAGGGCTTCATTGGTCAGCAGGCGCTCTTCATCACCACCGCGGAGGTGGGCCTCAGCGAGCGCTTGTCCCTGAACGTGGCCTCGGTCCTTCCCGTCACGCTGGCCGTGGGCTACAGCGACGTCCACTTCAACCTCCTCGCGGGCCTCAAGGTGACGCTTCCGCTGACGGAGCGGCTGCATCTGGCGTTCGGCGTGCAGGGCGGCAAATTCAACAACGACCTTCCAGGAGTGGGGGACATCAATGGCGTCGCGGCCTACGGCATCCTCACCTACGGGACGGGCGACGCCTACGTGTCGCTCACGGTCCAGCCCATCTTCACGTGGGAACCCAGGGACCACTCCGGGCGCACGATGGTGCTGCCCATGCTGGGAGGCTTCGTCCGCCTGGGCGAGCACTGGGGCATCGCGGGGGATGTCGCACTGTCACCGGTCACGGGAGTCAGCGAGCCGTTCGCCTTCGCGACAGCGGGCGGACGGCTCCTGGGCCAGCGCTGGTCCGTGGACCTGGGGCTCCTCGCGGGGAAGCAATTGCGTGCATACGACGGACTCTCCGTGGTTCCCGGAGCATCCTTCCTGTTTCACTGGCGCTGAGCCATCCGCCGCCGGCCGGTGAGCCACGAGAGCCCGAACAGGAGCAGGGGGATGCTCGCCGCCGAGTTCGAACCCGAACCCGAGCACCCGCAGCCGGAGTCGGCATCCCCGGGCCCCGCGCCTCCAGGCGGAGGCGTCCCGTTTCCATTCGTGCCCGCATCCGTGGCCGTGCCCGCATCGGGAATGACGCCCGCATCCGTGCCCGTGCCCGCATCCGTGCCCGCATCCGCTTCGACTCGCGCAAGGACGGTCACCTGGAACTGACAGGTAGCGCTGTTGCCCGCCGCATCCGTCGCCTCGGCCCGGATGACGTGCTGCCCCACCGGGAGCACGTTGGCCGGCGTCACGGCGACCACCGGGGACGCGTCAATGACATCCATCGCCGTCACGCCATAGGCAGGCGTGGCGCCTTCGGTGACGACGAGGTCCTGGGGGCAGGTCACCTGGGGCGGCGTCAGGTCGCGCCGGACGGTCACCGTCCGGGTCGTGACGCCACCGAGGGAGGACGCGGTGCACGTGATGGCCTGCCCCGGGGTGTCGCTCGTCACCATCAATGGCTCACAGCCCAGGGTGCCCAGCGCCGTGCCGGACTCCACGTCGGTGGCGGTGAAGCGCACCGAGACATCACTCCGGTAGAAGCCACCGCGCCCCAGCGTCCCCTCCAGGACGTGCGACACGGTGGGCGGCGTCGTGTCGACCTCGACCGCGAACGGCTCGCGCCCCTCCGGCATCGTCGTCGCGGCGAACACCAGCCGGCTCCCCGCGAACACGGGCACTCCCGGGGCCGAGCTGGCGGGTCCCGGATTCACGTCCGCCAACAGCGTGGCCGCGCTGGCACCCGGCAGGTACACGCGCGGCTCCTGGCCGGAAGCGCGGTCCGCCCCGTCGAACAGCAGCGCGCCGCCTCGCGACACGAGCCACGTCGCACCCGGCGCCTCGGCGACCTTCACCGTGCCCGCCGGGGTGCCATCGGTCCGCACCAGGAAGGCCCCCTCCCAGTCGCGCAGGAGCAGGTACCGCGTGCCGTGGTGCAGGACCGCCGCGACCAACGTGGTCGACCCGGCCCCTGGCTGGAAGTCGGCGACCCGGTGCGTTCCCGCCTGCGTTCCGTCCGACACCCACGGCTCGCGTCCGACGCCTGACTCCGTCGCGGTGAAGAAGAGGAGCCCTCCCGCCACCTGGAGATTCTCGGGCGCACGGCCCTGCGTCGCTGTCAGCGCCAGGGTGCCGGAAGCCGTGGCGTCCGTGCGCCACAGCGCGCCCCCCGTCACGTAGAAGGCGAGGCTGCCCGCGCTGGTGACGGACTCCGGCGCCGTCAGCAGTTGCGCGACCCGGACGGTGCCGGAGGAGGTGCCATTCGTGCGCAGCAGGTCCCAGCGCCCCGCCGAGGTGTTCAGGTAAGAGTACAGCAGCGAGTCGCCCACGGGGACCAGCCGCGCAAGGAACGTGAAGGGACTGTCGTAGTACGAGGCGATGCGCGTGGAGCCCGTAGCGCTCCCGGTATGGGTCCACAGCTGGAAGTTCGGGCTCTGCCACCAGAGGCCCACCAGCTTCGTGCCCGCCGGCTTGAAGTCAGACAGGTTCTGCGACATCTGAATGCCGGTGGCGGTGCCCGCCTCGGGGTCGCCGGCATACAGGCCGAAGCCGAGCTTGAACCAGAGCTTGCCGTTGAACAGCGTGAGCCGCGCCGGGTCTCCCTCGGAGGATCTCCCATAGTGCAGCGCGATGACCTCCCGGGTCCCCGCGGGGGTGCCATCCGTCCGGACGATGGGGTCCACCCGCGGGGTGTCCTGGTCCGGGACGAAGTACGCCGTCGCGCCCACGGAGAGGAACTCCACCGGGTTTGAGCTGCCATTGGACACCGGCATCACCAGGAGCGGCGGCAGGTCGGTGACGGTGCCATCACTGAGCCAGAGCCTGGCCTGGTTGTCTTCCACGGCGCTGAAGAACGCACGGCCGAGCGTGTCGGAGGCGTAGGCCAGGTACAGCGTCGGATCCACCGCCCTCACCCGCCGCGTCCCCGCGACCGTCCCGTCCGTCGCCCAGACCTCCTTCTTGCCCCCCACCGTGGCCAGGAAGTGCAGCCGGGTGCCGGTCACCACGAACTCCGCCAGCGCGGAGCCCGCCGCGCCGGGGTTCAGGTCCCCCAGCGGGAGCGTGCCGTCCGCCGTGCCATCGCTGGCCCAGGGCTCGTCCCCCGTCACGCCGTCGTTCGCGACGAAGACGAGCGCCGCGCCCACCTTCCGCAGCTCCGTCCCGGCGGGCAGCTTCGCGGTGAAGGCCTTCACCTCCACCGTGCCGTCCGCCGTCCCATCCGTCCGCCACAGCGCCGAGCCCGTGGCCGTGTCCGAGAGGAAGTAGACGCTGTCGCCCAACACCGCGCCCCGCACCGGCTCCGAGGACGCGGTGCCCGGAACGAGGTCCTTCAAGAGCACCGTGCCCGCGGTCGTGCCGTCCGTGCGCCACGGCTCCGAGCCCGCCGCGGAGGAGCTCCACCCGAAGATCAGCTGGTCGCCGACCTTCCCGAAGAGCTGCGCGTAGTTCCAGGACGCGTTCGAGGACACCGACTTGAGCAGGGTCGTGGAGCCCGCGACGCCGCGCGTGACATACAGCGATTGGGTCCGGCTGGAGCCGGAGCCGCTGACCTTCTCGAAGAAGACGCGGTCGCCGTCCACGCCCACGAGGTTGCTCCAGGCGCTGGTGATGAAGAGGGTGCCCGGCCCGGTGCCATCGCTGCTCCACAGCGACCAGTTGGAGCTGTAGCCCGAGAAGAAATACAGCCGCCCCCCGAGGACGAAGAGGTCCAGCTCCAGGCTGTGCGCGCTGTCATTCACCGCGTAGACGAGGCGCGTCCCCTCGGAGGTGCCGTCGGAGCGGTAGAGCTTGTTGCTGGAGCTGAAATAGAGCACGTCCCCCACCACCTCCAGGGAGTCGACCTCGTGGTGGTTGTATTGCCCATACTGGCTCTCCGCGAGCCGCCACGTGCCCTCGTCCGTGCCATCCGAGCGCCACAGCTCCCAGGCCAGGACGCCGTTGTCGACGATGAAGTAGAAGATGCCGTTCATCACCACCGCGGCAGGAGTCACGACGGACGTCGGGTCCGCCCCAGGGGTATTGATCAGACGCGTGCCTTCCGGGGTGCCATCACTCACCCACCACCTGAGGCCATGCACGCCGTCATGGAGCGGCAGCATCAACCGCGAGCCGAAGGGCACCGTCCTGAGGAAGTAGAGGCTGCCCGACGAGCCCGGGTTGAAGTCAGCCAGCAGGTGCGTGCCTTCCGGGGTGCCGTCCGTCACCCAGGGCTCGAAGCCGTTGCTGTCGGCGTTCCTGAAGAACACCTTGCCACCCGCCGCGCCCATGAAGTCGGCGTTGTCCTGGGTGTAGACCCCGCTCGTGCGGTAGTCCCCGAGCAGGACCGGCGGACCGACGCCCCCGGTGAGCCCCTCCGCGGAGTGCGCGAGCGCGGGACGGGCAGAGGCCTCTTCCGTGCCGGGGAGGCTGCAGGAGACGAGGACGGGCAGGAGGAGCGCGAACACTGGGAGGAGACGCATGTCGCGCGCACTCTACCCGCCCTCGCCGGGGCACAAACACAGCCACCCCGACGGTCAGGCCGGACTCAGGGCTTGGGCGCGGGCGTCGGCTTCGGAGCCACCGGAGCCGCTGGCGTCGCCGGAGCGGGGGTGGGCGCCGCGGCCTTCGCCTTGGTGTAGGTGGCGATGCGGTTGGTCACCTCGCCCATCAGGTCATCGGGGATGGGGACGGAGAGGTTGTACTGGGCGATGCGCCACCCGGCCGCCTCCTTCACCAGCACGCCGCTGCCGCGCGCGGGCCCCAGGTTGGGCGTGTCCAACGCCTCGTCGAACCACGCCGTCTGGCCATCCTTCGACAGGAACACCGTGCGTGACACCGACTTGAAGCTCCACGCCTTGCCTTTCGTGAAGAAGGGCTTCGCCCACGTATGGAATTGATCCACCGTCCAGCGCTCCGTCCCGTCCGTGCCCATGAACACGGCGTCCGGCGTGAAGAGGGAGAAGTAGCGCGCCTCGTTCGCCGCCGCCGCCGCGCGGTGCCAGTCATCCAGCACCGTGGCCACCGCCACCTTGGGGTCGGCGGGGGCCGGGGC
>NZ_RAWB01000195.1 GCF_003612055.1 Corallococcus llansteffanensis
CACGAGCACCGTGCGCCGCAGCTGCCGCACCGGGGCCAGCGCCTGGGCCTCCTCCACCGTCACGACGACATCCATTCCCAGCGCGATCGGCACGCGGGCCACGCTCACCCGGCGCGCGGGGTCCTTCACGTGGAAGCTGCGCGCGGCGTCCGGTCTTCCGGAGGCGTCGGGCCCGCCCAGCAGCTCCGGCTCCAGCGCCTTCATGCGCCGCTCCGGCTGGGAGCTGGCCAGCACGCGCCCCTCGGCGTCCACCACGTCCAGCAGGGTCGGCCCCTCTCCCGCGCGCCGCCGCAGCAGCGCCTCCAGCTGCGTGAAGACGACCTCCGCGAGCGCGTACGGCGCGGCCTCTCCGTCCGCCAGCTTCACCCCCACGACCATGGCCGTCCGGCCGCTGCCCGCATGCATGTACGCACTGCCCAGCGCCGCCTGCCCCTTGCCCCCACCCCGGAGCGACTGCACCGGCAGCGCCTTCGCGAGCTGCATCAGCCCCGCCTCCTCGAAGCCCGGGTGGCCGTTGCGCGCCTCGGCGCGGTACACCGCCTGCCCCAGCTGGCGTCCCTGCGCGTCCACCCCCAGCACCGCGCTGATGGTCGGGGACTGGCCGTACAGCAGCGCCAGCCCTCCGCGCAGCTCGTCGGGCGTGGCGCGCTCCCAGTCGATGAGCTCCGCGGACCGGGCCAGGCCGTTGACGACCTCCATCAGGTTCGTGCCCACGGCCTCCGCGGTGGCGGAGGCGAGCGCGCGCTGCTTGTCGTCGATGTGCGAGACGACCTCGGCCTCCGCGCGAGACAGCAGCAGGA
This sequence comes from Corallococcus llansteffanensis, assembly GCF_003612055.1. GTDB lineage: Bacteria > Myxococcota > Myxococcia > Myxococcales > Myxococcaceae > Corallococcus > Corallococcus llansteffanensis. Next base: position 801 of record NZ_RAWB01000195.1, read on the forward strand.
AGCCCACGGCGGCCAGGGGCAGCACCGTCGCGGCGAGCATGAAGAGGATGAGCTGCTGGTAGAGCCTCATCCCGGGCATCTCATCCGGTGACGGACCGGATCACGCGCTCCACGTCGCTGCGCAGGAAGACGGAGCCCGGGATGGCCTTGGCCTTCTTCTTCATGTCCGCGGCCCGGCGCGCCAGCTCCGCGTGATCATGGGCCAGGCCGTCGGTCATCACCGCCACCACGGACACGCTCATGATGGGGAAGTGCCGCTTCTCCCCGAAGCGGTCCTCCGCCTCGATGTGGCCGCGCTCACGATCGTGCCGGTCGTAGTAGAGCGGGATGATCCGGTCGAAGGCTTCAATGGCCCGCTGGCACACCCGGTCCACCGACTCCGTGGAGGTGATGAAGACGAAGTCGTCGCCCGCCACGTGGCCGAGGAAGTCCCCGGCGGCGCCCTCCTGCTGGAAGATCTCCCGCATCAGGTCGCCCGTCTGGCGCACCACGCCGTCCGCCTTCGCGAACCCGTAGTAGTCGTTGTAGGCCTTGAGGTTGTCCAGGTCCAGGTAGCAGAACGCGAACGGCTGGCGCGCGGCGAGCCGCCGCTGCACCTCGCGCTCGATGGCGGTGGAGCCCGGCAGCTGCGTGGTGGGCGACGAGGACAGCTCCTGCTCCTTGCGCCGCAGCAGGCTCTCCACGCGCGCCCCCAGCTCCAGCGCGTCGAAGGGCTTGGTGATGTAGTCGTCCCCGCCCAGCTTCAGCGCGCGCACCTTGGAGGACGTCTCCGTGCGCGCGGAGATGAAGATGACGGAGATGTGGCCGCTGGCGCGCTCGGCCTTGATCTCCTCCAGGAACGCGAACCCGTCGCCGTCCGGCAGCGCGACCTCCAGCAGCACCGCGTCCGGGCGCCGCTCGCGCAGGGACCTGCGGCCCTCCTCCAGGCTGGCCGCGATGCCCACCTCGAAGCCCAGCCCCTCCAGCACCTCGCGGCAGACGGAGGCGATCTTCGCGTCGTCGTCCACCACCAGCACGCGCCCGTGCTGCGCGCCGGCCCGGCCCCGCGACAGCGAGTCCACCGTGGCCAGCAGCTTGTCCCCCGCCAGCGGGCGCACGAGGAACGCGTCGGCGCCGGCGCGGAAGGCGCGCTGGCGCTCGTCGAACGCGGAGGTGAGCAGCAGCGGCGCGCGGCGCGTCTCCGGATCATTGCGGAGGATCTCCGCCAGCCGCAGGCCGTCCACATCCGGCAGGCGCACCGACACGAGCAGCACGTCCGGGTGCATGTTGCGCGCGGCGCTGATGCCCTCTTCCGCGGAGGCCGCCAGCCGGACCCGGTAGCCCCGGGCGCCCAGGAGGGCCTTCATGATGTGGCCCACCTCGGGCTCGCCCTCGATGACGAGCACCTTGCCGCGCGACTCCGGGCGCACCGGCTGCGGCGCGGGCAGCGTGTCCACGCTCTCCTGCGACAGCACCTCCTGGGGCGGCTCGGTGGGGAGCACGGCGATGAAGCGCACGCCGTTGGGGGACGGCTCGCACCAGATGCGGCCGCCGTGGGCCTCCACGATGTTGCGGCAGATGGCCAGGCCCAGGCCGGTGCCGCGCACCGTGCGGTTCGCCTGGGTGCGGGCTTGCTCGAAGCGGTCGAAGATGCGCTCCAGGCTGTCCTCGGCGATGGGGTCGCCGCTGTTCCAGCAGGAGAGCACCACGTAGCCGGGCAGGCTGGAGGTGGCGCGCAACTCCACGCGCACCTCACCGCCCTCGGGGGTGAACTTTACCGCGTTGTTGAGCAGGTTGTTGAGCACCTGGTTGACGCGGTTGGGGTCCACCATGGCGCGCAGCGGGTGCTGCGGCAGCAGCGGCACCACGCGCACGCGCCGCTCCGCGAAGGCGGGGCCGTACTTCTCCACCACGCGCTGGACGAGCTCCTCCAGGTAGATGCGCTCGAAGCTCATCCGCAGCCGGCCCTGCGCGAACTTCGACAGGTCCAACAGGTCGTCGACGATGCCGTTGAGCTTCTCGGCGGAGTCCTTGGCGAGCGACAGGTAGCGGTGCTGCCGCTCGTTGATGTCCCCCGCCATCCGGTTGAGCACCAGGTCCAGCGCCCCGGTGATGGACGTGAGCGGCGTGCGCAACTCGTGGCTCACCATGGAGACGAACGCGTCCTTGCGCTCCTCCAGCCGCTTCTGGTCGGTGATGTCGCGCAGCACCACGCACACGCCGCGCAGGGTGCCGCGCGCGTCGTTCACCGGCGTCACGGTGGTCTGCACGGTGCGCTCGAAGAGCTTCACGTCCTCGCGCAGGACCTGGTGGCCGCTGTACTCCAGGTTGCGCACCAGCTGGAACGGCTGGAACCCCAGGCGCTCCTCCAGGAGCCGGCTGGTAGGCCCCTGCGATTCCTCGCTCGCGTGCAGGATGCGGCGCGCGGCGGGGTTCATCACCACGATGTCGTTCTTCTCGTCGGTGAGCACCACGCCGTCCGCCATGGACGCGACCATGCGCTCCATGCGGTGGCGGGCCTCCTCCTCCGCCGAGCGCAGCGACTGGATGGCGTCCGCCGTCTGGTTGGCGAGCACGTCCAGCAGCAGCCCGTCGTCCTCGGTGAACGCGTCCGCGCGGTGGGAGAACAGCGACAGCATGCCCACGGGCCGGCCACCGGCGGTGAGGTTCACCGTGAGCTGGTTGGGGTAGACGACGGGCGACGCGGCGTCCTGGGTGGTGGTGCCGGTGACGCGGGTGATGACGCGGTCCTCGGGCAGGGACAGGCCGCTGCTCTTGCGGTACGCGCCGAGCATGGACTCCTTGACGCCCAGGAGGGCCTGCTCCCCCACGTTGCCGATGCACCGCAGCCGCAGCGTGGCGCCGCGCGAGCCCTCCGGGGCAATCAGCGCGGCGCCGCAGTCGTAGGGCAGCACGCGGGCCACGGCCGTGAGCACGCGGTCGATGATGGCGTCGTAGCTGGCGGGGTCGTTGGCGCTGGCGCGGCTGACTTCATAGAGGACGAAGAGGGCCTCCACGCGCTGGTGGAGCTGGCGGATCAGCCGCTCCTTGTCCTTCTTGAGCTGCGCGTACTCCACCGCGTTCTTCACGGTGATGAGCAGGTCGTTCACGTCCCAGGGCTTGGTGACGTAGCGGTACACCTGCCCCTGGTTGATGGCCGCGATGATGTCCTGCGGGTCGGTGTAGGCGGTGAGCAGCAGCGTGGTGACGTCCAGGCCTTCCGCGCGGGCCGCGGTGACGAGGTCGATGCCCGTCATCTCCGGCATGCGCTGGTCCGTGACGAGGACGTCCACGGTCTCGGTGCGCAGGATTTCCAGGGCTGCCTTGCCGGTAGGCGCCGTGAGGACGCGGTAACGCCGCTGGAACATCCGGCTGAGGATGTCGAGGACGTCGGCCTCGTCATCAACGAAGAGCAGCGTGTGGCGGAGGTCGGACACGGCGGCCCAAGTGTACGCCGAGATCAACGCGCCCCCTCAAGAACCGAGAAAGACAGGTCTCCGCCGGCACGCACGGTATGGGTGGGGGCACTGAACGGATTGACTCTACACGTATGTTCAGGAAGCATGGGGTACTGAAATTCTGTTGCCCGGTCCGCGAGAGCAGGCGGGCAGGCGAGCGAAGGAGTGCGGCCATGGAAGAACTCACGGAGCGCCAGCGCGAGATCCTGACCTTCATCGTGAAGGAGACGGAGAACCGAGGCTTCCCCCCGACCATCCGGGAGATTGGGGAGCACATGGACATCCGCTCGACCAACGGGGTGAACGACCACCTGAAGGCCCTGGAGCGCAAGGGGTACCTGACGCGGGGCGAGCAGCAGAGCCGCTCGCTGGTGCCGACCAAGCGGGCGCGGCTGCTGTTGGGGCTGGGGATGAAGAGCAAGGACTCCGGGATGGTGGAGATCCCCCTGCTCGGCCGCGTGGCGGCGGGTGCGCCGGCGCTGGCGCAGGAGAACATGGAGGACTCGGTCAAGATCGACAGCTTCCTGCTGGGCGGGGTGAACGGCCGTGAGGTGTTCGCGCTCCGGGTGAAGGGGCAGTCGATGATCGACGACGGCATCCACGATGGGGACTACCTGTTCGTGAAGAAGACGCCGTCGGCGCAGCCGGGGGAGATCGTCGTGGCGCTCATCGAGGACGAGGCCACGGTGAAGCGCTACTACCCGGAGACGGACCGCATCCGCTTCCAGCCCGCGAACGCGACGATGCAGCCCATCTACGTGAACCGCACCGACTTCCGCTCCACGATGATCCTGGGCCAGGTCGTGGGCGTGTACCGGAAGCTGCAGGGCGGCCGGACTTAAGGCTGTTGCCGTGACGCCGCCCGGTGCGTGTGCCCGGGCGGGGACCTGAAACGACGACGCGAGCGAGACCGGTGCCGGCCTCGCTCGCGTTCGTGTTTCAAGAGGGTGCGCCTTCCCGGAGTGGAAGGCAGCCTCTACATCGACTGCCCTTCCCCATCCTCGCAGCGGCAGCCGAGGTCGTTGCAGACGAGGATCCGGCCCTCACCGCAGCCGCCATCCGGGATGCCGCACGAACCGGTCCTCTGAGCACAGGCCTGGCCCGCGGCGCAGGTGCCACAGTTGTAGGTGGAGGAACACCCGTCGGAGAAGTTGCCACACTGCCGGGGGGCGCAGACCTCGCTCTGGGGCTTCGGCGTGCACACCCCACAGACGTTGGGAACGCCCGCCCCGCCACAGGAGCCCGGAGCGGTGCAGGTGCCGCAGTTGAGCGTGCCCCCGCAGCCGTCGGACACGGAGCCGCAGTTCTTGCCCAGCTCGGCGCACGTCTTGGGCGTGCAGCAGGTCCCCGCGCTGACGCAGGTCTGGCCCGTGGCGCAGGTGCCGCAGTTGAGCGTGCCCCCGCAGCCGTCGGACACGGGGCCGCAGACGCGGCCCAGCACACTGCACGTCCTGGGCAGGCAGCAGCGTCCCGCGGCCGTGCAGACCTGGCTCGGGTTGCAGGTGCCACAGTCGATCGCGTTGCCGCAGCCGTCGCTTGCCTGGCCGCAGGTGCGCCCCTGCGTCGAGCAGGTGCTGGGCGTGCAGCACTGGTTGTCCGTCTTGCAGATCTGATCCGTGGGGCAAGGGCCGCAGTCGAGCCTTCCGTGCGTCGTCTGCGGCAGGAAGCCACACTGCTTACCCATCCCCGAGCAGATCTCGGGCGACACCCTGGGCGTCACGAGCGCGTCCTCCAGCTGCAGCTGCGTCGGATACTGGGTCCTTGGCGTGCTGGCCGGCGGCGTCCGGATGTTGATGCCGGACTGGGCGCCCGCCGAGAGCGCCCTGGACTGCTGTGCCTTCAGCCCGGGCCCCGCCAGCTGTTCCGGAGTCTCCCCCGGCAGCGTCATCCAGAGGGCGATGTCCGTGTCCGCGGGAGGTGAGTCCACCAGGATCACGGCCTGCCCGTTGTCGTAAGGCGTGAGCAGCGTCTGTCCGACGGTGTCCCCCAGGACGAACAGCGGAGGGGAGATGCCCCCTGGGATGAACTTGCTCCGGCTCAGCCCGTCCACGCGGATGATCAGGCCGTCCTGGACGGTGACCTCCTGGCCATTGCGCCAGACGGTGAATCCCCCCGCGACATGGATGGGCTTGATCGAAGCCACGGAGCCAAGCCCGGAGTTCTGTGAGCGGACCTGGGCGGGAGGCGCCGGCGGACGCGTGGAGGGAGTCGTATCGGTACAGGAAACCGTCAACCCCAGAAGCAACAGTAGCATTGAGCGCATCATCAGAATTCAATCTCCAGGTCGTCCAGGGCGACTCGGCCCTGAGCGGTCTCGCCACCATCCGCCAGACGGATGCGGACCTTCGTGATGTTTCCAAGGTCGACGTCGGTGGCCGTGCCTGCAAAGCCAGCGAGCGGCAGGCGGAAGGTCTTGAAGGCAGCCGACGTCGTGTTCGTCCGCACCCTGGCGGGGTTGAGCGAGCCATCATCCAGATAGTAGGGCTCCGTCCAGATGCCGGCGGGATAGATGGGCGCCACCTGGTGGAACCCGTTGAGGGACACGGCTTCCAGGTGGCCCGCCCCGTCTTCCAGTTCCACGCGGAAGCTCAAAGGCGTTCCCGCCATCGTCAACGGATGGAACGGAACCTGGGCCGCGCGGAAGTTGAGGCTGCGGGCGGTGCGCAGATCCCGCTTCCCGACGGGAAGCGTCTCCTCGTAGGAAGAGGCACCACTCCAGTCGAAGAGCACGCCCCTCGTGGCCTGGAAGAAGCGGTTGGCGGGATCGGTCTCCAGGATCGGATCGCTGTCCGACAGAGGCCCCTCGGACGGCGCTCCCACCGTGAAGGCGACCGGCGCTCCCAGGCTGGACAGCGTCAGGGACGCATTGGATTCGTAGTCGTCCAGGACCGTGCGGACCCGCGTCGCGAGCTGCGCTTGCGAATACATCTGGACGCCCGCCGGTGTTCCCAGGGGAGCAAGCGTTGACGGCTGCTGAAGGAAGTAGTTGCTCGCGGCGCGAGAGCCTCCATCGACCATCCTCAGGAACGCCGTGATGTAGGCCATACCGACCTGCCGCTGGGTCGGCCCGTCGAGCAGGGTGGCGACCGCCCCTACCGGATCGCCCAGATCCTTGCGGGTGAAGTCGGGAACGCCCAACGGGCTGACGCTCGTGACGAGGAGCTGCTCCTTGGCGTCGCTATAGCCCCAGCTCGTGTTGAAGTGATTGTGGTTCGCACCCTCGATGCGCAGCGCGAAGCGGTCCCCCCGGGCCTGGTCATAGTGCATGAAGGGCCGCACATTGTTCGACGCGCCGTTCACGTCGCCATCCGCGGTGCCGTAGATCAGCAGGTACGGAGCAGTAGGAGGGGCGAGGGGGAGGTTCTCGGCCGCGAAGCTCACGGGGGCCAGGCTGATGAGGCCCTTGATGTTGCTCGGGGAGAGTCCTCCGCCCAGGGTTTCGCCTGGAGGCAGTGAGCCGGGAGTGGGCGTGCTGGAAGCCCAGTTCTGCAGCTGGCTCTGGGCCACGACCACGGCCTCTCCCCCGCGCGAGTGGCCCGCGAGGTAGATGCGGGATGCATCGATCTTCCCGGCGAGGTCGGGAACGGCGGCGGGGTTGGTGAGCAACAGCTCCAGGGTCTTCAGCATGAGCCACGCCCGCGCCTGGATGCCCGCCGAGCGCACGGCGGGATAGCCCGAGTAGAGGCTGCCGAACAGGGAGTCCAGGTCGATGCTGACGGTGATGAAGCCGCGCGATGCGAGGTGCTCCTGGAGGTAGCGGTAGCCCCGGTAGTTCTCATCCGAGGTCATGTCGGTGTCGACCGTCACCGTGACCCGGGGCACGCCCGGGGCCGGTTCGACGAAGATGGTCCGGGGGGTGTGGCGGCCATGCGCGATCACCACGATGGGACGCTGGATGGACAGGTCCACCGGGTAGATGGCCAGACCGCGCAGGGGCAGGACGGCCCCTCCGAGCATGATCCCGTCCCAGTTCGCGGGCAGGTGCGCCGTGTACAGCGGCGCATCATACGCCCCACCGTATTCGAAGGAACGGATGGCCAGCGCACCTGGTGTCACGGACGAGCCTTCCACGTCGACGGCCGGAAGCCCCTCGGGGCTCACCAACAGGTCACCCGGATCCAGCCGGCCATCCCCTACGAAGTCGTCGGCCGCGTCCGCGAAGTTGCCGAAGTCGTAGACGACGTCGTAGGAGCCCGCGGTGGCCGCCGTCCACAGCCGTACGACGGCCGGGGCCGCGTTGGCGGCACCGACGTCGAGCAGCGGGGCGGAGGTCCCCACGGCCACGAGCTGGGAGTTGGCGGCCCACGCGGCCGCGTCCTTGTGATTCACCAGGAACACGTTCGCGCGGCGGCCCGTGCGCTCACGCTGACGGGTACGGTCGAGCGCGACGCGAATGGAGCTTCCCGCGTTGACCGTGCGCAGCTCCCGGAAGTGAGGGGCATGCGTCAGGTTCTCGATCCCCACCGCCGCGGGAGGAGGCCCGAGCCGATAGCGCACACGCTCCTCGGCGAACACCTGTCCATTCACCCGGTAGGTCATCTTGAAGGTCGCGTCACCCGCGGCCCCCTTCCCATACGCCAGGAGGCGGATGCCGGCCGCCGGCGTCGCGGCCTTGTCCCACTGCCGGGGCAGCGTCACGGGACTGTACGTGGCGCCCTCCAGATAGAGCTCCACGAGCCCCACCGGCCCGCTCTCCTGCTCGAGGGTGAGGGTTCCACCGGTCAGGACCGGCGCGACCTTGAGGAGCAGGGGGCTCATTCTCAGACGCCGCTGGGTGAAGTTCGCGGTCGTGACGTCGACCGCGGGGAGGCTGCGCTCCAGGTGGACCCATTCCGGCAGGGCTCCCACGCTGGCGGGCTCCACCACCACCGGGTCCAGGACCGCGCTGTAGAGCGTGAAGAGGTGCGGCGCGCTCATGCCCAGGCCCACGCCGTTGCGGACGGCCTCCGCTTCGAACGTGTAGTTACCTGCGTTCAGCACCGAGCCATTGAAGCGCCCGTCCCAGTTCACCGTGGTGGAGGACCCGGTGCCGGCCGGCACGCTGCCCGACGCCAGCTGGACTCCGGCGTCGTTCTTGACGCGCCACCGGATGGAGTCGACCGGGTGCGAGGGCCGGATGCCGGAGCTCAACACCACGAAGGACGCGGTGTCCGTGCCAGCGACCAGCGCTTCGCGATGGACGTTCACGTCGCTGGACGCGTCCACCACCGTCGTCACGTTCTCCAGGACGACCACCCTCGGCCCCACGGCCTCGGCCATGATGATGCTCACCCCGGCGTGGACGGACAGGACGATGTCGAACGTTCCCGCCAACCGGGCGCCCTGGGAGTTCTTGCCGTCCCAGAACAAGAAGATGGGCAGGCCCCGACTGGACTGGTTCAGCACGGGCGTCACCGACTGGAACGCGACCACGGACGTCCCTGAGTAGACGACGTCCATGATGATGGATGTGCCCATGGCGAAGACCAGCTCGTCGTAGAAGGCCGAGTCCAGGTGCGTCGCGACGAGCACGCCCGACGTGTCGTCCTCCAGGACGATGCGCTCGTTGCCGGGCACGGGCGCGTCGAGGCAGGCGAGCGCGACGCAGTTGCCGATGAAGAACTCCGCGGTACCTACCGACTGCTGGGCGTCCTCGTTGTCGTCCGTGACGGTGAGGGTCACCCGCCAACGCCCATGGCATGCGGGCGGTACGATGGTGTTGGCGGGGAACAGGGTGACGCGCATGACATCCGGACCGCCTGGCAACGTGATCACGGGGCAGCCCGCGGGGCCCACGGCCGTCCACTGGAACTGGGTGATGCCCAGGCCCGGCGAGGCAGGCGTTCCATCGAAGGTGTTGTCGGGATCGATGCTCTGCGAGCCATCCACGATGATGTCGACGAGGTTGAGCCCTGACAGCAGGACCGTGGGACGAACCACGGGTCCCACCACGTGCACCTCCGGTGCGGTGTCCGCATACTCCACGTGGACGACGAGGCTGGAGGACGCATCATTGGACTCCGCGTCCTGGACGCGCACCTCGAACGTCCAGTCTCCGGGCGAAAGAACGTCCGGGCCGAAGGTCAGCACCGGTCCGGAGTCACCCACCTGGGGGAACAGCGTGCTGACGCGGACCAGCGGTTCGCCCGAACCCGGGCTGGCATACCAGGCGTAGCTCGAGATGCCGGCGGACACGGTGACGAAGCGGCCGTCGGTCAGGTGGCAGCGACCGGTCACGGTGGGACAGGGCGAGTCCGGGTCCTCGGAGGGGGTGGCATCCAGGACCAGGGGACCGGAGCCGATGACGTGGTTCTCGGGCTCGTTCTCGAAGGCGACTTCCGGGAGGCCGTCGAGCAGCACGGTGACCTCCTGGGTCACCGATTCATTCTCATCGTCCGTGGCGGTGAGGCGGAAGATCCACGATCCCGGGACGGACTGCGCGATGGAGCGACTCAGCACGGCGCTCGTGGAGAGCACCGAGGGCACCGCCACGCTGGCGCTCTGGGGGGCCTGGACGACCTCCCACTTGAAGGTGAGCAAGCCCCCGTCCTCGTCATCCAGAATGGTCGTTTCCTGGCGGATGGCATTGCCCTCGTCCACGTGCGTGGCGCCGGACAGCTGGATGCGGGGCTTCTTGTTGACCACCGTGACGGTGATCTCCCGGGACACCGAGGCGCCTTCGTTGTCACGCGCCGTCACGCGGAAGCGCCACGTCCCGACTTCCTTGCCGGTGGTGGGGATGCTGATGCTGGACTGGGTGGAATACCCGTTGGCGGCCCCGGGCGTGGCGCCAGCAGGAGCCTGCAGGATGTCCCAGGTGAAGGTCAGGTTGCCGCCGTCGATGTCCGTGGTGGAGGTGACACCCAGCTGGATGTTGTTGCGGACCACCACCTGCGACGCGCCGGCGATCTCGAAGATCGGGGGGACGTTGGGCACGGTGAACTGGACCGAATAGCTCCGGGTCTCTCCTTCGTCGTCATCCACCTCCAGCCGGAAGACCCAGGTGCCGATGTCCTTCTCGTTGCCGAGCTGGAGCGACGGGGTGGCGGTCCCCGCATTGACGAGCGCCGCGACGGAACCCGTGGGCCTGGAGGTGACCGACCAGCGGTGCACCACGGCCGAGCCGCCATCGGGATCGCCGGAGTTGGCGGTGAACTGGACCCTCGAGGTCCAGTTCGGCGCCGCGGGCGTGAAGGTCGGACTGGCGTACGGGGGGTAATTGACGACGTTGTACGTGAGCGTGATGTATTGGCGGGCCGCGACGGTCGCCTCGCAGAGGTAGTTGCAGGGGGGCCGGGTGGTCACGTTCCAGCACCAACCACTGTGCGGCACGGTGTCGAGCCAGCACGAGTACTCGTGCTCGCCAATGTCCCTCAGCGAGCGCGGATGGAAGATGAAGTTGTAGTCGACGATGCCGTTCCCATTCGCGTCATAGAACGGGCAACCACTCCCCAGATAGAAGAGGTTCGACTCCGACGTGGGCGTCTTCGGATCGTTGCTGTAGGAGGAGATGGGAACGCTCGCGCCCGGGGTGAAGCGGGTGCGGTAGCAGTAGGCCTGGGCGGGGAAGCGTCCCCCCGTGTTGTAGATGCCGTCGTAGACGGGTTGCCGGGCGAGAACGTTGACACCCGCGAGGGTGTTCTGCGCCAGGGATTGCGCGAGCGGGGCGTCCATGGGGACTTCCGCGGGCGCATCCAGGGAGAGGAGTTGCGACAGATAGCTGCGTCCCTGCGCCGGTTGGGGCGCGGGAGTGGTCGCGAGAAGGTACACGACTAGCAAGGCGGCGGGATTCACGGTCGGATTCCGAAGGTGGCCGTCAGCGACGGGAAGAGGGCGTCACTCGTGCTTTCCAGCCGGAGCGGGCTGGGGCAGGGACAAGGCAGGCGTGTCAAGGCATCCGTTGCACCGCGGGCCGGCGAGCTCCGCCTGACGTGCGGCCAGGTGGTTCTCGATCAAGGCCGTCGAGCGCAGCTCATGGCGCAAACCGGCGCGGCGCAGCTCGAGCAGCTCGGACCGCATCACCGAGCCGACCCGGTCGCGAACGGCGGCGAACGGCGGCGTCACGACAGGCCCCCGCTCCACCAGCCGGTAGAGGTGGAAGCCCTGCTCCGTGCGAAGCACGGGGGAGACCTCTCGCGCGGAGAGGTCGCTCAAGCGCTCCCAGACATCGGCGGGGACGTTGGCGGAGGTGAGCCGGGTGCGAACCCCATCGGGCAGGGAGGCGGCAGTCGCGAGGCCACCGTGGGACGGCGGCAGGATCTGCTCGCGCATCGCCTCGGCCTCCTGCTGACGGGCGAGGAGTTCGGCGTCCTTCATCTCCGGGGAGACCGCCACGAGCAGGTCCTCGACCTCGACGTACGTCGGAACCTGGAAACGCTCGGGATTGCGCTCGTGGAAGGCCTGGAGGGCGTCATCAGGGAACGTCCGGGGCACCCGCCGCTCCACGAGCTGGTCAACCAGCAACTCCAGACGGACCTTGCGGCGGGCCTCCTCCGGGAGGAGCATGGCATGCTTCAGGGAGGCGTCTGGCAACTGATTGCGCCGTGACGCCATGGCCGCGTCGAGCGCCTCCTCGCTGACCAGGAGTTGCTCCTGTTCGGCGGCGTGCTCGATGAGCGCCTCATCGATGAGCTGCTCGGCCAGGTGGGCCTTCTGGGCCCCCGCCATGGGCTCCGCGAGGTGCCCGTCCTTCAACCGCAGGTTGTTGGCCAGGGGTTGCCAGCGCTGGTTGAACCGCTCGCGAGAAATCTCCTCACCGTCGACGACGGCGATGGACTCCGTCTCCGGTTCTCCAGGGCCTGCGGGATGCGCTTCGGTGCGCCCCAGGCCCAGCCACAGGCCGGCGGCGGTGACGGTTGACAGCGTCAGGAAGCGCCAACGCCAGGGATGAGCAAGAGCTGCAAGAGACCGCGTCAAGGATTCAGGTCCAATCACGACGCGGCGTATTAGCAGCGCGTAAGTTGGAATGTCTAGCAGCCGACCCGTGGCGGGAGGATTAGTTTCCCTGGGAAACTAGATCATGAGCAGTCATTCAACGGAGTGTATGAGGCACCCCGACTCCCAGGCGTTAAAACCAACCCAGGTCGTTCCTCCGGCACGGCGACAGCGCCTGCCAGGCGTTGAAACCTACGGGCACTTCACCACGCCACCATCCGTGGAAGCCGCCGCCACCCGGGCGCACGCGGCCTGCACCGTGGCGGGGTCCTTCAGCTCGCGCGCCAGTCGCGCCGTGGCCAGCTGCAGCTCCACGTCCTTCGCATGCCCGGGCTCCGCGCCCAGGCTCGTCAGGATGCGCAGCGCGTCCGGCTTGCGCCCCAGGGCCGTCAGCAGGTCCGCGACCTCCTGCATCTCCCGCACGTCCGAACCCGACACCGTGTCCAACGCCTTCTGCAGCTCCCCTTCTGTCGCCGCGCGGTCCCCGGCCGCCAGGTGCGCGCGCGCGATGGCCACGTGGACGGTGGCGCGATCCTTCACGCGCAGGGACTCGCCCCAGGCCGCCAGCGCCTCGTCACGCTTGCCGAGCTTGAGCTGGATCTCCCCCACCAGCTCCCACAGCGTCGGATCCTTGGGCGACTTCTTCGCGGCCTCCTGGTACGCCGTGGCCGCTTCCGCCAGGTGGCCCGCGTGCACCTCCGCATCTCCCAGCGTGGTCAACATCTCCGGCGTGCGCAGGCCCTGCGTCGTCGCCTTGCGCAGCAGCGCGAGCACGTCCTCCTGTCGCCCCTGCTTCGTCAGCACGTCCACCGCTCGCAGCGTCAGGTCACCCTTCGACGCGTCCGGCGCGACCTCCGCGGCCTGCGTGAACTGGCGCACCGCCTCGTCGTGTTCGCCGCGCTCCTCCGCCAGCTCTCCCAACTGCTCCAGCGCGTTGAAGTCGCGCGGATGCAGCGCCAGGGCCTTCTGGAGCGACTTCTGCGCCTCCTCCGGCTTGCCGAGCTGTGCCTGGATGAAACCCAACCGGCTCCAGTTGGTGGAGCGCTTCGGATCCAATCGCAGCGCGACCTCGAACTCCTTCGCCGCCTCCTCCAGCCGGCTCATGGAGAGCAGCACCTCACCCCTCGCGGCGGGCAGGCGCGGATCCGCCGGCATCAGGCCCTTCATCTCGTCGAAGGTCTTGAGCGCCGCGTCGAAGTTGCCCTGGAGGTACTCGGAGTTGCCCCGGATGTAGAGCCCTTCGGCCTGGTCCTTCGGATCCAACTTCGGCGTTTCGGTGCAGGCCCCCGAGGCCAGCAGGGCAAGGAGCGGCAGGGCGCGCAGGCGCGAGGACATGGAGGGCTCCAGAAGCTCAGAAGTGGTACGCGATGCCAGCGTTGACATCGAGGTTGAGGCCGTCACCCGCGCCGTCATCGGCGAGGCCCAGCACCGCCTGCGCGATGTTCGTTCCCAGCTCCAGCTGGAAGCCGACGTGGCCCACCAGCAGGTACTCCAGCCCGACGAAGCCGACGACTGACGGCAGCGGACCCGTGTTCTGGAAGATGCCGTAGTCGCCGAACGAGAGCTGCACGCCCAGGCCGAAGCCCCAGTAGGGCCGCAGCGACTTGTCCAGGCGGTGGTAGTGCCGCGCGCCCAGGATGCTGGGCAGCACGTTGAGCTTGCCCTCGCCGCCGCTGTCGTCGCTGGTGCGTACCAGCGTGAAGCCCACCTGGAGGAAGCCCTGCCATTCCGGGTGGAACCAGTAGCCCAATTCCAGGTCCAGGCCCGGGTTCAACGAGGACAGCTTGTCGATGAAGCTGTTGTTGAAGCGCAGCCCCAGGGTCAGTCCGCCGCCCGGCGAGGAGGACGACGACGCCCCGCCCAGCAGCGGACGCGCCGAGACGGACGCTCCGGGCGCAGACAGCGCGGCGATCAGCTCGTCGGCGACGGCATCGGCCGTGCGCAGCAGCTCATCCTCGCCGGAGGCCTCCGCGCGCGGTTTGGCGAGGCTCCGCCCGTGACGCGTGTCCACGAGGCTCGCGGTGAGCAGGTACTGGCCCCCGAAGCGGTCCAACCGACCCGTGAGGATGTATTGGGCGCCGGTGAGCGAGGACAACTCCTGGAGGCAGTCCCCCTTCTCGCACTTGGCGTCCCCCAGGAGCTGCCGCTGTCGCTCGGCATCGAGCATCGTCTGGATGTCTCGCTGGGACAGCACGCGCAGCAGCGGGGACTCCGCGAGGCGGCTCGCGATGAGCGAGGTGATGCCCGGTGCGGCCTCCTTCCCCGCCGCGTTGGCCTCCAGTGGCATCACCGCCACGGAGGACGGCGCGGGCTTCGCTTCGGCGGACGCGGCCGGAGGCTTCGCGGGAGGCTCCGGCGAGGCAGGAGCGGCGGTCGCTCCCGCCTTGCTCGCATCGGGAGCAGGAGCCGGCGGGGCTTCCGCCTGGGATGGGGAAGGCGGGGCGACTTCCGCGGGCGGCGCCTTGGGCGAGGCACCCGCCGGGGAAGCCACCGCCGCCGGAGCCGTCCCGTCCTGCGCGAGAGCAGGCGCGGCCAGCGACACGAGACACGAGACGAGGAACCAGGGGGAGCGCGACACGCGCGACACTCTACCCTCCTCCCGGCCCACGCCCAGGC
>NZ_RAWB01000196.1 GCF_003612055.1 Corallococcus llansteffanensis
GTGCACACCCACTCGGGCAGGGACGAGGGCTCGCGCACCGCCCCTCGGGTGAGCACCAGCGCCGCCGCGCTCAAAAGCGCCATCCCCACGCCCACCCACCGCAGCAGCCGCCCGCGCGGGGACACCGCCCCCCACGAGCACACCGCGCCCGTCGACAACAGCATCGCCAGCATCGGCGCGCGGCCCATCACCGCCGAACCCGTGGTGCGCCCCAGGGCCACGAACACGGCCGTCGTCGCCACGGCCATCCCCGCGGCCGCCGCGAACAACCCCATGGCCTGCGGACGCCAGCGTCGCACCGGCCGCCCCAGGGCCAGCTCCGCGCGCGACGCCGCGAGCGCGCGCTCCAGGGCTCCCGGATCCAGCCGGGGAGGGGACGCCAACAGCGGATCGGAAGGCGCGGGCATCAGGCGTCCTCCCCGACCAGTCCACCGAGCAGCTCGCGCAGCTTCTCGTAGCCCCGGTGCGCGCGAAGCCGGGCCGCGCCCGCGCGGATGCCGCGCAGCTGGGCGATCTCCTCGAAGGACCAGCCCTCCAGCTTGCTCAACACCACCGCCTCGCGCTGCTCCAGGGGCAGCAGCTGGAGCGCGTCCTCGATGCGTTGGCGCAAGACGGGATCGCCTTCGGGCGCGGGCACCGACGTGGGGCCTTCCGGGGCCGCATGCGCATGCGAGTCCACGTGCTGCTGATGCCGAAGCGCATCCCGGGCCGCGTTCGCCGCGATGGTGAGCAGCCAGGGGGTGAAGCGGGTGCCCGGCTCGTAGCGGCCCCGGGCGCGGATGACGGAGAGGAATGTCGTCTGCAACAGGTCCTCCGCCAACGGTCCGTCCCTCACCATGCGCGCAAGGAAGCCCTGCACACGTCCAGCGTGTCGGGCGAACAGCGCCTCGAACGCCGAGTGATCTCCCTGACAGAACAGGTCCATGAGCGCTTCGTCCGTGACGCTCCCCATCGCCTGGTTCACGGACGGCCCTTCTCGGAATTCGTTTCCGGACGTGGACGGTTGAAGGTCTGGACGCTCCAAGGCCTTGAAACCACTGGTTCTCGGAACACGCCCGCCGGGGGGATCCTTTCCTGGAAGCGACCGGCTAGTGTCTCGCGCCTTTCCGGTCTCCTCGCGTTTCCCCACTTCGAGCGCACATGTCCCCGGCAGAGGTCGTCATCCAGTCCACGTTGTTCGAGTCGCTCATGCGCTGTGTCCGGATGGACGCGTCGCTGCGCGAGCGTCTGGCGGCGGCGGGCTACGACGTGGACAAGCCCCGGGCGTCCTATCCGGCGTCGGTGTTCCTGCGGTGCCAGAACCTGGTGCTCGCGTTCGCCTACGCGGGCCGGCCCCCCCAGGAGGCCCTGCGGCAGATGGGGCGCGACCTGGTGCGCGGCTACTTCGAGACGCTGGTGGGCAAGGTGGTCAACGTGGCCCTCCGGATCGCGGGCCCGGAGCGCGCGATGAAGCGGGTGGCGCTGAGCTTCCGCTCGGTGATGGAGCCGGTGGAGATCCACTCCGCGGAGCTGGCCCCGCAGGACTGGCGGGTGACGTTCCAGGGCTATCCATTCCCGGCGGAGGCGGCGGCGGGGTGCTGCGAGGAGGCCCTGCGCCAGGCCGGCGCCGCGAACCCCACGGTGGTGCTGGAGAGCGACACCGGACACGGCCGCTTCGAGCTGCGCATCCGTTGGTAGGACGTCCGTGTGCACGCGGTAACGGTGGGCATCATCCTTCCACCGAGGCATGGCTGAATGCGCTATGAGGGCCCCATGAAAATCGGCAAGGACAGTGTTGTCGCCATTGACTACAAGCTCCACCTCGGTGACGGCGTCATCGTGGACGAGAGCGAGGCGGGGGATCCGCTCGTCTACCTGCACGGCTACGAGGAGATCGTCCCCGGCCTGGAGAAGGCGCTGGAGGGCAAGTCCGCGGGCGAGTCGCTGAAGACGACCGTCTCCGCGGCGGACGGCTACGGGGACTACGACCCGGAAGGCGTGGAGGAGGTGCCGCGCACCGAGTTCCCCGAGGACCTGGAGATCAAGGCCGGCGGCATCCTGAGCGCCACGGATCCGGACGGGGACGAGGTCGACTTCCTCGTGAAGGAAGTGAAGAAGGACACCGTGCTGGTGGACTTCAACCACCCCTTCGCCGGCAAGACGCTGCACTTCGAGGTCAACATCAAGGAAGTGCGCGCGGCCACGCCCGAGGAGCTCGAGCACGGCCACGCGCACGGTCCGGACGACGACCACGATCACTGACGGTCGGGGCCCTTCGCACGGGCCTTGCCGTGGGAGCGGGCATGGCGCCCGGGCGTCGCTTCCGGGGCCCGGGTGGAGCGGCCATGGTCCGCCTGGCGCGGCCCCGGGTCGCGCTGCTTCGCCAGGAACGCCTCCATCTCCTTGCGGAAGAGGGGGTCCTTGCGCGGGACCTCCGTGAGGGGCAGCTCCTGGCGGGTGATGCTTTCGATATCGCGCAGGGTGCGGCGCTCCACCTCCAGCGCGAAGAGTGACGCCCGGCCACTGGCCTCCGCGCGAGCGGTGCGGCCAATCCGGTGCACGTAGTCCTCCGGCCCATGCGGGATGTCCAGGCTGATGACGTGGCCGATGTCGTCCACGTCCAGGCCGCGCGCGGCGAGGTCGGTGGCCACGAGGCAGCGGTACTGGCCCCGGCGGAAGCCCTCCAGGGCCTGACGCCGCTGGGCCTGCGTGCGGCCCGCGTGCAGCGCGGCGGACTTGTGGCCCGCGGCCGCGAGCAATTCCTTCATCTTGTCCGCGCGCGCCTGGGTGCGCACGAACACGAGCGCGCTCGCCTCATCCTGCGCGAGCAGCGTGAGCAGCAGCGGCCACTTCTCCTCGGGCTTCACGATGTACAGGTGCTGCTCCGCGCGAGGCGCGGGCGTCCCGCTGGGCGTCACCTCCACGCGCACGGGCTTGTTCAGCGCGCGCTGGCCGAAGCGCGCCACGTCCGCGCCGAGCGTCGCGGAGAACAGCAGCGTCTGGTGCTTACGCGGCAGCGCCTGGAGGATCTGGTTGATCTGCGGCAGGAAGCCCATGTCGAGCATCCGGTCCGCCTCGTCCAGCACCAGCGTGCGGATCTGCGACAGGTTCACGGCCTTGATGCCCAAGAGGTCCACCAGCCGGCCCGGGGTGGCCACGATGAGGGTGGGGCGCTCCTTCAGCTCCGCCACCTGCGCGTTCATGTCCTCGCCGCCGATGATGACCGCGGGCACGACGCGCCGGGGCTCGCCGAAGAAGCGGGCCTGCTCCGCCACCTGCTGCACCAGCTCGCGCGTGGGCGCGAGGATGAGGCCCAGCGTGCCGCGCTCCCCCGCGAAGCGTTCAATCATGGGGAGCAGGTAGGCGGCCGTCTTGCCGGTGCCGGTGGCGGCGCAGCCGATGACGTCGCGGCCGGACAGCGCGGGCGGGATGGCCTGCGCCTGGATGGGCGTGGGGGTACCGAAGCGGGCGCGCTTCACCGCACCCAGCGTTTCGGGGGACAGGCCGAGGGACTTGAAAGTGGCACTCATGCCCCCACGCCTGTCACGTCCGGGCCGGGAAGGGAAGGGGGACACGTACCCCGGGGCAGTCCCGGGGCACGGTCCAGGACGACGCTCAGCCCGCGTTCAGCGCCGCGCCGTGGTGGCGCAGGTGGTCCTCCATGAACGTGGAGACGAAGTAGTAGCCGTGGTCGTAGCCCTCCTGCATCCGCAGTGTGAGGGGCTGGCCCACCGCCTCGCACGCGTCCTGGAGGAAGGCCGGGTGGAGCTGATCCGCCAGGAACTTGTCCTTCGTGCCCTGGTCCACGAGCAGCGGAGGCAGGCGCCTCCCCGAGCGGAGCAGCTCCGTGGCGTCGTACTCGCGCCACGTGGACTCATCCGGGCCCAGGTAGCCGCCGAACGCCTTCTTGCCCCAGGGGCTGCGGATAGGGGCGCCAATGGGCGCGAACGCGGACACGGAGCGGTAGCGATTGGGATGGCGCAGCGCCGTCACGAGCGCGCCGTGCCCGCCCATGGAGTGGCCGAAGATGCCCTCGCGGTCCATGCGCGCGGGGAAGTGCGCGCCGAGGAGTCCGGGCAGCTCCTGGGTGACGTAGGTGCCCATGCGGTAGCGCGTGCTCCACGGGGCCTGCGTGGCATCCAGGTAGAAGCCCGCGCCGGTGCCGAAGTCCCAGTCCGCGTCCTCGCCCGGGATGCCCGCGCCGCGGGGGCTGGTGTCCGGCGCCACGAGCATCAGGCCCAGCTCCGCCGCCACGCGCTGCGCGCCGCCCTTGGTGGGGAAGGTCTCCTCGGTGCAGGTGAGGCCCGCCAGGTAGTACAGGACGGGCACCGGGCCGCGCTTCGCCTGGGGCGGGGTGAAGACGCTGAAGCGCATCTCGCCGCCGCAGGCCTCGGACGGGTGCTTCCAGAAGGACTGCGTCCCCCCGAAGCATGCGTGCTCACTGACGAGCGTGGGGACCGCGCTCATGCGTACTTCACCACGCTGCGGATGGACTCGCCTTTGTGCATCAGCTCGAAGCCGTGGTTGATGTCCTCCAGCTTGAGCGTGTGGGTGATGAGCGGGTCCACCTGGATCTTCCCGTCCATGTACCAGTCGACGATCTTCGGCACGTCGGTGCGGCCTCGCGCGCCGCCGAAGGCGCTGCCCTTCCACACGCGCCCGGTGACGAGCTGGAACGGCCGGGTGCTGATCTCCTGCCCCGCACCGGCCACGCCGATGATGATGCTCTCGCCCCAGCCGCGGTGGCAGCACTCGAGCGCCTGGCGCATCGTCTTCACGTTGCCGATGCACTCGAAGCTGTAGTCCGCGCCGCCGCCGGTGAGGTTGACGAGGTAGGGCACGAGGTCGCCCTCCACGTCCTTCGGGTTGACGAAGTGGGTGAGGCCGAACTTCTCCGCGATGTCCTTGCGCGCGGGGTTCAGGTCCACGCCGACGATCATGTCGGCGCCCACCATGCGCGCGGCCTGCACGACATTGAGGCCGATGCCGCCCAGGCCGAAGACGACGACCTTCGCGCCCGCCTCCACCTTCGCGGTGTAGACGACGGCGCCCACGCCGGTGGTGACGCCGCAGCCGATGTAGCAGACCTTGTCGAAGGGGGCGTCCTCGCGGATCTTCGCCACGGCGATCTCCGGCAGCACCGTGTAGTTCGCGAACGTGGAGCAGCCCATGTAGTGGTGGATGCTCTGTTTGCCCAGGCGGAAGCGGCTGGTGCCATCCGGCATCAGGCCCTTGCCCTGCGTGGCGCGGATGGCCGTGCACAGGTTCGTCTTCTGGGACAGGCACGACTTACAGCCGCGGCACTCGGGCGTGTAGAGGGGGATGACGTGGTCGCCCTTCTTCACGCTCGTCACGCCCGCGCCCACGTCCACCACGATGCCCGCGCCCTCGTGGCCGAAGATGGCGGGGAACAGCCCCTCCGGATCCGCGCCGGAGCGGGTGAACTCGTCGGTGTGGCACAGGCCGGTGGCCTTCAACTCGATGAGCACCTCGCCCGCCTTGGGGCCCTCCAGGTGCACGGTTTCGATGCTCAGGGGCTTGCCGGCCTCGAAGGCGACGGCGGCGCGGACGTCCATGGTGGGGCTCCAGGATCCAGGGTGGGGAACGAAGACCCCCCACTGTAGAAGCCACGCACTGGGTCGGCCGCGAAAAAGTGCGCTCCCCTGTCCGTCCGCTACACGGAGATGAGGCCCTTGCGGATGCCCTCGGTGACAGCCTCCACGCGGTTGGTCACCTCCAGCTTCCGGTAGATGTGCTCCAGGTGCGTGCGGATGGTGGCCTTGGACAAGGTGAGCAGGCGGGCGGCCTCGCTGTTGGACACACCCTTGGCGATGAGCTGGAGAATCTCGCGCTCCCGGTCCGACAGGGGCTTGAGCAGCGGCTCCTGGGCGGAGGCCTCCTCCTGCGCGGAGGTGCGCACGGGGGGCTCGGACGCGGACGGGGCCACCGGCAGGGGTTCCGTGGGCACGGGGGTGGTGTCCGGCTCCACGCGGAAGTGGCGCAGGAGGCGGCGCGCGAGGTTCGGCTGGATGACGGTGCCGCCCGCGCGGACCTCCTTGATGGCCTCGACGATCTTGTCCACCGTCGCGCCCTTGAGCAGGTACCCGGACGCGCCTGCCTTCACCGCCTCCAGGACTTTGTCCTCCTCGTCGAAGATGGTGAAGATCAGGATCTCCATCTTCGGATAGCGCGCCTTCACTTCACGGGTGACGTCGATGCCGCTCATCCGGGGCAGTCCCAGATCCAGCAGCAGCACGTCTGGCATCACGCGCGGCACCTCCTCCAGCGCGGCCTCGCCGGACAGCGCGGTGCCCACGATGTCGATGTCCGGGTGGCCCTCGAAGAGGCGCAGCTGGTTCTTCAGGATCTTGGTCTGGTCCTCCACGACGAAGACGCGGATGGGCTGGGGAGCGGCGAGCGGGGTCGGTTCCACGGGGCGGGCTCCGGTGCGTCAGGCAGAGAGACAGGGAAGGGAGAAGGCCACCTGGGCCCCGGCGCCGGGCGCCGAGTCCACCACGATGGAGCCACCGAGCTTCATGGCCCGCTCGCGCATGTTGAGCAGGCCGTAGTGGCCGCGCGGCGTGCGGCCCGGGTCGAAGCCCTTGCCGTTGTCGCGCACGACGAGATGCACGCCCTCGGCGCTGAAGTCCAGGCGCACCTGGACCTCCTTGGCCTCGGCGTGTTTCGCCGCGTTGGACAGGCACTCCTGGAGGATGCGGAACAGGGCCAGCTGCGCGTCCGGGGGCAGCTTGCGCGTCAGGCCCGTGCGCTCGAAGCGGATGTCCTGGCCGGTGCGGTCGCGGAACGTCTTCACGTAGTCCTCCAGCCCCTGCGCCAGCTCGAAGTCGTCGCGCATCATCCGCAGGTTGCGGCGCAGCTCCTCGATGGACTCTTCCGCGGTGGCCTTCATCTCGCGGATCTCCGTGCGCAGCCCGTCGTCCTCACGGGCCATGCTCAGGATGTACTCCGCCTGGATGATCATCGACGACAGCGACGCGCCCAGGCCGTCGTGGATCTCCCGCGCCAGCCGGTTGCGCTCCTCCACCACGGCCAATTCCTTCAAGTCGCCCTGCAGGGAGACCACCTCGCGGTGCGCGGTGGCCTCGCGCTCGTTCAGGTACACGAGCACGTAGACGATGATGAAGTTGAGGCCCAGGTACCAGAGCAGCGTGAGCAGCTCCACCGCCGTCACGGAGCGGTTGAGCAGCAGGTCCAACCGCGTGGTGATGGGCAGCGCCAAGAGCGGCGGCAGGATGGCCAGCGGCTTGGGGAAGAGGATGGCGAAGAGGGTGGTGAAGAGCAGCTGCGTCGCCAGCAGCGGGCTCTGCAGGCCGCCGCCCACCTG
Source organism: Corallococcus llansteffanensis (assembly GCF_003612055.1). Classification (GTDB taxonomy): domain Bacteria; phylum Myxococcota; class Myxococcia; order Myxococcales; family Myxococcaceae; genus Corallococcus; species Corallococcus llansteffanensis. The sequence goes on from NZ_RAWB01000196.1 coordinate 7,325, forward strand.
GGGCCGGGCGATGAGCACCACGGTGATGAGCAGGTCGAAGCAGAGCGTGAGGTACGTCACCCACCGGCCGGCCTTCGGGTGGTCGATGACGAGCAGGTTCGCGACGCTGTAGAGCAGCATCGCGAAGTAGCCCAGGAAGGAGATGGGCCCGTTGAAGCCGAAGTAGCCGCTCCACGCGGGCACCGCGAGGATGAGCAGGCCCAGCGTGAGGAACATCATCCGCGCGTAGAAGAGGGCGCGGGCCCGGGCGACGAAGCGGTCCTGCTCCCAGGAGGCCGCGGCCTGCTCCGCGGACACGTTGTCCGTGAGGTTGCGGCGCTCCAGCACGGCGCGGACGCGGGCGCGCAGGTCGTGGGCCGGGTGATCCTCGCCGTGTCTCAGCTCGCTGTCCATGCGCCCGGCAGCTTACGGGACCTTCGCCAGGGAGCGGAATTCCCTGGAGCCGCCAGGTTGTCTCCCCACCGGGCGAGGACGGGAGGGGGCGCTACTTGCCGGCGTCCTGGGTGAGGCAAGCCTTCTTCGCGTCGGGCTGCTGCTTGAAGACGAACTCCATCCGGTCCGTCGTCTCGCCGGTGCGCTCGTCGAACAGAGGCGTGCCGCCCGCGTACATGGTGCCCGCCTTGCTGCCATAGCGGTCGAAATGGTGGGACTTGAGCCAGCTGTCCACGCAGGACTCCAGGGCCAGCCGGTCGCTGGCGCTCGAGTCGTAGCTGGAGGCGGAAGGGCCCGGGTCGCCGGTGCCGGCCTCGGCGGTGGCCGTCGGGGTGGGGGACGGCGAGGCGTCCGCGCGGCCCGCCTGGAGCTCCTCCTGGACAGTGCCCGTCTGGGTGGCGGCGTCAGGGCTCTCGCCGGTGTTCTTGTGGCAGCCGACAGCCAGGGACAGCAGGGTGGAAAACACGAGCGCGCCGGTCAGGTTTTTCATATGTCCTGGCTGGTGAGGGCCGCTTGCGACGGCGGCGGTGGGAAGGCTTCGGGAACGTCCTGGAGTCAGGACGTGGAGTCGCCGCACCATATTCGTTCGATCCTCGCGGAGCACCAGTCCCATGCACGGCCACCCTGACACCGACCACCACGCGCGCATCCCCCACGCCACCCGCATCGAGCGCTCGCGGGTGCTGGTGGTGGGGGCTGGCGGCCTGGGCTGCCCGGCGTCGCTGGCGCTCGCGCAGGGCGGTGTGGGGCACCTGACGCTGGTGGATCCGGACCGGGTGGACGTGACGAACCTGCCCCGCCAGCTCTGGCATCGCACCGGGGACGTGGGCCGTTTCAAGGCCGAATCCGCCGCCGCCGGGCTGCTGCGCGCCTTTCCCGGCCTGAGCGTGGAGGCCCTCCCGGAGCGGCTGGACGCGGGCAACGCGGAGGCCCTCTTCCGCGCCCACGACCTGGTGGTGGATGCCACGGACGGGGTGGCCACCAAGTTTTTCCTTTCGGACGTGGCGGTGCTGACGGGCGTGCCGCTGGTGTACGGCGGCGTGCTGCGCATGCAGGGGCAGGCCCTGCGCATTGACCCGGGCGGGCCGTGCCTGCGCTGCCTGTACGAGGACGCGCCCGCGCCCGACGCGGTGCCCACGTGCGCGCAGGCGGGAGTGCTGGGCTCGATGGCGGGGCTCATCGGGGCGGTGCAGGCGCTGCTCGCGCTGGAGCTGCTGGCGGGCGCCGCGGGCAGGACGCGCGGCGAGGCCACGCTGCACGTCATCGACGGCGCGACGCTGGAGGGGCGCACGGTGAAGGTGACGCGCGCGCCGGACTGCCCGGGGTGCGGCATCCAGTCGCTGCCCCCGTTCCCTTCATCCCAGGAGGACACCGCATGCCCGACGTGACGGCGACGTTGGACATTACCCGCGAGGTCTGTCCGATGACCTACGTGCGCACCAAGCTCAAGCTGGAGTCGCTGCCGCCGGGCACACTGCTGGAGGTGCTGCTCAAGGGCGACGAGCCGCTGAAGAACGTGCCCCGGAGCGCGCGCGACGAGGGCCACGAAGTGGTTTCACTGGAACCGCGCGGCGATGGTACGCACCGCCTGTTGGTACGAAAGCAGGGAAGGTGACCATGACGACGATTCGCATCCCCACGCCCATGCGGACGCTGACGCGCAACCAGGCCGAGGTGCAGGCCAGCGGCGCCACCGTCGGGGAAGTGCTGAAGGATCTGGACGCGCGCTACCCCGGCATGGGTGCACGCCTCTTTGACGAGCGAGGCGCGGTGCGGCGGTACGTGAACATCTTCCTCAACGACGAGGACGTGCGAGCGCTCAAGTCGCTGGAGACGCCGGTGACGGACGCGGACCGGATCACCCTCATCCCGGCCATGGCGGGAGGCTGACGCGGCATGGCGCTGCGCGAGGATCAGATTCTCCGCTACTCCCGACAGATCCTCCTGCGGGACGTGGGCGGGCGCGGCCAGGAGGCCCTGCTGTCGGGCGGTGCGCGGGTGGACGGCCTGGGCGCCTCCGGCCTCACCGCGACGGCGTACCTCGCGGGGGGCGGCACGCCGGTGACGGGCGTGGGCACGCTGACGATGGGGCCCTGGTCGCCGGGCTTCCTCGCCTCGGCGCATGACGTGGGCCGGCCGGTGGTGGAGGTGCTGGCCCAGGTGGTCCCGGAGGTGAACCCGGACGCGGCGGGCACGCCCGGCGGCGGGCTGCTCGCGGAGCTGCCGGCCGCGTGGAGTGGTGAAGCGCCCTGGGTCGCGCTGGGCGGTGACGGTGCGCGCGGCGCGGTGGTGTTCCGGAGCGCGGACGGGTGCGTCTGGTGCTTCGGCGAAACGGTGCGCCACCTGGGGACGCCGCCGGACGGCGCCCTGGGCGTCGCGCTGGGCTCGCTGGGGGCGCTGGTGTTCCAGCGGCTGCGGCTCGGGATGGGCCCCTCGCTGGGCGGCCGGTGGCTGAGCGCGCCGGGGGCACTGGCGGAACTGGAGCCACGCCGGTGCTCGCGCTGCGCGGCGGCGGGCCCGAAGCCCTGAGCCGTGAAATCCCGCCGGAAGTCCTCGCCCGGGTGATGCGCCACCTGGAGGGCACATGGCCCCGGGAGGGCTGCGGCGTGATCCTCCAGGCAAGAGCAGGGGAGGAGGACCCGTGGCGCGTCCTCCCGCTGCCCAACGTCTCCCCCACGCCGCGCGTCGCCTATGCCTTCGCCCCCGAGGCATGGCTCCAGGTGTGCCGGGAGGCGGAAGCCCGCCAGGAAGCCGTCGTCTGCGTCTTCCACTCACATGTCGATACGGCCGCCGTGTTCTCCGCCGAGGACCGCCTGCAGGCCGCCCCGGAGGGCATCCCACTTCTGCCGGGCGTGTCGTATCTGGTGGTTGCGATCCAGGACGGTCGGGTGACCTCCGCCTCGACTTCCGAGTGGAAGCAAGGCGATTTTCAGACTGTTCCGATCCCAGCATCGGATTTCAGGTTTGAAAAAGCCTTGTAAGGGCAGGCATTTGCTCGCCTGGAGCCCCCACCTGCGGAAAGGTGGGTACGAATTGTCAAGTCACCGGGTTTTCGTCTATAAAGCGGCGGTCTAGTGGATCTGCCGCGTCCCACGCCGCCTGCAAAAAGCGCTCCGGACGCAGGGAGTTTGAACCCTTATGGCCCCCAACACTGGTTTTACCCTCTGGCTGACCGGCATGTCCGGGACCGGGAAGAGCACGACGGCGGCGTACATCGCGGCCCGCCTCCGGCAGGTCGGGCGCAACGTGGAGATCCTCGACGAGGGTGATCTCCAGAACGACCTGTGGGCTGGCATCGGCGACACCAAGGATGAGCGCAACACGGTGGTCCGCCGTCTGGGCTTCGTGGCGAACCTGCTCTCGCGCAACGGTGTGGCGGCGCTGGTTCCCTGCGTGAGCCCCTACAAGGCGAGCCGCGAGGAGGTGCGCCGCGCGGTGGGCAAGTACGTGGAGGTCTACGTCGACTGCCCCACGGAGAAGCTCATCGAGCGCGACACCACCGGTCGCTACAAGAAGGCGCTCAACGGCGAGATCCCGAACTTCATCGGCATCACGGAGCCGTATGAGCCGCCCACCTCGCCCGAGGTGACCATCTACTCCGACACGGAGTCGGTGGAAGAGGGCGCGGCGAAGATCTTCCAGGCCCTCCTGGACCTCGGCCTGATGTCCACGGACGAGCTCAAGACGATCACCGGCAAGAAGATGAAGGCCAACCCGCTGCCCAAGAAGGCCCGCCGCGACGAGGAGGAGGAGGACGCCCCGGTCCGCATCCACACCCCCAAGGCCGCCAAGTCCGCCGCCAAGGCCGCCCCCAAGGCGGACAAGGGTTCCAAGGGCGCCAAGGCGCGTCCGGCCACCCGCGCCGCCCGCGTGGGCAAGCCGGCTCCGGCCGCGAAGAAGTCCGCCAAGCGCAAGGCTCGGTAGTTCCATACCGTCGTTCTTCAAGCGAAGGGCTCCAGGTTGCGTGCGCGATGCGCGTGCAATCCGGGGCCCTTCTGTTTTAGGAGTTCCCCCATGCTGAGCCCCGAGCAGATCCAGGCATTGTGTGAAGCGTCCCGCCCCAAGCTGGAGGCGATGCGCGAAGCCCTGCGCGCGCACGGCAGCGCCCTGGTGGCGTTCTCCGGCGGCGTGGACTCCACCTTCGTCCTGAAGATCGCGGTGGAGGTGCTGGGCGAGCGCGCCCTGGCCCTCACCGCGCTGTCGGCCTCCGTCGCCCCGGAGGAGGAGCGCGAGGCCCGTGAATTGGCGGGGCGCCTGGGCGCACGGCACGTCGTCGTCTCCAGCAACGAGCTGGCGAACCCCAACTACGCCGCCAACCCCACCAACCGCTGCTACTTCTGCAAGACGGAGCTGTACGACCTCTGCGAGGCGAAGCGCGCGGAGTTGAACCTGTCCGTGGTGCTGGATGGCTTCAACGCGGACGACTTCAAGGATCACCGCCCCGGCCACAAGGCCGCGAAGGAGCACCGGGTGGAGTCGCCCCTGGCGCAGGCCGGGCTCACCAAGGATGAGATCCGCGCGTGGAGCCGCGCCCTGGGGCTGCCCACCTGGGACAAGCCCCAGATGGCGTGCCTGGCGTCGCGCATCCCCTACGGCACGTCGGTGACGCGCGACCGGCTCCTGCAGATCGCCGCCGCGGAGTCGGAGCTGCGCACCCTGGGCTTCCGGCAGTTCCGCGTGCGCTACCACCAGGACGTGGCGCGCATCGAGCTGGCCGGCGAGGAGTACCCGCGCTTCTTCGACGCCGCCGTGCGCGACCGGATCAACGGCGCCTTCAAGTCGCTGGGCTTCAAGTTCGTCGCGCTGGACCTGGAGCCCTTCCGCTCCGGCCGGCTCAATGAGGCCGCCGGCATCGGGCCCGCGGCAGGGCAGGGACGCGCCGAGGGCTTCCCGCTCCCGGTGGTGGGGTGAAGGGCCTCCTCCCGGCCCTGCTGCTCTGCCCCGTCGCGCCCGCCGTCGCCGCTGAATACGTGGACGACGGCCCGTATGCGCACCGGCGCTCGCTGATCCTCAGCGCGGGGCCGGGGGCCACCTACACGGAACGGATCAGCGGTGACTCCGCGGTGTCCGGCCTCGCCGCGCAGCTGGACCTGGGCGTGGGCCTCACCGTCGGCTACGACCGGGACGAGGTCTTTCTCCTCGTGCGCGGCAGCACCGGCGCCCCCGGCGAGGAGCTGGCGCTGATCGGCGGCTACCGCAGCGTCTTCGGATCCGAGTCCTGGCAGACCTTCTTCGAACTCGGCGCGTCCGTGCGTCCGATTTCTGGGCCGTGGCTGGGGCCTCGCATAGGGTTCGGCGCCAGACACACCCTCTCGGATCATTTCGCGCTGTACGGCGGGCTCGGATTCACCTTCGGGTTCGGCTCCGGACTGCGCGCGGACACCGAGCTCTTCACCGGGTTGCAGTGGATCATCCCGGTAGGCTCGGCTTCGTGAGTTTTTCTTGCGGAGGTCCGACTCTGTGAGATGGTGTGCGCATCTGTAGGAGGTTGCGCACTTGGACATGAATCCCCGCCTCACCTCGGTCGTGTTTCGTCTCAACCGCGAGAAGCTCGATGCCCTGAAGGAGCTGTCGCGCACCACGCGCATCCGTCAGAGCGAATACCTCCGGGAGGCCATCTCGGATCTGCTGGCGAAGTACGAAGCGCGCTTCGTGGACTGAAGCGCCGCCTGCCTCAGCCCGGCGCTGCTTCCATGAAGGGAGCCGAGTCGGGAAGACCGGGCGGGTGGAGGCGCTCGCCGGACCCGAAGGGGTCCACCGCGGCAGGATAGCGGACCTCCCACAGCACGAGTCCATGGGCCGGGGCCTTGAAGCCCGCCAGGGACGTGCCCGAATCCAACGCCGCGTGCCACTGCTCCTCGGACAGGAGCCCCGCGGCCACCTTCAGCGCGCTGCCCACCAGGTACCTCACCTGGTAGCGCGCGAAGCCATCCCCCTCCAGCCGTGCCTCGTAGAGCCCTCCGCCCAGCTCCCGCAGGGTGGCGGACGAAAGCGTGCGCGCCTTCTGGGGACTGGAGCGCTCGTGGAACGCGGTGAAGTCCCGCGTGCCCGCGGCCCGGGCGAGCAGCGCCTCCAGCCGCTCCGGCGTCACCGCGCGCCCCGGCTGCAGCCCCCCTTCCGCCGCCACGTCCAGCGCGTACGGCCGCCACGCCTCCGACGGTGGCGCGCCCAGCGTCAGCCGGTACCGGTACTCCTTGCCGCTCGCGCTCCACTGCGCATGGAAGGATCCCGGCGGCCGCTTCGCGACGCACAGGCCCACGTCCGGGGGGAGGAACGGCGCCAGCTTTTGGGGCAGCGCTTCCGGCGGGACGTCCTCGGTCAGCCGCAGGCTGATGACCTGCATCCGGGCGTGGACGCCCCGGTCCGTGCGGCCCGACGGCATCACGGTCGCAGGGGACCCCGCCTGCTCGAGGGCGTCCTCCAGGGCGTCCTGGACGGTCGGCCCCTCCACCTGGCGCTGGAAGCCGCGGAAGTTTCCACCGCGGTACCAAGTCCACAGTACGGCGGGAATTCGTTTGGAAGGAGACTTTGCCACGGCGTTGCGATGGCGCGGGGAGACACACGATACTCGCGCGCGAATGCTGGCCGGACAACTAGATCTCGCGGTGGACAGTGATGGGCAGTGGCTTTTCCGTCAGGGCGACCTGGTGCTGGGGCCCATCACCGCATCCCAGGTGGTGGAGAAGCTCTACACAGGGGACCTGACCCCGGACAGCCCGGTAGCGCCCGCGGGGGAGCGGGACTTCCGGACGCTGCGGGACACCGCCGCCTTCCAGGTGCACATCGCGCGCTTCGAGGCGCAGGGCCGCGTCGCGGCGACGATGCTCGCCGAGCAGGCGAAGAACCAGCGCCGCATGAAGGTGCTGGGCGGGGTCGCCGCGGGCGTGGCGCTGCTGCTGGGCGTCGCGGGCTGGTACATCGCGCGCAACGCGGCCGTGTACGGCTGGTTCGGCCAGGAGGAGGAGGGCGACGGCATCACCATGGACCCGCCCACCATCCGGCTCGCCCAGTCCCGAGCGGGGGACGAGGACCTCTTCGCGTACCCGTCTAACGACCCGCGCCGCCCGGATCGCGCTCCTGGCACCGGCACGGCCGGGAAGCCGGCGGGCACCGCGGTGGCCAGCGCCACCAGCCGGCCGGCGCGCACGGGCAGCGTCTCCACGGACCCCGACGGCCTGGAGATGGCCCAGCAGTTCGACCAGGGCGCCATCAACCGCATCGTGGCCGGCAACCGGGCCACGCTCTTCCGCTGCTTCAAGGAAGAGGCCGAGCGCACGCCGGGCCTGGCCGCGAAGATCCCGATGGAGTTCGTCATCGGCAACGACGGCCGCGTGGCCAAGCTCTGGGTGGACAACCCCCAGTTCAAGCAGGGCGCACTCTACGACTGCCTCTTCACGGAGCTGAAGAAGTGGCCCTTCAAGTCCTACGACGGCGAGCGCGCGACCGTCGGCCTTTCGTTCAATATCGGCAAGCGGGGGTAGGGCGACTTTCTTGCCCACCTCCCGGACGTGCCCGATAGAAAGGGCATGTCCGCCGCATCCGTCGCCGAAGTCGAGATCGCCAAGAAGGCCCTGAGCGTTCCCCCGGGAACGTTCCGCCACACCGTCCTGCTGGCCGCCAAGCGCTTCAAGTCCACCTGGGCGGAGCTGGGCAAGCTGCTCGTCCAGGTCCGGGACGAAGCCAAGTACGAGGAGTGGGGCCACGCCACCTTCGAGGCCTACTGCCTCAAGGAACTCCACATCAAGAAGCAGACGGCGCTGAAGCTCACGCGCTCGTTCAGCTTCCTGGCCAAGCACGAGGCCCCGGAGGAACTGGAGCAGCACGAGTTCCCGGAGAAGGCCCCGGCCTTCGAAGTGGTGGAAGTCCTGGCCGACGCCGAGGAGCGGGGGCAGCTGTCACCCACCGAGTACAAGTCCCTGCGCGACAGCATCTGGAGCCCGGAGAAGTCGCCCACGGAGCTGAAGAAGGAGTTCACCGAGCGCTTCCCCCGGCCCCCCCCGGAGC
>NZ_RAWB01000197.1 GCF_003612055.1 Corallococcus llansteffanensis
GTCCCACACCACCGCACCGCCCGCCCATTCCTAGACGTGCCAGGACAGCCGGGGCCCTCCGTGTGAGCGCATGGCAACAGGCGTGAGGGTCAGCGGGGACACATACAGCCCGCGAGGCTCCCGCTTCCACCAGGCCCCGGTGCGCTGCCGCTCCTCCCGCGAGGTCATCCGGTAGTCGTGGAGCACCGCCCGGACGAAGCGGGGCGGGTGGTCCGGAAAGGGATTGGCCGCGAACAGGTCCAGGACCTCTGGCGAGCCTTCCAGCAACCGCTCCAGCAGCGCGAGGAACCACGAGGGCGGGGACCCCAGCGCCGCGAACCACATCTGCCAGTCCAGCCGGGGCTGGTGGGGGGCTACCTGGCGCGGCGGCTGGTCCACCTCCGACATCTTGTAGCGGAACGGATACGCCACCCAGTGCTCGCCGTCGTCCGAGCCCTCGAGGGTGATCTCCGGCCGGTCCACCGTCATCATCGCGAACAGGCCGTAGGAGTTCACCGAGTGCAGCGGCATCGCCCGGTCCTCCAGCCAGCCCCCCGCCTCCACCCCGCGCTCCGGCCCACGCGGCCACCACCCCATCCGGCGCAGGAGCTCCGTGGTGCCCAGCACGAGGAACGGCACCGCCGCGGCGGTGGACACCGCCGTGCCGAGCAGCGACGGCCCGCGAACGGGCTCCCGCTCCGGCTCCAGCTCGGAATCCCGCCGCAGGCCTTCCGGCAGCACGCGCCGCAGCGCCGCGTCGTCCAGCAGCCACAGCCCCAGGGCCAGGGACTGGAAGTTGAAGTAGCCGTAGTTGCCCGTGGCGATGATGGCCGCCTGCAGCGCCGTGAACGCACCGAAGGCCACCTGCCGCACGCGCCGGGGCCCGAAGACGAGGAAGGGCACCGCCGTCTCCGCCACCAGCACGGCCGCGGTGCCCGCGTGACGCACCGACCGTGGAAGCTGGTGCGCGGCCCAGCCCCCGCGCGTGGGCAGGGGCGCGGTCTCGAAGTACACGTCGCACGCGCTCAACTCGCGCCACGTCCGGTCCCCCGAGTGGAACTTGCTCACCCCCGAGCCGAAATAGAGCCGGAACACGAGCATCCGGAAGAGGAACACCTCCAGCGCGGACACATCCCGCTTCCCCAGCCCGGGCCTCACGCCGCCCGGCGCGGTGAGCGCGCCCAGCACCCCCATCTCCAACAGCAGCACGTCCCACTGGAACGACAGGAACTCGCGCCCCAGCGACACATAGGACAGGTACAGGCCCCACAGCGCCGTCGCGCTCAGGCGCGGAGCGACATTGAGGAGCAGCGCCAGCGACAGGCCCTGTCCCACGCGGCAGCCCTTCACCAGCGCCGCGTCGGACGCGTCCCACCAGAACACCGAAGGCCGCCGCCAGCGCCCCTGCGCCGCATAGCGTTCGGACTTCGCCACCTCGCGGATGGGACGGATGCCCTTCTGCCCGTAGAGCCCCAGCACCTGCTGGCCCAGCGACGTGAAGGCGATGAGGAAGGTGCCGCCCAGCAGGCGCAGGAACGTCCAGCGCACCCACCGGTGCCGAGCAGGCTCCGTCACCCGGCTGAACAGCCACGTGTCCAGGCGCGACGCCCGACGCCGGTTGCGCGCGATGAGCGAGTACACGAGCCCCGCCCCCTGCTTGAGCCCGGGCAGCAATCCCAGCCGCGCGGCGAAGCGCGTGCCTCGGTGGGGCGACCAGGCAAGCATCCGGAAGACCGCCTCCGCGCCCGACGAACGGCGCCCCGAGGGTTCCACGAGCTGCATGGCCCGCGACATGTCCCGCTTCGGAATGCCCAAGAGCTTGAGCAGCCACCCGCTCGCGCGGACGAAGCGCACGCGCCCTTCGGTGTCGCCGCGCCAGCGCGCCACCCAGCGTTTGCAGAAGCCACAGTCCCCATCGAACAGCACGAGTGGTCGCATCGCGCGCATCGCGTCCTCCGTCGTCCTTCAGACAAAGGTGCATGCGGCCCACGGGATGCGAAGGGCGGGAAGGGCCTGCTGGGGGGGCCGGCGGGCAGCGGAGCAGGCGCCCGTGCCATCCCGACGCCGGTGCGTACCTTCGTCCAATGAGCGAGCCCAAGGCCCAGGCCAAGAAGACGGTGGAGGTCGTCCCGGGGGTGCACCATTGGACGGTCGCGGACGACCGGATGGGCGGCAGCCGGAGCGACGCCTACGCGGTGGTGGACGAGGACGGCACCGTCACCCTCATCGACCCGCTGCCCATCGACGAGAAGGCCCTGCTGAAGCTGGGCAACCTCGAAGCCATCGTGCTCACCGCGGGCAACCACCAGCGCTCCGCGTGGCGCATGCGCAAGGCGTTCGGCGTGCCCGTCTGGGCCCCCGAGGGCGCGCAGGGCCTGGAGGAGAAGCCAGACTTCGAATACGTGGCCGGCAACACCCTGCCCGGTGGCCTCAACACCTTCCAGACGCCCGGGCCCACCGAGGCCATGTACACGCTCTGGATGCAGAAGAGCCCGCACGCGGTGGTCTTCATCTCCGACCTGCTCACCCGCGAGGGCCATGGCACGCCGAAGTTCGTCCCGGGCGAATACCAGGACGAGCCCCTGCGCACCCGCTCCAGCATCCAGCGCATCCTGGACCACCTGCCCATCGAGACCGTCTGCTTCGCGCATGGCGCGCCCATCGCCAAGGACGGCGCCGCCGCGCTGCGCAGGGCCCTCGAACAGGACGACGAGTTCCCGAGCGCTCCAGCGCCGGCCTAGCCGCGCACCTCGCGCACCAGCACGTGGCCCGCGTCCTGGCCGGGCGGCACCAGCTCCAGCCGGGCGCCTGCCTCCGCGCGGTCCAGCAGCGCGCCCAGCGCCACCAGGTCCGTGACGGGGATGCGCGTGGCGGGGGCCTGCTCCTCGCCGCGCGCCATCGCCTGGGCGACGCGGGCCTCGTCGTGCAGGTCGGTCTCGTAGACGAAGGTGCGCTCGTCGTAGTCGTGTCCCCCGGGGACGCGGCCCACGAGGCGCATGGGGCCCAGTCGGGTGTGCACGCGCACCGCGGGGTTGTCCCACTGGGTGACGCCCCGCAGGCGCTTCGCGCGCACCATGCCCAGCGTCAGCGTCTTCACCCAGGACGACGCGCCCCGGCCCGGCAGGAAGCTGAACAGCGACACGCCCACGAACAGCCCCGGCGTCAGCGACGGCGCCACGTAGCAGGCCGCGCCGATGGCCAGCTCCTCGTCCGCCAGCAGCAGCCGCTCGCGCGCGGGCGCCTTCAACAGCCGCGCGGGACAGCGCAGAAGGCCGATGGCGCCCGGAAGCAGGTACAAATCCGACAGCACCCAGCGCGGCACGCCGATGCCGCCGAAGGCGAGCTGGTTGAGCGTGAGGTACTGCCGCGCCAGCTCCGCGTTGTGCTCGGCCAGCAGGTGCGTCACCGGGATGCCGGAGGGCGCCAGGTCCAGGGACGGGACGTGCACGCCGGAGCCCAGCGCCTGCAACGACAGCTCCGGGTTCGCCGCGAAGAACGCCTGGGCCAGCGGCGCGAGTTCACCCGCCATCGGCGTCGATGTCCTTCGCCACCGCGTCCAGCCGGTACTCGGGAGGAAGCTGGACGCGGGCCGGATCCACCGACGCGCGCGACACCAGACACCGCGACGAGCCCCCGCCCTTCTCCGTCAGCTCCGGCATCGGCATGGGCACCACGCGCATGCCCAGGCCCTGCAACAGGTCCACCACGTGCGCGGGCATCACCGTGGGCGCGAGCAGGTCGCGGCCCAGCGGCAGCCCGTTCGTCGCATAGCGGCGGATGTCCGCCTCCGCCACCCGCACCAGCCGATCCGCGCCGAAGCGCCGCTCCAGGAGCGCCACCGACTCCGGCGCCATCACGTCCGGGCACACCAGCAGCCGGTCCACCGCGGGCAGCGGCAGCACCGCCATGTTCCCGTGGAACGCGGGCTCGCGCACCTGCACGCGCAGCAGCTCGCCGGGGAAGTGCTGCTCCGCCGCCTCCAGTCCATCGAGCGTGGTGCGCCCGCCCCAGAACAGCAGCGTCACCCCGTCGAACGTCGCCACGTCGCCGTGCGCCTCCCAGATGCCCACGCCGGGATCCACGACCTCCATCCCCATGCGCCGGGCCAGCGGCGCCCAGTGGTCGCGTTCGGCGAAGCGGTGCGCGCTCATCATCCGGGGCAGCAGGAACAGCGGCGCCTGGCCCTCGCGGGCCACCACCTGCCCGCACTCGGCCGCGTAGGGCATGCCCGTCAGCGCGTCCGACGGCGAGGGCAGCGCCACCACCGTGCCGCCGCGCGACTCGATGTGCCGGGCCAGCGTCAGCCACTCCCGCCTCGCGCCTCGGGCATCCGCCGGGGCCGCCTCGCGGCTGCGGAAGTTCGCGCGGCCCCGCAGGGCCCAGTTCCGGCCCGGAGGAGACATCAGGAAGAGGTCCATCATCCCTCCGCTTCTAGCCGTCGGGCGGAGGCGTCACAACGCATCCGCCACCTGACGCCCTGCCGTCCGACGCCCGGCCGTCCACCGTCCCACAGTGCCCGCCGGAGCCTCCCGGAGAGGCCCTGGGCCACGAGTTCAACTTCCCACGGGAGCCCCGCGAGCGCGGGCGGCGGCTCCGCGGGGAACGCGCGCTCGCCCGCCGTTTTCACTCGCGGAGGCTCCCCACCCGCCACGCATGCACGTAGACTCCAACCTCTTTGAGCACAAATTGGTTGGGGTTTCATGCACTTCGAGCTGGCCTTCGTGCTGCTGTTCTCCATCGCGACGGCGGTGGCCATCGCGGCGCGCTACTTCAAGTTTCCGTACACGGTGGCGCTGGTGCTGGCGGGCCTGGGCCTGGGCGTGGTGCATGCCTTCGAGCCGCCGCACCTGACGAAGGAGCTGCTGTTCGCCATCATCCTGCCGGGCCTGTTGTTCGAGGCGGCGTTCCACGTCGAGTTCCGCAAGTTCTGGAAGAACAAGCTGGCCATTACCTCGCTGGCCATCCCCGGCGTGGTGGCGTCCATGGGGCTCACGGCGCTGCTGTTGTCGCCGGCGATGAAGGGGATGAACTACCTGGAGGGCTTCGGGCTCATCCACGCGATGGTGTTCGCGTCGCTCATCGTGTCCACGGACCCCATCGCGGTGGTGGGCCTGTTCAAGGCGCTGGGCGCGCCCAAGCGGCTGGCCATCCTGGTGGAGGGTGAGAGCCTGCTCAATGACGGCACCGCCGTGGTGCTCTTCATGCTGGTGGTGGGCGTGGCCAACGGAGAGAAGTTCACCGTGGGCGGGGCCACGCTGGACTTCCTGAGGATCGCCGGCATGGGCGCGGTGATTGGCGCCGCGGTGGGCTTCGCGGTGGCGCAGGTCATCCAGCGGGTGGACGACGCGATGGTGGAGATCACCCTCACGGTCATCGCCGCGTACGGGTCATTCGTCGTGGCCGAGCACTTCCACTACTCGGGCGTCATCGCCACGGTGGTGGCCGGCATGTTGTGCGGCAACTGGGCCGCGCGGCTGGGCATGAGCCCCACCACGCGCGTCGCGGTGGAGAGCTTCTGGGAGTACCTGGCGTTCGCGCTCAACTCGGTGGTGTTCCTGCTCATCGGCCTGGAGGTGCAGCTCACCTCGCTGCTGGCGTCGTGGCAGCCCATCCTCCTGGCGTACGCCGCGGTGATGGTGGGGCGCGCGGTGGTCGTCTACGGCGTGTCCGGCCTCCTGCGGCTCACGTCGGAGCGCCTGCCATGGAGCTGGAGCGCGGTGCTCACCTGGAGCGGCCTGCGCGGCGCGGTGTCCATGGTGCTGGTGCTCGGTCTTCCGGAGGACTTCGCCCACCGCGAGATGCTGGTGAACATGACGTTCGGCGTGGTGGTGCTCTCCATCATCTTCCAGGGGCTCACCATCGCCCCCGTGCTCAAGAAGCTGGGCATCACCGGCATCAAGGACGTCTACCAGGAGAAGTACGAGCTGGCCCGGGGCCGGCTGGGAGCCATCCACGCCGCGATGGCCGCGCTGGAGGCCATGCGCCGCTCGCGCGAGATTCCGGTGGACGTGCTGGAGCCCATGGAGCGCGACTACCAGCAGAAGGCCACGGCGGTGGAGCAGGAGCTGGCGGCGCTCAAGCAGCAGTCCACGCGCTTCCACGAGGAGGAGCACCAGGAGGCGGCCCGCCGCGTCCTCATCGTGGAGAAGGACGCCCTCTTCGACGCCTACCAGAAGGGCACGCTCAACAAGGACGTCTTCGAACACCTGTGCGCGGAGCTGGACGAGCGCATCGCGAAGACGAAGGACGCGGAGGCGCACGTCCCTCTGGAGGATGCCCACGCCACCCCGGAGGCGATGGCGTCCTGAGCGGGCCGCCTACTCCTGGGTCCGGGCCAGCGGCTCGAGGGCCTCCAGCTCCACGCGGAGCGCTTCGCGCTCAGATGCCGACAGGGACAGCGCATCGATGTCCCGCGCCAGCTCTCGGGCGCGGCGCATGTCCCCCAGGGCCACGGCCAGCTCCGCCCGGGCCGCGAGCCCCCGCGCCCGCTCCACCGTCGTCCCGGCGTCCGCCTTCTTCAGCGCGACGTCCAGCACCTTCGCGGCCGCGGCGTCATCACCCTTGAAGTCTCGCAGGCGCCGGGCCGTCTTGAGGGCCTTGGCGAGGACAGAGGCCGGAGCGTCCTTGTCGTCGTCTCCGTAGCCCGCGGGCTCGTCCCGCCGGATGAACATGAGGGAGTTGCCGGAGGGGTCCACGACGGTGAAGCGCGTCTGCCCCTTCTTCATGCGGGTCACGCGCGGGACACCCCGGAGCGGAATCCGGCCGTAGGCCTTCTTCAGCGCGGCCACGAAGCGCGCGTGCAGGTCCTCCACCTCGTCCACGATGATGAGACAGCTGCTGAAGGCCTTCAGCGGATCCAACCCCTTCAGGCCGAAGAAGTGGAGCTGGGCGCCGCCCCGCCGCGTCGCCGCGTAGGGGTTCGGCGTCCGCTGCTGGTACGTCACCTCGAAGCCCAGCAGGCCGTAGAACTCGAGCGTCGGAGCAATCTCCACGCAGGGCAGCAGGGGAATGCAGGCATCACCCCTCATGGGAGCGCTCCTCCGGGGCCAGGTCCTTCTCGAGCCGCAGGCGCGCTTCACGAACGCCCTCCACGGCCGCGGCCAGCAGCCCCGGGGCGAGGCTCGCGCCCATCCGGTCCGCCCACGCGGCGTGCGCCTGTTCGACCTTCCGCAAGGCGCGGCGCCCGGAGGCGGTGAGGGAGACGCACTTCGCGCGCTGGTGATGCGGGTTGTCGACGTACTCCACGAACCCGTCGCTCGCGAGCGCGTCCGCCGTCTGCTGCACGCTCTGCCGCTTGAGCCCCATCGTGCGAGCCACCGCCGCCACCGTGGCGGGGCCGTGATCGATGACGCCCAGCACCTGCCAGCGGGCGCTCGTCAATCCCGCCGGAGCACTCAGCCGGTCTCCCGCCTGGAGCAGCAGCCCGTTCAACTGGAACACCTCCAGTACGAGCGCGGTGAAGGCGTCAGCCTTCTTCGTCAGTGATGACATGGACAGGAACCTGTCAATTCGACAGGCCCCTGTCAATCTTCCGAAAGGGCAAGGCGGCGCCAACTCAGTCCGCGGTGCCCTCCACGCGCGACTGGAGCACGGAGCCCAGCACCGCCGCGGTGTCCTCCGGCAGCCGGGACAGGTGCGTGTAGAGCACGTCCTCCACCTGGGACACCGCCTCCGGGGGAGCCCCCGCCTCACGCAGCCCCGCCAGCACCGCGTACGCCGCCGCGCCCAGCGGGCCCACGAAGCCGCGCGACTCCTCCCAGAACTCCTCGAAGCAGGGCACCGCCTCGCCCGCCACCACGCGCGCCAGCCGCCCCAGGCACGCCTCCCAGTAGGCCCGGTGCGCGTCGCGGGCCGCGTCGTCCGCGAACGGCCCCTGGCGCAGCAGCAGCCGCGTGCCCCCATCGTCGGTGGGCTCGAACGTCAGCTCCGCCCGGGTCCGCCCGGAGGGAACCGGCCCGCCCTCCCAGTCCATCTCCAGCGCCAGGAAGCGCGGCGGCTCCGCCTCCATGATGCAGCCCACCTGCGCGAACGAGCGACCCACCGCGTCCCGCAGCACCACCCGGTAGGGCTGGCCCAGGGCGCCGGGGTCGGGCGCGTGCGTGCGGTGACAGCCCGGCGGCGCGCCGAACCAGCGACGGATGAGCGCGGGCTGCTCGAAGGCGGGGAACACCGCGTCCGGCAACCGCGGCAGCTTCCACTCCAGCTTGAGGTCGCTCACGCCTGTGCCCCCGAACGCGTGCGCAGCTCGAAGCGGGGCACGCCGGAGAGCAGCGCCTCGGGTGCGCGGTACTGCTCCACCACCAGGCTGATCCGCGAACCCTCCATCCCCTGCGCGCCGGAGGAGATGGCCTCCACCTCATGCAGCAGGTCTCCCCGGAACATCACCAGCGTGCGCGGCTGGGGCGTCAACTCCGCCACCCGACCTCCCCGGTGATACAGCCGCAGCGTCCCGCCCCGGAGTTCCTTCGGAACCTGGACATACAGCACGCTCACCGCCACCGGGCAGCCGATACTCGGGCCGTAGAACTCCAGACTCCGGTCGATGTGGGCCGCCACCCCCCTGCCCTGTCCCACCAGCAGGGGGTTGAGCAGGAAGGCGTTGCACTCCGGCAGCAGCGTCTTCGCCAGGAAGGGCGCGAACGCCGGGAAGCGCCGCGTGACGTCCGGCAACGCCTCCCGGCGGAACGTCAGCGAGAAGCCGTAGGTACCGGAGAACTGCCCGGACAGGTTCGACTCCCCCAGGAGCGACGAGCCCAGGATGGCCGAGCGGATGGACTCCGTCGCCTCCTCGGGCAGGGCCTCGGGAGTGCGGTGGAAGAAGGTGTCGAGCCGGAAGGCCCCACCCCACGGTGGCTGGAAGCGCATGGCCCCGCAGTCTAGCCGGGCCCCGGAGGCGCCGCGTCGCGGCAATGCCTCTCAACACGTCGCGTCACCCTCGCGACAACACGTCGCGTCACGAAATACATCATTTTCGCTTATTCACATTTTATCACGCCTTAGTTGATTTCTCCGCCCTCCCACCTTGCGGCGGGAATGAATCCCGACTTTCTTCGGACAAGCTACGAAGTCCCCTTCGCAGCGCCGCCGTCCCACGCTCCATCCACCCCATTGGAGTCGCATCCATGAGCCGCAGCAGACTCACGGGAATCGTGCTCGCGTTCCTGGCCGCCAGTTGTCTGGCGGTTGAATCCGAAGCCGCCACCTCAGGCGTCACCCCCTCTGGTTCGTCCGCCATCTTCTACGTCGACACGACGGATTGGGCAGACATCCACTACAAGCTGAACAACGGCCAGCAGCTCAACATCCGCATGGCGGTGACGGGCGGCCGCAACCAGTACACGGTCACCGGCCTCGTCGCTGGCAACTTCATCGACTACAACTTCACGTACTGGGATGTGTCGTGCGCTTGTGCGCGTGACACGACCTGGACGCGCTACACGCATACGGGTGGCACCAATCCGCCCGTGGACGCGGGCACCGGCACGCCGGACGCGGGCGGCACGGTGGACGCAGGGCCGCCCCCCAACGGCGACGCGGGCCCCGTGGTGCCGCTGTTCACCAGCGCCACGACGCTGGAGCCGGCCACCATCGAGAACACCTCCACGGCCATCATCACCCGCGTGGGCGACCGCGTGCGCGACCGCCACATGCGCGAGGACATGTACCAGGCCTACGACCACTACCTGGCGCTCTACTTCCAGCAGCGCACGCACTGGATTGAAATCGTCGACGAGGTGGCCAAGGGCGGCAGCAACATCACCGTCAACCTGTACTCCATCTATCCGTACGACAGCCCGGACTTCCGCGCGTTCTTCCGCGGCCTGAACACGGTGGCGGAGTACTTCCACAACGCGGACTTCGTGAAGGTGAACGACTACAAGCAGACGGCCTCGGTGAACTTCAACGCCAAGGAAGGCCGCGCCATCCGCGTGGGTGACCGGATGGAGATGGAGATCGGCGTGTTCCTCCAGGCGCCGGTGGAAGGCCGCTTCAACTACTACTCGTCGGGCATCCTCTACATCGTGGGCCAGGGCGGCATCGTGCCCTTCGAGGGCCAGGGCGCCATCCGCGACTCCTTCCCGCTGCCGCAGAAGGCCTGGGCGGGCGGTCTCACCACGCTGCACACGCCGTTCTCCAACGAGCCGGACAACCGCTTCCTGCAGATGTCCACCAACCTGGCGCCGGTGAACGCGCAGCCCTTCGTCGAGGGCCGCCGCCTGCACCACACGAACTTCCAGGACGGCAGCCACTCCGAGCCGGGCAACCCCATCTTCACCGCGCAGGTGAACAAGCTGGGCAACAGCCACGTCGCGACCTCCTGCATCGCCTGCCACAAGCAGAACGGCCGTGGTCTGCCGCCCACCACCACCAACACCACGCTCACCAACTACGTGGTGAAGGTGGGCAAGGTGAACGGCAGCACCGTGACGGTGGACCCCGCGCTGGGCTTCCGCCTGCAGCCGCGCACGGTCAGCGGCACGCCCGAGGCGGACGTGCGCATCAGCGGTTGGACGACCACGAGCGGCACGCTGAAGGACGGCACGGCGTACCAGCTGCGCAAGCCCAACTACAGCTTCCTCAACGTGACGCCGACGAACTTCTCGGCGCGCATCACGCCGCAGCTCATTGGCATGGGCCTGCTGGAGGCGGTGCCGGAGACGCAGGTGGCCGGCCTGGCCGACCCGAGCGACAGCAACGGCGACGGCATCTCCGGTCGCATGCAGACGGTGAAGGACCCGGAGACGGGCGTCACGCGCATGGGCCGCTTCGGTTGGAAGGCGGGCACGGCGCGCGTGCGTCACCAGGTCGCCGAGGCGTTCAACAGCGACATGGGCGTGACGACGTCCGTGTTCAAGTCGCTGGACTGCGGCACGTCGCAGCAGGGCTGCACGGGCACGAGCACGGAGCTGAGCGATGCCGACCTGGACAAGCACACCCGCTACATCGCCCTGCTGGGCGTGCCCGCGCGCCGCGACTATGCGGACGCGACGGCGCTGCAGGGTGAGACGGTGTTCAACAACGCGGGCTGCGCGAAGTGCCACGCGCCCACGCTGACCACCAGCCAGTACAGCGCGATGAACGAGGTCCGCAACCAGACGATCCACGCGTACACGGACCTGCTGCTGCACGACATGGGCACGGGCCTCGCGGACAACCTGCCCGAGGGTCAGGCGTCCGGCGCCGAGTGGCGCACCGCGCCCCTCTGGGGCATCGGCCTGACGACGGGCGTCAGCGGCGGTGAGTCGTACCTGCACGACGGCCGCGCGCGCAGCGTCACCGAGGCCATCCTCTGGCACGGTGGCGAGGGCGAGGCCTCCAAGCAGGCCTTCGTGAACCTCAGCGCCTCGGACCGCAACGCGCTGCTGAAGTTCGTCAACTCGCTGTAGTCACCGCGGTAGACGCTTGAAGCCAGACGCCGGGCGGAGCCACCGTGCTCCGTCCGGCGTTCTCTCGTTTCAGGGACGCGAACAGTGGATTCCACCGGCGGGCGAGGCCAGCGCGGAGCGCACGCAGGCCAGGCCCTCCACGGTGGGCGGCGGCTCGCGGAGGCTGCTCCGGGCCTGGGCTTCAAGCTGCTCCACGATGCGGCCGAACTCCTCCAGGGCCTTGCGCGCCTCGGGGTCGGTCCGCGCGAGGAGGGGCTGGAGGCGGGCCTCCACCTCGGGCGCGACCCGCCATGACACGGTGTCCCGGATCAGGGTGGGCAGCAGCGTCAGCACGGGGGCTTCCGGCACGCCTTCCACGGCCAGCTCCAGCCGGTGCTCGCGACAGCGGGCGTGCACCTCGGGCCGGGGTGGCCGGGTGACCGGGCCCGTCCGCGGGATGCCCGCGGCGCGTTCGAACTCCAGCCCGCCCGGCAGTGAGAGGGATTGGGAGATGAACGCCGTGCGCGTCTTGTTGGCCTCGCGCACCGTGAGGAGCTGGCGGACGGACAGCGCCCATTCTCCGCCCGGGCCCTGCTGGCCCAGCTCACACGGGAGCGTCTCGAAGAGCCTGCGCGGCAGCGCCGTCGCTTCGTCAAAGGGCAGCGACAGGGCGCGCATCCGCACGCCGTCCGTCTCGGGACGGTCCTCGGCATGCACCACCCCCAAAGCCAGACAGAGGCCCAGCCCTCCGAGCCACCAGGCCCCCCTTGCATGTTTCGCCATCGCTCAGCTCCCTGGGAGGAGGAAGAGGAAGAAGAAGTTGAACCGCACGGCGATGGGCTCTCCCTTGAACAAGGCGGGGGTGTAGCGGCTGGCCTGGAGGGCCCTCAGGGTTTCCTCGGTCAGTCCCCGGGGCAGGGTCTTGAGGGGTTGGCACTGCTCGACGGCGCCTTCTCGCGTGATGATGCAGCGCAAGACCAGGAGCCCTTCGACCCCGCGCTTCGCGGCCTCGACCGTGTAACCGGCCTCCGGGCCGGACACCTTCTGGGGCAGGGTCATCTCATCATCGGGATCCCGGGCGTGGGTCTGTTCGGTCTGGACGTCGAACCGGGCGCGCTCCGGAAGCCAGTAGCCCAGTCGCCAGCCCACGGGGGTTCCGATGAAGTTCGCCAGGACCGTCTCGGGTCTGCTTGCGCCCGCCTTCGTTCGCTGGAGCCTCACGACGGCGGCATCGCCAGCGAGGTCCGATGACATGACGTCGCACCGGGCAGGAGGGAGGGGTGCCCCTTCCGCGGAGGGGGTGGCACGAGGCGTGCCGTTGAGCCGGAGATAGGAAAGGTCTTCCGGCCGGATGTAGTCCTCGGGCCTCATCCCGGAGGGGAATCGCGAGGAATCGAACGTGTAGAGCAGGCGGTGGGTACAGAGGAACCGGGCCTTCTCGACCACCTCCGCCTCGGCCATGACCCTGGGCGTGACAGGGAGGCTCACGCAGGCGTTCAGGAGCAACGGGCCCAACAACGACAGACACACGCGTCGGAATGCATGGGGATTCATGTTCGGAGGCAATGTACCGCTCCCTCACGGTGCGTCCACCGGCATCCCGAGTGCACGCTGGCGCACCGTCGCCGCGCATCTTCGTAGCCAGCGCGCCTTCGTCACGCCACGCTGGCGCCTCCGTGGACGACACCCGCCTTCCCGACCCCGAAGCCCTCCGCCCGCTGCTCACCGACGCCCTGTCGCTGCCCGCGCTCCAGCCGCACGGCCCGCGCCTGGAGCGCCTGCTGGAAGACTACGCCCGCGGGGTCGCCCGCAAGGACGCG
Organism: Corallococcus llansteffanensis; assembly: GCF_003612055.1. GTDB lineage: Bacteria > Myxococcota > Myxococcia > Myxococcales > Myxococcaceae > Corallococcus > Corallococcus llansteffanensis. The sequence goes on from NZ_RAWB01000197.1 coordinate 13,166, forward strand.
CCGCTCGTGGTCGCGCTCGTCGGCGCCACCGGCGCGGGCAAGTCCACCCTGCTCAACGCGCTCGCGGGGCAGTCCCTCTCCCGTGAAGGCGTGGACCGCCCCACCAGCACCGCGTCCACCCTCTTCGCGCCGGAGGGCACGCCCGTGGAGGAGCTGTCGCGCACCGGCGCGCGCGTCGTGCGCTACACGCCCGGCCCCCAGGGGCTGTGGAGCGGGCAGATCTTCATCGACACGCCGGACCTCAACAGCGTGGCCACCCAGCACCGCGACGTGGCCCGCGCCGCGCTGGACAAGGCCGACGTCGCGCTCGTCGTCATGCACCGGGGCAGCGTCGCGGAGGCCACCCAGGTGGACTTCCTCAACGAGTTCGCCCGCCGCCGCGCGCTCGTCTTCATCCTCAACTTCGCCGACGAGCTCTCCGCCGACTCGCGCGACGCCCTGAAGTCGCAGATCCGCCGCGTCGCCACCCAGCACCACGGCCTCGCCACCGAGGACGTCCACGTCTTCGCCATCAGCGCGCGCGCCGCGAAGGACGGCCAGGACGTGTCCGGCGAGTTCGGCCCGCTCCTCTTCCACCTCAAGGGACTGGCCTCCCAGGCCGTCGCCTCCCGCGTGCGCCACGGCAACGCCCTGGGCGCGCTGGAGGAGCTCGCCTCCACCGTGAAGACGGCGCTGGGAGAGACGGACGCCCTGCTGGAGAAGACGCGCGCGGCGCTCGACGCGGGGCTCGCGCGCGCGGGCGAGGCGTTGCAGGGCGACTTCGACGCGCGGCTGGGCCTGGCCCACGGACACCTCGCGTCGGAGGTGCGCCGGCAGGCCGCGGGCCGCTTCTGGGGACCCGCCGCGTGGGGCCTGCGCTTGTCGCTGTGGGGCGCCTCCGGCATGGGCGCCGGCGCGCTGGTGGCACGCCGCAGCCTGCCCGCGGGGCTCGCCGTGGCCGCGGCCTCCACCGTGGTGGACGCCGTGAGGGACCGCACCCGCGCCCGCGCCGCGGAGGTCGCCGTGGTGGAGCCCTTCGAGGACGACTTCCTCGCCGAGTCCGCCGCGCGCACCGCCCTGGCCGAGGCGCGCAGCGTGGCGCGCACGCAGGGCCTGGAGGCGGAGACGCTGGGGGTGCCGGACGTGGAGGCGATGCTGGCGGAGCTGCGCGTGGCCCGCGCGGGCGCCTGGCGCTACACCGCCTCCACCGCGGTGGCGGAGGCCGTGGCCCGCTGGTGGCGCACGGCGCGGTGGCTGGTGCTGCCGCTCATCAACCTGCCCCTGCTCGCGCTGCTGGGGCACGTGGGGTACCGCGTGGTGCGGGGCTACGTGGAAGGCCCCCTGCTGCCGTTGGAGTACTTCATCAACGCGGGGGCCTTCTTCGGGCTGCTCGCGGGCGCCGGAGCGCTGCTCGCGTCAGCGAGTCTCGTCGGAGCCGCTCGCCATGCGGGGCGCGCGGGCCGGACCCGCTTTGTCGAGTCCCTCGCCGCCCTGGGCGGGAGGCTGGGAGAGGCCGTCGAGAATGGCCTTGGCCCCGGGCGGCAGGCCGCGCGACGCATCCTGGATCGAACCGGCGGTGGGCGGTGACATGGACTCCACCGCCTGGCCCGGCAGATGGACGCCCCCGGCGGACGCCATCATCGGCTGCGCGGAGTCCTTGCACAGCGGCGCCGACACCAGCGTGTCACGCACCGGATCGCCATAGCCCACGATGCGCGCGGGCACGGAGGGGTTGTTCCACCCGGAGCCCTGCTCCTTCGCGACCTTGAAGTGCAGGTGCGCGCCGCAGGCCCAGCCCGTCGCGCCGGAGAAGCCGATGAGCTGACCCTCCTTCACGCGCTCGCCGGCCTTCACCACCACGGCGCTGAAGTGCAGGTACTGCGTCTCCAGCCCGTCGCCGTGGGAGATGACGACGTAGTTGGCCAGGGGCGCGAACTGCTCGCCACAGCCGCCCTGCTTGCTGTCACCGCGCGCCATGCGGACGGTGCCGTCGTGCGACGCCACGATGGGAGTGCCTTCCGGCATGCGGAAGTCCCACGCGAAGGTGTCGTTGTGCTGGTGACTGCCTGTCTCGTGCCCCTGGCTCACCGTGTAGATGCGACCACACGCGAAGGGCACACCCACCTCGGCGACGACATTCGAGGCGGCCTTGGAAGGGACAGTGGGAGCTGAAGCCAGGAGGGAGCCGACGAGCAGAGCGGAGAAGGTCATATCGGGGCGGGCGGATAACCGGTGCAAGGGCTTGCGCTATTTCCCCGCGATTTTCGCTCAATCCCGAACGGATCACTAGCAGGCGGGCTGCGCCCTGCCCTGTCTCCAGGGGGCGACCCTTGACCACACTCCAGAGGAGACGGCGGCCTGAAGCACGGGAGCGCCTGTCTGCCTGCCTGCCCGGTTGGCAGGATGTGTCCCTCTGAAAAAGCCAGGTCTCAATCCCTGTCAGCTGGACGGACACAATGACAGACGCTCGGCTACTCCCCTGGTCCCCAGGCAGGCCTGGAACCCCCGCCTCCGCGTGGATCAGGAAACCGGGCTCCGGAGCCCCCCCAAGGCTCCATGCCCGCCCCAACAAAGTGACTGGTCACTTTTTAAGTGGGCGATTATGC
>NZ_RAWB01000198.1 GCF_003612055.1 Corallococcus llansteffanensis
GCCCCGAATCCAGGACCCGGGCCGCTCGACAGGTTGCTCAAGGTGACGCGCATCTACCTGGAGCCGGGCGCGGTGGAGCACGCGCGCGGCCGGGAAGTCCTGGCGCGCTTCCCGGGCGCGGAGCGGGTGGAGGTGCCCTCCCACCAGAACATCCCGGGCCTGTTCGGCAACGCTGGCAACGTGGAGGCGTGGAACCGCATCAAGGGCAGCACGCTGGTGCTGGGCGTGAAGAAGACGATGTCCTTCGTCGCCAACGACCGCAGCTCGGACTTCATCGCCCCCTCCACCGCCAACGGCTGCGTGATGGCGTGCGCGTACTGCTACGTCCCCCGCAACAAGGGCTATGCGAACCCCGTCACGGTGTTCGTGAACATCGACCGCATCTCGGAGGCCCTGCGCAAGCACGCGCACAAGCGGGGGCCCAAGCTGGAGCCCAACAGCGTGGACCCACGCTGCTGGGTCTACGACATCGGCTGCAACAGCGACTGCTCCGCGGACGCGGCCCTGAGCGACAACGTCCGGGACCTGGTGCGGCTGTTCACCACGCTGCCGAACGCCAAGGCCAGCTTCGCCACCAAGCTGGTGAACCGCGAGCTGCTCACCTACGCGCCCCAGGGCAAGACGCGCGTGCGCTTCAGCCTGATGCCCCACGCGCAGGCGAAGCTGCTGGACGTGCGCACGGACCCCATCGCGGAGCGCATCGCCGCCATCGACGACTTCGTGGCCGCCGGCTACGAGGTGCACCTCAACTTCTCCCCCGTCGTCCTCCAGGAAGGCTGGCAGGCCGCGTACGCGGAGCTGTTCCAGCAGGTGGATGACGGCATCGGCGCGAAGGCGAAGGCGCAGCTCGCGTGTGAGATCATCTTCCTCACGCACAACGCGGGCCTGCACGAGGTGAACCTGCGCTGGCACCCGAAGGCGGAGGCGGTGCTCTGGACGCCGGAAATCCAGGAGACGAAGGTGTCCCAGGGCGGCGGCGTCAACGTGCGCTACCGCACCGGGTTCAAGGGGCGCCACGTCGCGGAGTTCAAGGACCTGCTCGCCCGCCACCTGCCGTACTGCCGCGTGCGGTACGCCTTCTAGGCGAAGGCCTCCCGCACGCGGGCCCTCCGGACCGCTGCCTAGATTTCGTGCTGGGTGAACCAGAACACCGCCGTCTGGTGCGACACGGGGAAGTAGACGACGTAGACGTGGTGGTAGTCCTTGGCGCCCGGCGCCACCGGCACGTCCGCGTAGAAGTCCGCCACCTGGGGCACCTCGGTGCCGTTGCCCAGCGCGCCCGGCAGCGCCTGCGCCAACTCCGGGAAGAAGTAATCCAGGCGGCTGGCGAACTGCGCGTACGTCAGGTCCGCCAGGCGCTGGAACTGGGGAGCCTCCTGGGCGTACAGCGCCGGGATGGACGCGAAGGCGCCCTCGGCCACGCGGTCCAGGGACACGGGCGGAGTGCCCGCCACGGAGGGCACGTTGAGCGTCCACAGGGACTCGTCGCACCAGTTCTCACCCGCCTTGCAGCGCGTGTGGCCCGTCGCCCGAGCCGCCTGGAGTGTGCTGCTCAGCGGGAACTGCGTGAGGGGCAGCGGCCCCGCGCCGTAGTAGCGGTAGTAGAAGTCCTTGCACACCGGCCACATCTTGGAGGTGAAGGCCGTCTCGCCGTTCGCGCACCAGGGCTTCGCGCCGGAGGACACCACGCACTGGGACACGTAGGCGTCGTGCGCGTCCTGCGCGTCCGTGCACTGCGGGAGCGCCTGCGCGGGCGTCACATGCTGCACCTCCACCACGCTCTCGTCACACACCTCGATGCGCGTGGCCACGTCCAGGTCACAGGCCGTGAACAGCGACGGCTCCGCGCACGCGCTGTTGAGACAGCCCAGGCCCAGGCGGAACTGCTTGCCCGCGCCCGTGCCGCTGCTCACCACCGCCAGATACTCGCCGCCCTGCGCCAGCGTCAGGCTGGTCACCTTGCTCAGCTGGCCATAGCCCGCGTCGTCGTCCTGCGCGCGCAGCGTCGTGCCGTAACTGCCATTGGCGTCCTTCGGGCCGTAGACGAACAGGCCCGTGTCCAGGCCCATGCTGCTGCCCAGGTGCGTCACCTCCAGGCGCACCTGCGCGCCGGCGGCCACCCTGAAGTTGAAGGACAGGTACTGCGGGTTGGTGGTGAAGCGCGTCTGCACGCCGTCATTGAGCCCCACCGGACCCAGGAACGCCGTGCTGTCCACGATGTTGCCGCTGGGCGGCGCGGGCGGCGGGTACAGCACCGCCTGGGTGCTCTCGCCCACCTGCGGCGACTCCACCGGCTCCACGGGCTCCACCGACGGACCACACGCGGCGAGCAGCAGCGACGGCACGAACCACAAGGACATCCGGTTCCACGCGTGACGCATGACGCACTTCCTTGGCTTGGGGGAAGACAGCTCAGGGTACGGCGAGAGCCTGGAACCATGCCGCATACGGCGTGTTGCGCACGAGGTGCCGGTTGAAGTCCGGGGCCCCGTCGGTCCACCACGGCGGGCCGCGCTCGCCCAGGCCCACCTTGGCGCGGTGGACGCGGGCGCGGGCGTGGCGCTCGGCGGCGGCATCCTTCGCGCGCTTCGCCCGGCCCACGTCCGCGCGGGCCCGCATCAGCGCGGCCACCAGCAACTCCCGCTGCCGGGGGCCGAGCGCCGGGTTGGAGCGACGCCACAGCCGCCCTTCCACCACCAGGTAGCGCCCATCCGGGGTGGTGGGGGGCGGCGCGGACGTCACGGCACCGCGGGGTAGAGGAAGCGCAGGATGTCGCCGAAGCGCTCGGACCAGGACGCCTCGTTGTGCTTGCCGCCCTCCACCACGGTGTACTTGAGGTCGACGTCGGGCACCCAGCCCCTGGCCACCAGCGCGTCGCGCAGGGCCTTGGCATCCGCCACCGTCTCCGCCTGGCTGCCGGAGCCCTCGTTGGTGCCGATGTCCTCCCAGATGCGCAGCGCGGGCTTCGCGGTCAACGCCTCCACCGTCTTCACGATGTCCCGGTCCGCCCACCACACCGACGGCGACACCACGCCCAGGCGGCCGAAGACCTCCGGGTGCTTCAGGCCCAGTGACAGGGACACCAGCCCGCCCAGCGACGAGCCCGCGAGCCCGGTGGACTCCGGTCCCGGCTTCGTCCGGAACTCCGTGTCGATGCGCGGCTTCAGGTCGTTGATGAGGAACTGGCCGTAGACGTCCGCGCGGCCCGCGTTCGGGTACTCGGGCGGGAAGGGCACCGGCGTGTACTCCGCGATGCGGTCGGCGGTGTTGTAGACGCCCACGATGATGAGCGGCTCCACCTGCCCGTTCGTCACCAGCGCCTGCGCCGTCTCGTCCACCTTCCACTCCCCGGCGAACGAGGTGACGACGTCCATCAGGTTCTGGCCGTCGTGCATGTACAGCACCGGGTAGCGGCGCTGCGTGTCCGCGTCGTAGCCGGGCGGCAGCCAGACGATGACGTCGCGCGGCTTGAGCGTCGTGTCGGTGGGCGTCACGTTGCGCAGGAAGCGCACGTCACCGGTGAGCGTCGGGGTCGGCGGGGGCAGCAGGTCCGCCCAGCCCTCCACCACCAGGGACACGCGCTCGAAGCCGCCGCCGGTCTTGAAGGTGTGGTTGCTCACCTCCGCGCCCGTGGCGGTCTTCTCCACCTTCTCCCACGAGCCGCGCGTCACCTTGAACTCCAGATCCGTTCCTCCCGCGAAGGTCACGACGCCAGCGTAGGCATTGTCCACGGCCGGGGTGAGTGCCACCTGCGCGCCGTTCCAGGTCCCCAGCTCCGGCTGGTTGCCGGTCAGATACACCGTGTCCCCCCGCGGCGTGACGTCCGGTACGCGGACGATGAACACCGTCCGGGCCCCCATCTCCCCGGAGGCGGGGCCGAAGCGCTCCACCTCGAGGGTGACGCGCTCCTCGTTCTCGTGCACGGTGATGGAGCGGTCCGCCTCCGGGGCTCCCGCCGCGTCCAGCGCCACCCGCGCGGACGGCGCCGTCATCCGCACCGCGTAGGTGAAGGCGGTGTTCTTGGGCAGGCGGGCCTTGAGGCTGAAGACGCGGCCGCCCTGGTAGACCAGCTCCAGGCCGGGCCCGTCCGGGCCGCCAAAGGTGGCGCTGGGGCCGGTGAGGAAGAGGGCTGCGTCGGCGGGCGTCTCCGGCGGCACCGTCAGGTCGAACTGCACGTCGGAGAAGAGCTGTTCGACGGGCGGCGGCGGGTCGGAGTGACAACCCCAGAGGGTCGCCAGGGCCAGGACGAGCAGCAGGGCGGGCCGAGAGGGCCGGGATGAAGACATGAAGGGTGTGCCTCCGGGGGGCGCAAGCAGGGCCCCACGCGAAGGCGCACCGTAACAGCGTCCTCCGACAGCGTCAGCGCACCCCCGGTGAAGGGACGCAAGGTCCCGGAGGACGTGCCACTTGGCAGTGGGTGGACAGTGCCTACCTTGCGTCCCGCACAGGGGACCCCGGAACGCATACTCCGGGGTCCCCTCACGAGAAGGAGTCGCACCGCATGAAGAAGCTGACGCTGCTGGCCGTGACGCTGGGCTCCCTGGTCGCCGGTGTGGGTTGCCACCGCAACACCCGCGAGGCCGCGAAGGACGACGTCGAGGAGGCCGGCGACAAGACGGAGAACGCCGCCGAGAAGGCCGCCGACAAGACGGAAGACGCCGTGGAGAGCGCCGGCGACAAGATCGAGGACGCGACCGACAAGTAGGCCGTCACGAGCGGAGGCCCGTGGGTCCGGCGTCACTTGCCGGAGGCGGGCCGGGCCGCGTTGACGTGGACACCCTGGACGCCGGACACCCTCGCGGTGCCGGCCTCCAGGGTGTTGTCGTTTCGTAAGCGTTCACGGGGGGGGCTTGCCCGAGGGGCTTGCCTGTGAGGTCGTGGACTGTGCGCCGGCCCGGACTCGACCTGAGCAAGGGGCATGAGCAGGCTTGGGAGGTGGCGACGCTCGACCCGAAAGATGCGCGCATCGCATGGAGCGCATCGCGGAGCAGGACGTCCGCATCGCGGAGAAGGCACACCCTCCGAGCCAGCGGATGACAATGAAAGCAGATCAGTCCCACCCGCTTCCACGCCCACTTGAGGGGTCGCCGCAGCTCTGTTAGCTGTTGCTCCCAGCGCCCAAGCCAGAGAATTGGGGGCGTGGCTGGGCTGAAAGGGGTACTCGCCAGATGCCGGAGCTGGGCGAAGGTGTACTTGCTGCGCTCAACCACCATTCTGAGCACTCGGAGGATACGTGCGCTTTCTGCACGGCCTCCAAGGAGCCGACGGAGGAGAACAACGTCCTCACCGACAGCTTCGACGAGGACGCCAACGAACTGCCAGGCCTCGACATGGAGGGCATGGCCTTTCGCAACTGTGCCGGCAAGCTCGGCGCAGCGCTCGTCTCGGCTGGGCTGTCGCAGCTTGAGGGGAAGGTGCAACTCGATGGCATCGAGGGCGAGTTGCCGGTGCAGAGCGCTGCGCACCACCTCATCCCCGGCAATGCGGCCTTGAAGAGGAGCAAGCTCATGCCATACCTCCATTCGGAGGGAATGGCTGTGGGCAACATCGGGTACGACGTCAACGGCGAGGAGAATGGGGCCTGGCTGGCAGGTAACTACGCGCTGCGCGGACAAAGCGGGCTGGCGAAGTGGGGGCCCGGAGGAGCCGGGTTCCTCGCGATGTATGGCAAGGACCCGAAAGAGTATGCCTTCGCCGCAATCGAGGCGCTCCGCTGTCAGTTCCACGATGCCCACGAGGATTACAGTGACTTCGTCCTCAATGAGCTGAACCTTCTCGCGAAGAAGCTTGAGAAGACGCAGAGCCTCTGGTGCCCGGAGGCACAGCAGAAGCCAGACGAGGACCCGAAGAAGCGGCAGATGAAGATGCTCGTGCTGCGCCTCAATACCCTTTCTCGCCGCCTCAAGCGCTTCGTCACCCACCCAGGCCCCGCGTGGCGGGAGAACCTCGTCACCTCTCGCTTCTCGCTCGCGTACATCCGCGAGCGCACTCTCAGGCCCAGGAATTCCTAGCCATGTACTACGTCCTTGGCCGCCTCTATTCAGCCAACCCGGCCCGCATCGACGACAAAAGCAGCTACGATGACCAGGGAATCTGGTGGGACGATGGGCAGGTCTTCACCAGGCCCATCAAGACGCCCATCGAGGTGAGGCTGAAGCCCTACGAGTCGAGCAACCCGGACATGAGCCCAGCCATGCCCTCCCTCTTCAAGGGCATCGTGCCACTCTACAGTGACGCCCTGCTTGTAGCGCTCAGGTCGGCCGGCGTTGACAATCTGGATACGTACGCAGTGCGCATCCACGATCCGGATACGGGCAAATGGCATACCAATTACAAGGCTGTGAACGTGATTGGCATGGTTTCGGCAGCCGACATGGCGAAGTCGGTGGCGACGGTGCATGACGGCATCCCGCTCATTGACGTCTCCTTCGACCGGCTCGTCATCGACCCGAAGAAGACGCATGGCTTCCTGATGTTCCGACTGGCGGAGAACAACTCCGCCGTCATCGTTCATGAGCGGGTAAAGCAGGCGGTCATCGCCGCGGGCATTCACGACCTGGAGTTCTTCAAGCCCGAGAACATTGCACTGTAGAGCGACTTGGGTCTGCCCCACTTCCGTGGTCCCCCGCACTTCATGTGATTCACGAGACGGTGGTGGCCGGGCCAACAACGCCCCCAGCAAGTGATTGAAGCCGCGGCCCGCCAGGACCTCGAAGTTCCTGGCGGGCGACGGTCCGTGCTTCAGCGGGGTGCTACGGATTGACGACGAGGCCCCACTGCAGGAAGAAGCTCTTGATGGTCTGCTGCAGGCTGGTGGTCTGCGGGGTGCCCTGCGACGTGCCGTAGTTCCAGACGCCGACGTGCGTGGTGGGGACGTACGGGCAGGCCGCCTTGGCGTGGATCATGATGGCGTAGCCGTTCGACACGGACGCGCTCGACCCATAGAGCGTCGAGGGCTTCTTCGACTGCACATAGCCCGTCGTGTTGACGCGGCCGGTGCTGCCCACGTTGGACATCACGGCGCTGTTCCAGGTCTGGTCGAAGGCGCCGCCCTGGGTCGCGGAGAGGTTGAGCAGGATGGTGCTGTCGCGGCGGTAGGTGGACTGCTCCGTCGCGGTGGCGGTGCTGTAGGGGGCCTCGTAGGTGGAGAACGTCCGGCCGCTGATGCGCCCGCGGTGGTCGAAGCGGACCTGGCAATTCGAGATGCAGGGCCGGTAGATGGGGAAGGGGAAGGGCAGGGGCTTCACGACGCCGCCGGGCGTGAACACCGGCACGCTGCGGGTGAAGATGTAGCTCCACCGCTTGCAGCTCAGCTGGAGCCTCGACTCGCTGTAGCCCGTCACCGAAGCGGTGATGCCCGTCGCGTTCAGGCCAATGGCGGTCAGCCAGTGCTTCGCGCCCGCCCCGTTCCACCCCGACAGGACGCCCGCGGCGCTGGAGCTGTTGATGCCATAGCCAAGGCCGCTCGGGCTCCGGGTGTGCACGGCCTGCCACACGCAGGTGCAGGGCCCCATGAGGGGCGGAATCTGGGCCAACTGGTGGGCATAGACCAGGGCCTCACCGCGCAGGACGGGGAAGTCCTTGGACACCTGCTCCACCAGGTCCACATCCTGGGTGCCGTACTTCGCTTCCACCGCGGTGAGGGCCGCGTCCAGCTCACTGCTCAGGTGCACGGTGTCAGGGGTGGACGCCAGGCCCGGGGCCACGACGAACCCGCACGTCTCGCCCGTCGAACAGTCCAGGTTGACGTCATAGGGCTGGGTGACCAGCGACTGGCCCTGCTCATCCGCCAGGACCAGCGTCTGGGCCCAACCCGTCGTCCAGGGCTCCTGCAGCGCGCCGAACAGCTTCACCACCGACACCGTGCCGGCCTTCGGCACCACCCGCGTCTGGGCCGTGGCGCTCTCCTTGCCGTCATAGGAGGTAAGCAGCGCGTACGAGGGCAGGCCCGTGCCCTGGGCCGACCACTGGATGCGCGCCGTCAGCGTGCCGTCCTCCATGGCCAGGTCCACGAGGGTGGCGGCCGGTTCCGCCTCCTGGGCCCGCGCCGACGTGGACAGCATCAGCCCGCCCAGCGCGAGCGAGGACAGGGTCAGCGAACGCAACCAGGACGGCACGAGGCCAAGAAGGCCTCGCGTGGAATGATGGAGCATGGGTGTATTTCCTTTCGGGGGAGGAAATGCGCCCGGCAGGGATTGCCGGAACGCGAATCCCTGACAAAGCAGATTTTGTGCCACGGATTGGGATGTCTGGCCTTGGGGGGAATGGCTGACTTCAGGCCTGGGATGTATCCCTTTGCGTCACAGAAGCCGGCGGAGCTGTAGCGGTGGACGCTACTCAGGGGAAGCCGCCGCGCTGTGTTAGGAAGACGGGGTGATTTCCACCCTTCCCGCAACGCGTGAGGAGGCGCCGCCCGCGAGTCAGGCAGGTGTCGCGCGGCTCGCCTTCGAGCGCTCCGGCCCCCGCACCGTGGTGCGCACCGCGCTGGCGCACAGTCCCTTGAGGCTGCTCACCCCGCGCAACCATGGCCATGCGGCCTGGGCCTACACGAGCTCGTTCGGCGGCGGGCTGGTGGACGGTGACCACCTGCGCCTGGACGTGGACCTGGCGCAAGGGGCCACGGCGCTCATCGCGACGCAGGGCTCCAACCGCGTCTACCGCTCACCTCACGGTTGCCAGAGCGACCTGCGCGCGCGCGTGGGCCCGGAGGCGCTGCTCGCGTGGGTGCCGGACCCCACCGTCTGTTTTGCCGGCGCCCGCTATTCCCAGACATTGGATGTGGCGCTCGCGGCGGGAGCATCCCTGGTGCTCGCGGACGTGGTGACGGCCGGCCGCAGCGCCCGGGGCGAGCGGTGGGCCTTCCTGCGCTACGCCTCCCGCCTGCGCCTCGCGCGGGAGGGGCGCACCGTCCTGGACGAGCGCCAGGTGCTGGACGCCGACCACGGCGCGCTGCCGGAGCGGCTGGGCCGCTTCGACGCGCTGGCCACGGTGCTGCTGGTGGGGCCCGCGCTGGCCTCCGCGCGGGAGGCCCTGGCGGCGCGCGTGGCGGCGCTGCCGGTGAAGCCACGCGCCGGGCAGGTCGTCTCCGCGAGCCCGCTGGGTGACGACGGGCTGCTGGTGCGCGCGGCGGCCGTCTCCCTGGAGACGCTGCTCGCCACCACGCGCGACTGGCTGTCGTTCCTGCCCGGCCTGCTGGGCGACGACCCGTGGGCGCGACGGGTGTGAGTCAGCCGTAGCGGGTGACGTCGAACGCGCTGTAGTTCGGATACAGCCGCTCGATGTGTTCCGCCGTCAGGTTGACCAGGTCCTTGTGGCTGTTCGTCTGCCATTCGGCGGTGTTGGCATCCATCAGGCGGCTCTTGCCGTCCGTCTTGTGCAGGCCGATGACGTGGCCCTCGGCGGAGTCGCCGTCCTTGCGCAGGCCCACCCGGTAGTGACCGTCCTGCTGGGTGGCCGCGTGGAGCTTGTGCGGGAAGTCGGACTGGATGGGTTCGTAGTCCTGCACGTGCACGCCGTCGTTGCCCCCGCCCCGCTCCTTGCGGAAGGCGTGGGTGTGCTTCTCCAGCTCCGCCTGCTTCGCGGCGACGGACGCCGACTCCTCCTTGACCTCGGCCATGCCCTGCTTGAGGTCCTGGGTCAGCTCCGCGCGCTGCTGCTTCAGGGCCTGCCGCTCCTTCGGTGACAGGTCCGGGTCCGTGAGCTTCTCCGTCAGCCCGTTGCGCTGGGCCTGCGTCTCCCGGAGCTTCTCCAGCTTGCTGTCGATGCCCGCGAGCTTGGACAGGTTCGCGTTGTTCTGGTGCTTGATGGCGTCGCCCTGGAGCGACTCGGCGTGCTGCTTGTCGATGAAGGAGCCGAAGTGGTTGTCATTGAGCTTGCCGAACGCCTGCGAGCCCTTCTTCGGATCTCCGCCCGCCTCGATGCCGGTGCGGATCCACTCGGACGTCATCGCGCTGCACACGCCCGCGTCCGTGCCGGAGGGCAGGCCCGGCTTCTTCAGCATCGGGTGGCCGCCCTGGTCCGTGAAGCGCAGGATCTCCGAGCCCGGCACCTCCGCCTTCATCTCCTCCGCCACCTTCTGGATTTCAGGGCGCACCGTCGCGGGCCTGCCCTTGCCCGGGGTGCGGCCCATCGCCAGGTCCTGCACCTCGCTCTCGGAGAGCTTCGGCGCCTGCACCTGCGGCCCCTGGAGGTCGTGCGCGTTGATGTTCGGGCGCGACGACGAGGAGGACGCCTCCGCGTTCGCGCCAGGCTTCTTGAACGAGTCACCCTGCGGCGTCTTGTCCGGCCCCGTCGTCTTCGCGGGCGCCGTCGGCTTCGACACCGGCTGGCTGCCCGTGGAGGTCTTCCCCTGGGCCAGCGTGTTGTCCAGCTTCGGAGGGGCGGCGGGCGCCTTGGGCGTCTTGGGGAAGCTCGGCTTGAAGCTGCTCTTCATAGGAGACCTGGGGGGAGGGGACCGGAAGACGGAGGGGACCGGAAGACACTGGCCGGCCGCCCATCCTGGCCCAGGGTGACGCGTCGCGCTAGGGTCGGGCCCCATTGACGCACCGATGCACCGCACCCCGGTTGAAATGAGGGAGTTGGGCCCATGCACCTGTCCCCCCGTGACGTGGACAAGCTGCTGCTGCATCAGGCGGGCGTCGTGGCCCAGAAGCGTCTGGCGCGGGGCCTGCGGCTCAACTACCCGGAGGCGGTGGCGCTCATCGCCACCCAGTTGCTGGAGTTCATCCGTGACGGCCGGAGCGTGGCGGAGCTGATGGACCTGGGCCGCCGGTTCCTGGGGCGCGCGCAGGTGATGGACGGCGTGCCGGAGATGGTGGCGGAGGTGCAGGTGGAGGGCACCTTCCCGGACGGCACCAAGCTCGTCACCGTGCACCACCCGGTGGTGGCGGAGCACGGGGACCTGACGCTGGCGCTCTACGGCAGCTTCCTGCCGGTGCCGTCCCTGGACCGCTTCACCGTGCCGCCCGCGTCGCCGGAAGGGTTTCCGGGGCAGGTGCGCGCGGAGGCCGGGACGCTGGAGCTCAACGCGGGCCGCACGGCCATCACCCTGCGCGTCACGCACCGGGGCGACCGGCCCGTCCAGGTGGGCAGCCACTACCCGTTCGCGGAGACGAACCGCGCGCTGGTGTTCGACCGGGGCCGCGCCTACGGCCACCGGCTGGACATCCCCGCGGGCACGGCGGTGCGCTTCGAGCCGGGCGAGGTGAAGACCGTGCCGCTGGTCCCCATCGCGGGCGAGCAGGTGGTGCGCGGCGGCAACGCGCTGGGCAGCGGCAAGGTGTCCGACGAAGGGCGTGAGCGATTGCTCCAGGCCGTGCGCGCGCAGGGCTTCGGTCACGAGGAAGAGAAGCCGAACGAGAACCCGGAGGAGCGCTCATGAGCCGCGGAATGGATCGCCGCCACTACGCGGACATGTTCGGCCCCACCACGGGGGACCGGGTGCGGCTGGGAGACACGGGCCTCTGGGCCCAGGTGGAGCGCGACGCCACCGTCTACGGCGACGAGTGCAAGTTCGGCGGCGGCAAGGTGCTGCGCGAAGGCATGGGCCAGCGCGCGGGCGCGGGGGACGCGGCCGCGCTCGACTGCGTCATCACCAACGCGCTCATCCTGGACTGGACGGGCATCTACAAGGCGGACGTGGGCCTCAAGGCGGGGCGCATCAGTGGCATCGGCAAGGCGGGCAACCCGGACGTCATGGCGGGCGTCACGCCGGGCATGGTGGTGGGCGTCACCACGGAGGTCATCGCGGGCGAGGGGCTCATCCTCACCGCGGGCGGCCTGGACACGCACATCCACTTCATCTGCCCGCAGCAGGCGGATGAAGCCATCGCCAGCGGCATCACCACGTGGGTGGGCGGCGGCACGGGCCCCGCCACCGGCACGAACGCCACCACCTGCACGCCGGGCGCGTGGAACCTCCAGCGGATGCTGGAGGCCACGGACACGCTGCCCCTCAACATCGGGCTCACCGGCAAGGGCAACACGTCGCTGCCGGACGGCCTGTTGGACCAGGTGCGCGCGGGCGCGATCGGCCTCAAGCTGCACGAGGACTGGGGCACCACGCCCGCCGCCATCGACACCTGCCTCACGCTGGCGGACGGCGAGGACGTGCAGGTCACCATCCACACCGACACGCTCAACGAGTCCGGCTACGTGGATGACTCGCTGGCCGCGTTCAAGGGCCGCACCATCCACACGTACCACTCGGAGGGCGCGGGTGGCGGCCACGCCCCGGACATCATCCGCGTGTGCGGCGCGCCCAACGTGCTGCCCAGCTCCACCAACCCCACGCGGCCGTACACGGTGAACACGCTGGACGAGCACCTGGACATGCTCATGGTGTGTCACCACCTGGACCGCGAGATTCCGGAGGACGTGGCCTTCGCGGAGAGCCGCATCCGGGGCGAGACGATTGCCGCGGAGGACATCCTCCACGACCTGGGCGCCATCAGCATGATGGCCTCCGACAGCCAGGCCATGGGGCGCGTGGGCGAGGTCATCACCCGCACGTGGCAGACGGCGCACAAGATGCGCGAGCAGCGCGGGCGCCTGTCCGGCGAGCAGGGCGACAACGACAACCTGCGCATCCGCCGCTACGTGGCGAAGTACACCATCAACCCCGCCATCGCCCACGGGCTGTCGCACGAGGTGGGCTCGGTGGAGGTGGGGAAGCTGGCGGACCTGGTGCTGTGGAAGCCCGCCTTCTTCGGCGCGCGGCCGGAGCTGGTGCTCAAGGGCGGCTTCATCGCGTGGGCGCAGATGGGGGACGCGAACGCGTCCATCCCCACGCCGCAGCCGTACCTGATGCGCCCCATGTTCGGCGCGCGCGGCCGGGCCCGGGGCTCCACGAGTATCGCGTTCGTGTCCGGGCGCGCGCTGGCGGAGGGCACCGTGCGGGGGCTGGGGCTCACCAAGCGGCTGTCCGCGGTGGTGGGCTGCCGCAAGCTGGGCAAGAAGGACATGCGGCTCAACGACGCGCTGCCCGTCATCACCGTGGACCCGGAGACGTACGAGGTGCGCGCGGACGGGGAGCTCCTGCGCTGCGAGCCCGCCACCTGGCTGCCCCTGGCCCAGCGCTACTCGCTGTTCTGAAGTTCTGGAGAAGCACTGCGATGGGCTCCGGCTGGAGGGTGTTGCAGTTGGCGGACTCGGGGTTTCCCACCGGCGGCTTCGCGCACTCGGGCGGGCTGGAGGCCGCGGTGCAGCAGGGCGAGGTGCGCGGCGGGGCCGACGTGCGGCGCTTCGTGGAGGCGCTGCTGTGGCAGGCGGGGCTGGGCGGACTGCCGCTGGTGAATGACGCGTGGAAGGCGCCCGGCGCGCTGCCGGCGCTGGACGCGCGCGCGGACGTGTTCCTGTCCAATCACGTCGCCCACCGGGCGAGCCGCACGCAGGGCCGGGCCTTCCTGGACACCTGCGCGCGCATCTTCCCGGACGCGGTGGGACCGGTGCGCGACAGGGCCCGCGCGGCCGGGGTGAGGTTCCACCACGCGCCCGTGTTCGGCGCGGTGCTGTGCGCGCTGGAGGTGGACCTGGAGGACGCGCAGCGGCTCTTCCTGTCGCTCACGCTCCGGGGCGCGCTGTCCGCCGGGGTGCGCATGGGCGTCATCGGCACGCACGAATCGCATCAGCTCCAGCACGCGGCCACGCCGCTGTTGGACACGGTGCTCGGACGCTGCAAGGCCCTGGGCGTGGAGGACCTGGCGCAGCCCGCGCCGCTGTGGGACCTCTTGGGCGCCACGCATGACCGGCTGTACTCGAGGCTGTTCCTGTCCTGAAGGGACGAAGGGGAAGCGACATGCACGACGACGACCACCGCGGCCATGGGCAGGACGGGCACGACCACACGCACGAGGAGCTGGACCACCCCGGCCACTTCGACGCGCGCGACAAGCCGCACCGGCGCGACTACGCGCAGCGGGCCTTCACGATTGGCATTGGCGGCCCGGTGGGCAGCGGCAAGACGGCGCTGGTGCTGGCGCTGTGCAAGAAGCTGCGCGACCAGTACCGGCTGGGCGTGGTGACCAATGACATCTTCACCAAGGAGGACGCGGAGTTCCTCGTGCGCAACCAGGCCCTCTCCCCCGAGCGCATCCGGGCGGTGGAGACGGGGGGCTGCCCGCACGCGGCCATCCGCGAGGACATCAGCCACAACCTGCTCGCCCTGGAGCAGCTCATGGAGGAGCTGCACCCGGAGCTGCTCATCGTGGAGAGCGGCGGTGACAACCTGGCCGCGCAGTACAGCCGGGAGCTCGCGGACTACACCGTGTATGTCATCGACGTCGCGGGCGGGGACAAGGTGCCGCGCAAGGGTGGGCCGGGTATCACGCAGTCTGACCTTTTGATCATCAACAAGACGGACCTCGCACCGCATGTGGGGGCGGACCTGGGCGTGATGGAGCGCGACGCCCGGAAGATGCGCGGCGAGGGGCCCTTCGTCTTCACCCAGGTGACACGGGATGTGGGGGTGGATGCGGTGGTGGGCCACCTGCTCGATGCCTGGCGGCGAAGATAGGCAGCGGACGAACGGTCCTTTCGCAAGGCCGTGGGTCCCGACACCGGAGGCCAGGTGTGAGAGGGTCCCGGCCGTGGAAATCCTGGAGCGGGCACGCGTTGAATGGTTCGCGGCGGCGGTAGGCCTCGTGGTGGGCACCTCGATGGTGTTCGTCCCCTACGAGTTTGGGTCCTCCCTGTTTCAATACATCTACCCGCACATCCGCCTGCTGGGCAGCCTGTTCCTGGTGGGCGCGGCGATGACGCTCGTCGCGCTCATGTACCCGGCCTGGCCCGCCTTCGTGGGGTGGGTGGGGCGTGCGTTCCTGCTGGTGGCGTTCGCGATCTACTGGTGGGTGGTCAGTGTCCTGCCCGTCAGCCCCACGGGCACCATCCTCTACCTGTTCCTGATGGTCCTCTTCGTCATGGAGCGGCGCACCCTGCGCCGGGGGCAGGGCCTGCTGCTGGTGTTCATCTCCAGCGTGACGGTGTGCTTCGGGGGGCTGATGGCCTGGGCGCCCCAGGACTTCCAGCGCTTCGCCATGGCGCCGCTGGGCCCCTACCTGCGCCTGGTGGGCATCCTGTTCTTCATGACGGGGGCGCTGCTGGTCGTGGGGCTGTGGCGCAAGCATCCGCTCTTCTGCCGCCTGGCGCTGGGCGTCCAGGGCCTCCTGTTCCTGAACATGGCGTTCGCGGTGGCGGCGCGGGCCGCTTGGGCGGGGATGGGCCTGTACTCCGTGCTGAGCCTGGCGTGCGGGCTGCTCGCGACGGTGCGCCGGTGGCCGACGCTCTCGGGGGTGCGCTGGCGGCTCTTTCGCGGCATGGCGCTGGCGTCGGTGCTGCCCATCGTGGGCGTGGGCGCGGTGGCGTCGTACCTCGCGCAGAAGGCCCTCGAGGTGGAGCTGCGCGCCAAGGCGCAACAGGCGGTGGCGTCGGAGACGGCGTGGCTGGAGCAGACGGCCCTCATCGCGAGCTCGCTGTTGCGCGTGCAGGGCCAGGACCCGGGCTTCATCGCGCTGGTGCGCGAGGGCAACCGCGAGGGCATGCAGGCGCGGGTGGCGCTGCTGGAGAACGAATCCGGGCTGTTCGACGCGGCGTGGCTGCTGGACGACGTCGGGGACACGCTGGTGTTCTCCGGACGGAGCGTCCGGGCGAAGGCCAACTTCGCGCACCGGGCCTACTTCCAGGACGCGCTGAAGGGCGGCGCCCAGGTGCTGCTGTCGCGGCCCTTCCTCGGCTTCCTGGGGC
>NZ_RAWB01000199.1 GCF_003612055.1 Corallococcus llansteffanensis
TCACGGTGACGTCCGTCTACAACCGGGGGGACGCCTGACTGTTCGCCACCCGTCGCACGGAGCCCGGGTCCCACCCCCGCCGTGTGTTCACCACCGACCGTGCCACCCCCGAATGACTTCCCGAGGGGCCGCCGGCTGTCCCGCCTTCCCATCCGCCGGTAGAGTCCGCTTGACGCATGGCGTCGTGCGTCTTCGGGTACGAGACGAGGTCCACCATGAGACAGCTACAGGTCCGAGGACTCTTCGAGGGGTATGGCATCGCGCCGGGCACCTGGGACGAGCTGTTGGGGACCGGGGAGGCGCCGCGCGAGGACGTGCTGCGGCTGTTGGAGCGGCTGGGGGCGCGCACGCCGGCGGAGTTCTCCCGCATGCAGGCCCTGGCGGAGCGGGCGCTGATGAACCAGGGCGTGACGTTCAGCGTGTACGCGGATCAGCGGGGCACGGAGCGCATCTTCCCTTTCTGCCTCATCCCCCGGCTGGTGTCGGCGGCGGACTGGGAGCACGTGGAGCGCGGGCTGGAGCAGCGCGTGCGCGCGCTGGGCCTGTTCCTGGATGACGTCTATGGCGAGCAGCGCATCTTCGCCGGGCGGCCGGAGCTGAGGGACATGGTGCTGGGCACGTCCCAGTACCTGCCGAAGCTCAAGGGCGTGCGGCCCGCGGGCGGGGTGCGCATCCACATCGCGGGCATCGACCTCATCCGCGACGGGCAGGGCGTCTTCCGGGTGCTGGAGGACAACCTGCGCACGCCCTCGGGCGTGTCGTACGTGCTGGAGGGGCGGGTGCTGTCCAAGCGCGTGCTGCCGGAGGTGCTGGAGCGCACGCGGGTGCGGCGCGTGGACCACTACCCGGCGAAGCTCGCGGAGACGCTGCGCGCCTCGTCGCCGGAGGATCCGGACCGCTCCACCGCGGTGGTGCTGACGCCGGGCCCGTACAACTCCGCCTACTTCGAGCACAGCTTCCTCGCACGCACCATGGGCGTGGAGCTGGTGCACGGCGCGGACCTCTTCGTGGACGACGACCGCGTGTGGCTGCGCACCACGCGCGGGCCCAAGCGCGTGCACGTCATCTACCGGCGGTTGGACGACGCCTTCCTCGACCCGGAGGCCTTCCGCCCGGACAGCATGCTGGGCGTGCGGGGGCTGATGCGCGCGTGGACCGCGGGCAACGTGGCGATCGCCAACGCGCCGGGCAACGGCGTGGCGGACGACAAGGCGGTGTACGCGTTCGTGCCGGAGTTCATCCGCTTCTACCTCAATGAGACGCCGGTGCTGGAGCAGGTGCCCACGTACGTGTGCGCGCGCGAGGACGACCGCCGCTACGTGCTGGAGCACCTGGGAGAGCTGGTGGTGAAGGCGGTGGACGAGGCGGGCGGCTACGGCATGTTGATGGGGCCGCAGTCCACGAAGGAGGAGCGCGAGGACTTCCGCCAGCGCATCCTCGCACAGCCCCGCCGCTACATCGCGCAGCCCCGCGTGGAGCTGTCCACCTGCCCCACGTGGGACGCGGCCTCCGGCGCGGTCGTCGCCCGGCGCGTGGACCTCCGGCCGTACATCCTCACCACGCCGCAGGGGCCCTGGGTGCTGCCGGGCGGCCTGAGCCGCGTGGCGCTGCGCGAGGGCTCCTACGTCGTCAACTCCAGCCAGGGTGGCGGCTCCAAGGACACCTGGGTCCAGAAGGAGGACGCATGATTGCCCGCATCGCGGAGCACTGCTTCTGGCTGGGGCGCTACCTGGAGCGGCTGGAGAGCGTCGCGCGGGTGTTGCAGATGACGGATCAGCTCGCGCTGGACGCGGACCTGCGGCCGGATCAGGTCTGGGGACCGGCGCTGGCCATCTTCGGCGAGCGCGCCGCCTTCGCGCTCCGGCACGGCGCCGCGGCGGAGTCCGACGGCGAGGCGGTGCAGCGCTTCCTCACCTGGGAGGAGGACAACGGCTCCAGCCTCGTGCACACGGTGCTGGCGGCGCGGGACAACGCGCGCACCATCCGCGAGGTGGTCAGCCGCGAGTGCTGGGAGGTGACGAACGAGCTGTACCACTACCTCACCGGCGAGGCGGGCCGGGCGGAGTACGCCGCGTCGCGCTTCGGCTTCTACCAGCACATCCGGCGCATGGTGCAGCTGTGCCTGGGCCTGTTGGACAGCACCATGCTGCACGACACGCCCCAGGAGTTCGTCTGGCTGGGCGTGATGCTGGAGCGGGCGGGACAGACGGCGCGCTTGCTGGACGTACACCACCATGTCTTCAGCGAGATGAAGCACGGGCACCGGGTGGTGGAGACGGCGCTGTGGTTGTCGCTGCTGCGCGCGTGCTCCGGCTTCGAGCCCTTCATGAAGAGCCACCAGGGCCGGGTGACGGGGGACGCGGTGGCGGCGTTCCTCCTCTTCGAGCCGCGCTTCCCGCGCTCGGTGCGGCACTGCCTGGAGTCCGCGTACCGCTACCTGGGGCACCTGTGTCCGGTGGTGGCGAAGGGGCAGCCGGGCGAGGAGTGCCTGTCCCGGCTGGTGCCCCTGGTGGAGCGACTGGTGCCGCAATCCCTGACGGGCGAGGGCGCTTCGGTGCACGCACTCCTCACGCACATGGTGGAGGGCACGGACGCGCTGTGCACGCTGATCTCCCGCGATTTTTTCGGTCGGGCGCCCACGCAGGTGGGCACCCAGGAGATGGCCGGGTAGAGTCCGCCGCCATGTTGAACCTGCTCGCGCTGTCCTTCGAGGGAGAGCTCGCCCCCGGTCTGGACCTGCGCTGCCTTGCCCCCGGACGCAAGCCGCCGGACGGCTGGGGCGTGGGCTACTACCCGGGCGGCGAGTACGCGGCCACGGTGTTGAAGGAAGCCGCGCCCCAGCTCCACAGCACGCGCAGCGAATTGGTGCGCACGTGGGATCCGCTGGAGTCGTCCCTCATGTTGCTGCACCTGCGGACGGCGACGTGGGGGCCCATCACGGAGGCCAACACGCAGCCGTTCTGCCGCAGCGCCTGGGGGCGGGACTGGCTGCTCGCGCACAGCGGGAGCCTGGAGCAGCGGCTGAAGATTCCCCTGGGGGCGCGGTTCGAACCGGTGGGCTCCACGGACTCGGAGACGCTGTTCTGCCGCTTCCTGGACTGGATGCAGGAGCAGGGCTTCCGGAGCCTGGCGGACGTGGACGCCGTCCGGCTGCGCGCGTGGTTGGAGGAGCTGAACCGGCTGGGGCCGCTGACGCTGGTGGTGTCGGACGGCAGGGACCTGCTCCTCTACGCGGACTGCACCGGGGCGACGCAGGGCTGGGTGTGCCAGGTGTCGCCGCCCTACGAGCGGCTGGTGCTGGGCGACGACGACGTGGAGTTGGACCTCACGCGGCGCGGGGCCAAGAGCCGCAAGGGCGTCATCGTCAGCACGCACCCGCTGCCCTCGCGCACGGACGTGCCGGCGAACTGGACGCAGCTCACGCCGGGCGCGCTGGTGCTGGTGCGCCAGGGGGCCATCCGCGCGGAGGTGCTGCCGCCCGGAGCGCAGGGCACGGTGGCGCCCGCGATGGCGGCGGAGTTCGAGGCGCGAAGCCGTCTGCGCCGTCCGCCGGAGATGCCCGTGCGGGTGATGGACGTCATCCACCGCACCGTCTACCGCTACCAGAACCCGGTGGAGCGCAGCTCGCACCTCCTGCGGCTGACGCCCCGGCATGACCGGCTCCAGTCGCTGCTGTCGCACGACGTGACGCTGTCGGCGGGGGTGACGAGGTCGGAGTACGAGGACGTCTTCGGCAACCGGGTGCGCCGCGCGGTGGTGGAGTCGCCCTACACGGAGCTGGTGATGGAGGCCCGCTCGCGCGTGGAGCTGCGGGATACGGATCCGCTGGGGTACCGGCCGCTGCACGTGCGCTCGGTGCTGCCGCTGGTGTGGATGCCGTGGCAGGCGAACATGCTCCAGCCGTACCTGCTGCCGCCGGAGCTACCGGACACACAGCTGGAGGAGCTGTCCGAGTACGCGATGAGCTTCGCGCGCCGCAACGACCACGACCTGCTGGATACGCTGCTGGACCTCAACTACTCCATCTTCAAGGAGTACCAGTACGCGCAGGGCATCACGACGCTGAACACCACGGCCTTCTCGGTGTACTCGGCGCGCAAGGGCGTGTGTCAGGACTTCGCGAACGTGTTCATCTGCCTGGCGCGCCTGCTGGGCGTGCCCGCACGCTACGTGTGCGGCTACCTCTATACGGGGCCCAAGCACGCGAACACGGCGCAGGCGGAGGCGTCCCACGCGTGGGTGCAGGTGTATCTGCCGGAGGTGGGGTGGAAGGGGTTCGACCCGACCAACGGCATCCTCACCCAGACGGATCACGTGCGCGTGGCGGTGGGCCGGCAGTACTCGGACGCGACGCCGACCACGGGCACCATCTACCTGGGCGGCGGGGGAGAGCAGCTGGAGGTGTGGGTCCGCTGCGAGCCGGTGATGCCCGAAGGGCAGTGATGCGCGGGTAGCTTTCGCTGTATCGCCTCCGCGCATGTATTGAGTCTGGATTCCAGCGTGGAACGGGTGGCCTTGCCCGGTCCTCGTATTGAAACATGCCGGTTCCTAGACTGTCTTTCCCCCTCAGTTGGAGAAAGACAGACATGGAACCTGGTTCCAGCCATCCCGAGCGCCACGTGCGCGTGGAGTCGCCGGAGGCTGTCTCATTCCTGCTCGTGCCCGAGCCCCTCCTCCCCGAAGTCGAGCACCCGTGTCTCATCCCGGTGAACAACGTGGAGGAGGCGGAGTTCCTGGCCGCCGTCCTCCAGGAGCACTGCGGCCTCTACCTGGGCGCGCACGCCGCTGAGTACCGCGAGCTGGCGGAGTGGGCGGACGCCACGCCCCTGGGCGTGCGCGTGGGCGGCCCCTGGCGGAAGGATCCGCCGGACAACGTCTCCGAGCTCCTGGCCCGGGTGCCCGTCCGCAACGTGGTCTCCGAAGGGCGGCAGGCCTTCAGTGAGCAGGAGCAGTCCCGGCCGCTGGAGCGCATTGACGCGGGGCTCGTGCACAAGCGGGACCCGGCGAACGTGCTGCTCGCCAATGCCTGTCGGGTGGGGGCGCTGCAACAGTTCAACGCGTTCACCGAGTCCCCGGAGTTCCACTTCGACCATCCCTCCGAGCACGTGCAGGGGATGCTCCTCACGGAGCTGGCGCGTCAGGCGAGCATCGCGACCATTCACGCCGTGGGGCTGCCGCGGGACTGGGCGCTCATCATGACGCGCCTCTCGTTGGAGTTCCGCCACTTCGTGCGCAACGACATGCCGGTCATCATCCGCACCTTCGTGAGCTTCCGGCTGCCGGAGTGGGCGGAGCCGGTGCGGAGCGTCGGGCGCCGCAGCCGCATGTGGATCGCCGTCCAGGGCTGGCAGCAGGACATCTGCTGCTTCTCGGGGCTCCTGGGCGCGCACAGCGCGAAGGCGGCGTCATGAAGCACCTGCATCGGTGGATGCCCACGCTGCTGCTGGTGACGGGGGTGGGGTTGCTCATCCCGCTCGGCGTCCGGCAGGTCCTGCGCACGCCGGAGGAGAGCCGGCCCATCGCGGCCGTGATGCTGGGCGCGTACCTGGCGTGGATGCTGCTGGAGAGCCGGGTGACGCTGCGGGAGACGCGCAAGCCCACCGCCGAGCGAGACAGCGCCACGCTCGAGCTCTACGCGATAGGGCGCCTGGCCACGCTCCTCCTCGCGGTGGCGTTCCCCACGCTGGAGCAGGGGCCCGTGCCGCGCGCGGTGGGCTTGCTGTGTTTCATCGGAGGTGTGTCGCTGCGGCTCACGGCCATCCGCACGCTGGGGCGGGCGTACTCGCACCGGGTGCGGTTGCCGGACGCGAGCCTGCTCGTCACGGGCGGCGTCTACCGCGGGCTCCGGCACCCGGCCTACACCGGCATGCTGCTGGCGCACGTGGGCTACCTGCTCGTCTTCCCGGCCGTGGCGGGCATCGCGGTGTTCGCGTTGCTGTTCGTTCCGGCCGTGCTCCTGCGCATCCGGCACGAGGAGCGGCTGCTGCTGAGTTCCTTCCCGGGCTACGCCGAGTACGCGGCGAGCCGAAAGAGGTTGGTCCCATGGCTCTGGTAACGCCGCATGGCGGCTTCGGTGTCGTGCTCCTCGGCGCGACCAGCACGGTGGGACAGGCGTTCCTGCGTCAGCGCGGCGAGCATCCCGTGCACGCACTGGTTCGCACTCCCGATGGGCGTGACTGGGGAGAGGGTGTCCACGTTGTGCAGGGAGACCTGCACAGCATCCCCGACGCGCTGTTCCCTCCGTACCCGTATGTCGTCCTGCACCTCGCGACGAAGCAGCGGGACTCCGACGGCACGGGCTTCGAGCGGACCAACGTGGAAGGAACGCGGTTGCTCCTGGAGCGGCTCACGGGAGACTGCCGGGGCATCCTCTACGGCAGCTCCATGTCCGTCTACGGCCTGGGGCCCCACGAGGGCGTGACGGAGGACCATCCCCTGCGGCCCCACACCGCGCTGGCCCGCTCCCGCGTGAAGGCCGAGGCGCTCGTCACGGAGCACGCCGCCCGGGTGGGCCTCCACTCGGCGCTGCTCCGGACGCGCTTCCTCCTCGGGCGCGGGGACCGGTTCGTCCTTCCCGCGCTGGTGAAGCTCGTGAAGCGGGGCGTGCAGGTCGGTGACGACGGAGTGTCATTCTCATTCATCGACGTGGATGACCTGGGCCGCATCCTCTGGCGGCTCGCGCGACGGATGGTGGAGACGCCGCGGCCCGAGCAGCAGGCGTACAACGTCGGCTATTCGCGTCCGCTCGTGCGCTCGGAGTTCCTGGACACGGTGACGCAGGAGCTGGGCCTGGCCCGTCCCGCCGTGAAGCTCTGGGTTCCCAACTGGCTCCTGCTTGCCCTGCGGGAAGACTCCAGCAAGCGCGCCCGGTCGGTGGCTGAACGTCTGGAGTTGCTGAACCACTCACAGAGTCTGGATGTCACGCGGCTCGCGACGGTGCCCGGCCTGGAGGACCTGGTGACGCGGTCTCCGGTGGACGCCCTGCGCGGCGCGCTCAATGCCTTGCGTCCCTGAAAGCCCCAAGCCATGACTGCCCCCCTTCCCCTTGTCTCCATGACCGAGGCCGGAGATCCGCGCCACGTCGGCCAGAAGTTCGCGCGCCAGCAGCACCTGGCGCGGGAGGGCTTCCCGGTCCCCGAGTTCTTCTGTCTCACCACCACGATGTTCCAGGAGGTGGCACGGCCCCTCGTCCCCGCCATCGAGCGGCTCACGTCGACGGTGGACCGCACGTCGCAGCAGGACATCCGTCGCGTCGCCGAGGAGATTGAACGGCTCTTCGTGGAGGTCCCGCTCCCGGCCGGGGTGGAGGCGTCCATCCTGGACGCGTTCGACCGGACCTTCGGCGCCAACGCGATGGTGGCGGTGCGCGCCTCCGTCGTGGCCCGCGCGCTGGGGGAGAGCGAGGACTCGGAGACGGATCCGTTCGCGGGAGTGAGTTCGACGTTCCTGTATGTGCGGCGCGACACGTTGCTGGAGCGGATCCGCCGTTGCTGGGCGTCGGGGTACACGCCGGAGGGGCTCATCTACCGGCTGTCCCAGGGCCGCGACGTCCAGGGGCTCACCGTGGCGGTGGGCATCCAGCGGATGGTGCCGGGGCGCCGCTCGTTCGTGCTCTTCACGTGCGACCCGAAGACGACCGAGCGCAGGACGCTGGTCGTCGCGGGGCATGGGATTGGAGAGGGCGTCGTCCAGGAGAAGGTCGGCGTGGACCACTACTTCCTCCACCCGCAGACGGGCCGCATCGACCGGGAGCCAGGTCACAAGGCGGAGATGTTGTGTGAGAACCCCGAGCCCGGCGGCGAGCTGCTCAGCCGGCCCGTGCCGGAGCACCTGCGGGACGCGCCCTGCCTCACGGACGCGGAGCTGGGCCGGCTGGCCACGCTGGGACAGGACATCGAGCGCACGTTCGGCGTGCCCCAGGACATCGAGGGCACCTTCACCGAGGACGGGACGCTGCACGTGCTGCAGTCGCGGCCCATCGCGTTCGACTTCCGGAAGATCCGCGTGTGGAGCTGCGCGAACGTCTCGGAGAGCTTCCCGGGCGTCACCACGCCGCTGACGTACTCGCTCGCGAGCCACTTCTACGAGGTCATCTTCTACGACTGCGTGCGCCGCATGTGGGGCGCGGACGCGCGGGCCCTGCATGACCAGACACCCGCGTTCCAGAACATGCTGGGGTTCATCGACGGGCGCGTCTACCACTCGCTGTCGAACCTGATGCACGTCAACGGCATCAACCCGTTCGTCGCGCTCACGTCCATGCGGGACCTGGAGCACGTGCTCCAGTTGGACGCCTCGCTGTTCATCCGGCTGCCCGGCCACCGCGACAGCTTTCCCAGCACCGCGAGCTACGCGTTCGCGCTGGGGCGCTCGGTCGCGGGCGCGCTGAGCGTCACCGCGACGTTCCAGCGGGACTTTGACGCGTTCGAGGCGTGGTGGCGGAAGACGCTCGCGGAGGTGCGAGCCCTGTCCCCGGCGCGGGAGGATCCGCTGGTCCTCATCCACCACTTCCGGGACATCTGGGCCGGGGTGGGGAACTGGTGGGGGCTGACGCTCATCAACCACTGGTACATCAACTCGTACTACGGGCTGGCGAGCCGGTTCCTGAAGCAGTGGACCGGCGAGGACCCCAGCGCGCTGCTCGTGGGACTGCTGTGCGGGGCCCGGCCGGATGCGAGCACGCACGCGCTCCTCTCCGCGGTGGCGTTGGCGGAGGCCGTGCGCGCGGATGAGGCGCTGTCGAAGCTCTTCGCGGAAGAGGAGGCGGAGGAAGTGTGGAGGAAGCTCGCGGCCGGGGAGGTCGCGCCCGCGTTCGCCCGGGCGTTCCGCGAGCACCTGAGCGAGTACGGCGACCGGGGTGTCCAGGAGCTGAACGTGGAGCGCCCGAGCCTGCGGGACACGCCCTGGGAGCTGGTGCGAGTCGTCCAGTCCTACGCGCGCACGTCCGTCACGCGGGCGGAGCTGAGGGCCTCCGACCTGGCGCGACGCAAGGAGGCCGAGGCGCAGCTGGCCACGCTCCTCCAGGGGCATCCGCTGCGGAAGCTGGCGCTCCAACAGCTCCTGGAGCGGCTGAGGCGGGTGATTGGCTTGCGCGAGGACAGCCGGTTCTGGCGAGGCCAGCTCTTCGGCTTCAGCCGGCAGGTGTTCGCGGCGCTCGGCCAGCGGATGGCGGAGCGCGGGGTACTCGATGCGCCGCTGGACGTGCACTTCCTCACGATGAAGGAGGTGATGGACCACTTCGAGGGCCGGAGCGTGACCCGGAACCTGGGCGAGCTCGCGCGGCTGCGGCGGCGGGAGCAGCAGGACAACCAGGAGCGCCAGCCTCCGCGCGACTTCACCACCGTGGGCAGCGTGGCGGATGGCGTGCCGAGGGCCGTGGAGGTGGCGAGCGATGACGCCTCGTTGCTCAAGGGCCTCGGTTCGAGCGCGGGAGTCGTCGAGGGCATCGCGCGCGTCGTGATGGATCCCGGAGCGGTGGGTTCACTGGGCAAGCAGGACATCCTCATCGCGAAGGAGACGGACCCGGGCTGGCTGTTCCTGATGCTGGCGTCCGGCGGCATCGTGGTGGAGCGAGGCAGCATGCTGTCGCACACGGCCATCGCGGGCCGGAAGTTCGGCATCCCCACGGTGGTGGGCGTGGCGCACGCGACGACGCGGATCCCGGATGGCGCAAGGGTCCGGGTGGATGGCTCCACGGGCATCGTCACCCTGCTGGGGGAGCCATGATCCGGGCCGTGCTGCGCTTCTCCGTGCAGCGTTATCCGCCGCTGTTCTACCTGGCCGTCATCTCACTCTGGTGCGTGAGCCTGGACGGCATGTTCCAGGTGCTGGACGGCAGCCACGGGCTGGCGCCGTCGCTGGACCTGCTGCACGTGGCGCTGAGCATCTTCGGCGTGGGCTACTTCATGCGCATCGTGGATGAGCTGCGCGACTACGACTACGACCGGATCCACAACCCGGACCGGGGGCTGGCCAGAGGAGACGTCAGCTTCCAGGACCTGTACGTCGCGCTCTCCGTGTGCGCCGTCATCCTGCTGGGGACGAACCTGGTCGTGTCCTGGGTGAGAGCGCTCATCCTGCTCGGCATCATGGCGCACGCCCTTCTTCTCTGGTGGCTGGAGAAGCACAGCGCCGCGTACCAGCGGAGCATGTTCCTGATGATCGGCATCGCCATCCAGTTGCACGTGGGCCATGGCCTCTACGTCTGGGTGGCGCACGCGGAGCGAACGAGCCGGCCCCTGAATCCGGCGGGACTGATCGCCGTGCTGGGCCTCATGTTCCTGTACCTGCACTGGGAGGTGATGCGGAAGACCGCGTGGCCCGGGACGACGAAGCCAGGAGTGAAGCTGTACTCCGACGAAGTGGGGTCCGTGGCCAGCAGCCTCATCGCCTTCGCGATGGTCATGGGAGCGGCGGGGCTCTACCTCGACCTCACGCGCCCGTGGCGGGCGGAGACCCTGTCACAGGCAACAGGCTGGCTCTTCCTGCTGCCCGTCGTGCTGGGAGTCCTCAACCTGGTCCTGTTCTTCAAGACCCGGAGTCCACGAAGCCGTTCGGGACGGCTGGCGGCGATGAGCTACTTCTCGTTCCTCCTCGCCATGCTCGTGCAGGGTTTCGCTGCGAGCAGGTAATCTCCAAGGGAGCCTTGCAGGACGCTCCAGGAGTGAAATTTCAGCGGGGCTTCAAGGTTGCCCCGAAGAGTGAGGGCAACTACGTGTATTCACTCCGAGTGATTATGTTGTTGGGTTTCACGACAGGGCCGTGGTTGCCTCCTCCGCGTCAACCCATACGAGGAGTGGCTGCCCATGAAGCGCATCCTGCCGTTGATACTTACCGCCTTCGCCCTGGCCTGCTCGGGCCCGGACTATCAGGACCAGGAGGGGCGTGAAGACGCCTCGCTGGCGTCCAGTGAGGCGCAGCTGGCGTCCGGGAGCATCTCAGCGAATCCCACGACCGTGCGCATCAACCTGGATCGCACCAACACGGGCACGACGAACATCTGTTGGAGCGTCTCCGGCGCCTCCACGGCAGAGGTGTGGCTGAGCCTGAATGGTCAGGTCGAGAAGCTCTTCGCCCGGGCCCCCAGCGGATGTCAGTCCGCGACCTGGATCACCGCGGGCAACGTCTTCGAGTTCCGCCTCTACGCGGAGACCGCGCACACCACGCTGCTCAACACCGCCACCGTCATCGGAGAGGGCTACCACGGCGGCGTTTGTGGCCCCTGTGCGGCGAACTACTCATGCTTCTGCGGGGACAATGTGTGCCGCCGCAACGGCACGCTCTGTCCCTGATGGGCACGTAGGTCTGGTCACGCCCTCGGGACCTTCCGGGGGCGTGTCATGGAGTGCTCGCGGAACTCGGGGTGGTGCCTCTACTCCGTGGCCTGGGGCCAGGTGTTCAAGACGGCCTTGGCGGCGGCTTCCTGCGCCAGGGCCACCCGGCCGAGCAGCATCTGGGAACCCACTTGGATGCGGAGCCACATCCATGCCGGCGGGCCCGGGACATGGCGTGCATCTTCCGCGGACCGGAACAGTCCTCCGGTGGCGGCCACTACACGCGCGACGCACGCATCGAACTCCGCCTCTGGCAGCCAGCGCAGCGTGTCCAGCACCCGCTCCAGGTCGAACCGTGGCAGTGGCGGAGCCTTTCCCGAGATCGCTTGCAGGACCTGGTGCTCCTGGCCATCGGGAATGAAGGACACGCCCCCGGGGCGCAGCACTCCACAGCCCTCGCGCTCCCCCAGCTTCGCCGCGAAGACCACGACGTTCTCGACCTGCACCCCCGCTCGGGCTGCTCCGAGCAGTGGCGACTGACGGTGCAACTCCAGCAAGAGCATCACCCTCCAGGCTTCTGGGACCAGGCGCGCGTGCAGCCGTCGATCTCCCTTCACGCGCACGTCGAGACGGGACCGGTCGAATTGGACGCCGTCATCCGGAATGGACGCCAGCCGCACTGACTGCGGCTCACCCAGGTGCGGAAGCCAGAGCAGTCGCTCGCTCGTGAGCAGCAGCCGACCGGAACGCAGCATCGGCACGAACCAGCACGCCAGTCCGACGCCCAGGACGAAGAGCGGTGCCTCCCGCTGGAGCGCGGGAGGCGCGAAGAACAGGAGCGGCAACGTCAGCAGGATGCCCAGCACCACCCACAGCACGTAGCGGAGGGGCACCTCGATGTCGGACTTTCTCGTGGAGCTTCGAGCCGAGTGCCTGCGGTTCCGAGTCTCGAAGACAACGACCTCTCCCGGAGCAAGCTTCCTGCGAACGGGCTCCCGCACCAGCGCCTCCAGCCGCGTCAGTGCTTCCTCCAGGGACAGCTCCGGAGGAGCCACCGCCAGTGCATCCAGCCTGCGAAGAGCCAGACCCGTGAGCCGCGCTCGCCGTGCCATCAACTCGCGGGCGTCTCTCCAGATGGCGGTGTCTTCGGTCCATCCCTCTGCCACCGCGCGGCGACCCACGCGCTCCAGGGCCTCCTGCAACACGTCAGCCTGACCCATGAGCGCCGGGAGCAACTCCGGTCGCTGTTGAAGTCGGCGGCGCCACCGGCGACTGCTCAGCAGCGTCTCCAATTCCGCATGAGGGCTCAGTGCCGCTGCGATGACCTCCGCGCGGCCCTCGAGCTGTCGCTCAGGGTCGGCCTCCAAAAGCGACGAAGATGCCGGAGCAGTGCGGGGACGTTCAGCCATGGTGCCAGGAGAATAGGGGACTTCACCTGGCACCCTCAAAGTCACCTGGCCGCTACACCGTGAACGTGTGCAGGCGCCGTCCTCCATGCGCGAAGGACATCCCGCCACGGAGAAACTGCATCGGGCCCGCGCGCGAGGGCTTCGCCCAGGCGGACGCTGGACACCCCTGACGCTGGGTGACCACCCACAGGTCCAAGTGCTACCCTTATCCTCCCTGTACTCTGGGTGCGCTCGCTCTCGGCCGGAGCAGGCAAGGCCATTGCTTGGAGAGTGCCTCATGAGACTGCATCGCGCTGTCGTGTTGTTGCTCTTGCCCCTGTGGGTCGGTTGTGCCACGGCGCGAGTGATTGGATTGGAGACAGACAAAGGCGAGGCCATCACCTTCACTCCACGCGCGGGTGAAGCCGACCCCGTCGAGCTGGATGGAGATGAATTCAAGGAGGCTGTTGCCTCCGTGGCGCGGGAAGTGAGGCCCCCTTTCCATCCTCAAGCGACCGCCGGGGAGCTATTCGACATTGATGCGCGCTGGGGCGCGTACCTCTTCGATGCACGCACTCGTCGCATGACATCACTTGGGCCCGGTGAGCACTTGGAAGGGCAGCCAGCCGAAACGGACGCCGAGTTGACGCGTGCCTACCTGCGCTGGTGCGAACGCACGGGCAGGAAGGGAGACTGTCTCCGGTTGCTGGTGGATGGCCCCACGCTCAATGGAGATGGGCGCTATGCACTCGCCATGGCGCTTGCCCACGGTGCCGTCTTGGAAGAGATGCTGGAAGCGTTCAAGGACATGGCCGACCCGCATGCAATGGTGGCGGCGGCGGTGTGGACCGGCACGATGTATATGGTTCTATGGGCGGTGCCCGAGCCGGTGAGCAAGGGCCTGGCTGCTGTTATGACGGCCACTTTGATTGTCTACCTGGGCGTAGACACGTTCTGGGGCTTGATCGCAGGTTTCCGACGGCTGGTGGAAGAGTCAGACAGAGCCCGCACATTTGACGAACTTCGCGGCGCTGGCGAGCGCTACGGCAAGGTGATGGGAAGGAACTCAGCGCGCGCTTTCGCCATGCTGGCCACGGTGGCCATCGGCAATACGGCGGCGGGGTTCGCGGGCAAGGTGCCGACCCTGCCCGGTTCGGCGCAAGCATCCGTGCAGGCCGGCTCCCAGGCGGGAATCGTGCTGTCGGCTGTTGGAGAAGTGCAGGCGGTGGCGGTGACGGGTGAAGTGATCACCATGACGCTCGCGACTGGCGCGATCTCCAAAACAGCGCGGGGGATGGGAGGTGCAGCTGTCGGCCCGATGGACGCGAAGGGCCATGATCACCACATCGCTACGGACAAGTGGTGGGACTCCGACAAGAGAGGAGGGCCATGGTCGCCCCTGTTTCAGAAGGTATTCGACAAGGCGGGCATGTCTTTGAACGATCCGGCCAACATCGTCAACGTCAAGGCTCACAAAGGGCCGCATCCGCAAGAGTACCACCAACGAATCCTCAATCGGCTGACTGCCGCAACAGAGGATTGCCGGAGCATGCGGCAATGCCAAGAAGCACTGACAGCGGAACTCAAGAAGCTAGCGACGCAGATCTCCACGCCGGGCACCGAGCTGCACAAGCTGGTGACGCGCACCCAGTAATTCCAGATGGTCAGCATGCCAAAACGGTACTTCGATCTTTCAGCCGATATGACACTTCCGGGACGGTGGTCCCTCGGCATTCCCACGGATCAGCAAGGCCGCGAAGTGGACGATCCGTGGGCCTTCAAGAAGGGACAACCGATTCCCAATCCAGGACGCTTGAGGGTCCCCATCGACGTACCTGGAACGGCGTTTGATTTCACCCTGGCAGGCCTGGCGACCCCCATCGTGCACGTCCGGGTCGCTTCCCTGTTGACAGAGTTGGCCACGGACGATGTACAGATTTTCCCCGTGGACATCGCGGGCCAGCCCGATCAGTTCTGTATTCTTGTGGCCACCAAGCTCATCCGGTGCATCAACGATGCGGCATGCAAAGAGGTGGAGCTTTGGAGGCCGGAGGATGGACGACCTGAAAAGGCCGGACAGTATCGGGATGTTTACGGGATGCGGATTGATGCGGCGAAAGTAGGGGAGGCAAATGTCTTCAGGACTTGGGGATGGTCCGTCGCCCTGATTGTTTCGGAGGAAATCAAATCAGCATTGGCGCGCATCGGGGCCACCGGAATGAGGTTCAACGAGGTCTAGCCGTGACCGTCTGGCCGTCGTGCTTGACTGAGCTATCGCGGCGGGACGTTCAAATGGTGCAGCCGCCACACGGTGAACGTGTGCAGGCGCCGTCCCCGGAAGTCGACCGCGAGCTCCACCGGGCCCTCCACCAAACCGAAGCGCTGGACCAGCTCCTCCGGCGGCTCCACGCCGTTCTCCGAACACCACAGCACGTCCTGACCGGGCTCCAGGTCCAGCGGAGGCCACACGTCGTACTGGCTCTTGCGCCGGGCCGGGCCCACCGTGTCCGTCTCCACGCCCGCCGCGTACGCCACCTGCGAGGCGAGCTGGTACGTGGGCGCGTACACCACCGTGCGGCCCGGCTTCATGTCCGGGAAGAGCTTCTCCGGTGTCGCCAGCTGCTCCAGCGGCCCCCAGCCGTGCGTCCGTGACAGCAGCACGTCGCGCTCGAACGTCAGCACCGGGAACAACAGGTGCGACGTCACCGCGAGCGACACCGCCATCCCGCTCCACGCCGCCGCCCGCTGCCACCCGGGCCGCATGCCCGCGACCCCGACGCACGCCGCGACATACGCCGCCGCCGGCCAGTTGGCCTCGCCCCGCGTGCGCGCCGCCGCGTAGCCGAAGAACACCAGCGGCACCACCGTGGCCATGCGCAACAGGAACTGCTCGCGCGGCCCGCGCACCGCGTACACCAGCGCCAGCGGAAACAGCACCGGTCCTCCCAGTGCCAACTGTCCCGCCAGATATTCCCCGAACGTCGCCCACCCGCCGCGCCCACCCAGGCCGTGGTTCAACTGGAACGCGAAGCCCACCCACTCATGGCT